>NZ_JASIAL010000312.1:0-23484 GCF_030042015.1 Trebonia sp. | reverse complement strand
TCCGCCGCAGCTCTTCGAGCACGCGCCCCGAGAAAATCACGCCCCGGGCCTGCGCCGCGGCGTCCGGCGGGTTATCCGGGTCGTAAACCCCCGTCCCGAGACAGGACGGGCAGACCCGGCCCTTGTGACCCGTCACCGGGTGCAGCAGCCTGCCCCGGCCCGAGCACGTCAGGCACACCGGGCCGTCCTCGTCACCGGCCGCCGCCATGATCCGGCCCGCCCGGCCGTCACCGTAACCGGAGCTGAACCCGGGGCCGTAACCGCCGCCGTAACCGGCCGAGACGAACTCCGGGCCGGGCAGCGCCCCGGCACACGGCCCCGCATCGAACTCGATCCCGCCGTGCCGCCCGTCACCGGCATGCCGGTGATCATGGCTGGCGCCGTCGCCGAACAGCGGATGAGCGTGCCTGTGCCAGCCGGTCCCCGGCTCATGGTCCATCAGGTGCGGCCCAGACGCCTGAGCCCGGCGGCGGTCGGGCGCGCTCGGCCGGTTGGGATCGTACTTCCTGGCCAACGAGCGCCTCCTGCAGCCATCTGGCGGGAACACCGCGCACCAGCCGGCCGCCCGGGCCCTCAGTGAAGTGGCCGCTGGTCGCGCTACAGCCAGCGTAGCGAGCGCGACTGTCGGAAAGCCGCAAAACCACGCCCGGAATCGCCCTGGACACCCGATCGGCCTTGTAAGAACCGCACAACACACCCGGAATGACAGCGCCGCGTCAGAGTCGGGCGGCCCGATCGCGTCGATCGCGCGGTCGATCGCGGGCGTCAGCACGTCATCCGCGCCGTGAAGTGCAGCCCTGCGCGCCATTTTTACACCCTCCCGGTGACCATCCGTACCATCGGCGCAGGTCATCGCGTTGACCCCCCCGGTGCGCGGCCGTGCAAAATTTTCTGGCGCGGCGTGCGGCTCTGTGCGGCACCGCCACTAGACATCGGGCGATCCTGCATAGCCGCAGGTCAGCGGGGTGTGGTCACTACGCCATCCAGCGTCGCCGTCCGCGCCGTCTGCGTGGTGTCCGCGGTGCTGCCGTCGCTGTCGTTGCGGTTGCGGTTGCGGTGCTCGCAGTCGACGTGTCTCCACGCGCCGCCGTCCGGCTTGTATATGGGGGCTGGCCGGGGTAGATGGGTCTCTCGCAGCCGGGTGCGCCGCAGGGGTGTCCGGGTCTGACGTGGCGCTCGGCCTGGCGGTCGACTTCCCAGCCGCCGGTCACGGGGGCGGCAGGTCGGCGTGTACGTGAGGTGCAGGTTTCACCGGGTCACCGCCCGCGTGTGAAGGGTGTGTAGGGTTTGCACCTTTGCCTTCCACACGTGCGCGCGCTTTGCCTGATAGACCTTCACATCCTTCACAACCCTTCATCGGGTGCTTCATCGGCGGCCAGCCCGAGCCGCCGCCAGACCATGCCCACGCGGGTCTTCTCCGTCTGATATCCGCGGTTCTGAAGCGACTCGGTGAACGACTTGTTCGTGCCGGACTCCACGCCTTCCGTGGTGCACCACTTCGCCCATGCGGCATACAGCTCCGACGACCTGACGTGGAAGTTCGGGCCGGTCAGGCAGCGCTGGTCGACGAACCGGCCGAGGGCGTCCTCGCCGTCCCGGTATGCGGCCGTCGCCTTGGTGACCTGCTCGGGTTCCGAGAAACCGCGTTCCCGCCAGTCCTGGTAGCCGCGGACGAGCCAGGTGAGGACGTGGTCCGATTCGAGCCGCAGCCGGTCGGCGAGCCGGTCGTCCCGTTCTTCAGCGGGGATCACCACGTTCCACGGGACGAGCCGCAGGCGGCGCCAGATGCCCTCGTCCTGGCCGCTGACCACGGGCTTGTGGTTGGTCAGCATGACGAATGTATGTGAGGGCTCGAAGTGCCAGAAGTCCTCGCGCATCCGCCGGGCCTTGAGCCGGTCGCCGCCGGTCAGCCGCTTGACAGTGCCCTCGGCCAGGCGGCGGCCGGCATCGCTCTCGTGCAATACCGCCAGGCGCAGCCCGAACAGGTCAGCGACCCCGGTGGGGTGGGCGTCGAATGTCCGCGCGTTGAGCAGCTCGGTGTCTGCGGCGTCCGCGTAGTCGCCGAGCGCAGCCAGGATGGCGCCGACGAACGTGCCCTTCCCGTTGGCGCCGTCGCCGTGGAAGATCGGCAGGATGTGCTCGACAACGCGGCCCTCAAGGGCGTGACCGGTCAGGCGGGCAAGGTAGGCGCGCATCTCCGCCTCGGGCTGGACGCGGTCCAGGAAGCCGCTGAACACCGCGCCCGGCGCGCCCGGATCGAGCGCCGCGCCGGCCATCTTGGTGAGCAGGTCGGCAGGGTCGTGAGCACGCAGCTCGCCGGTCCGCAGGTCGAGGGTTCCGTTAGTGCAGTTGAGCAGGTAGGGGTCAGAATCAAGATCGTCCGGGGTGACGACGATCCCCGCTTCGGTTCCCGCCAGGGTGAGCGCGCCGCTGACCCCGGCCGATGACTCGCCACGGCGGGCGCTGCTGAGCGCCGACCGGCGATGCTGCTCGTCCTCGATCGCGAGAGCATCGGCGGTGACGCGCCGGGCGATGGACTTCATCCAGCGCGCGGCCTGGCCGGTGGAGTCGTGCGCCCAGCGCTTGCCGTCCCAGACGAGCCAGCGCCGCCACGCGGGCACGTACCGCAGCCGGTCACCGTAGATCAGGACCAGCCGGTGGGCGTAGCCGAGCTCAGTCTTCGGCTCATCCGGCAGCGGGTCGCCCCACTGCTGACCGTTCCCGCCCGGCTGGTCCAGGTCCTCCAGCTTCACCGTGCCGCCGCCTTCCTGGCCGCGCTCGCGACCGTGCGGCGCGCCTCGTCTTCGGGCAGCCCGACCTGTACGGCTGCGGCAACGAGCTGCTCGAGGTCTCCGTTGGGGGAATCGTTCTCGGCCATCCGGCACGCAGCCCAGAACAGCCCGGCGTTCCGGTTGCCCTCGTGCAGGGTCGCGACCCATGCCACGAGGGCGCCTGACCCGGCGCCGCTGCCGGGACGGGCTGGCGGCTGCGGCGGATCCAGGAGCCGGCGCACGGCCTGCCAGTCGACCCGGCCGTCAGCGGCCCGGTTGTCGAGCACCTCATACGGCCGGCCGCCGACGACCGACGGCGGGGCGACCACGTAGCCGCCTGCGGCCTTGAAGTCCAGGAAGTGCCGCACCAGGCGCCCGCTCGGCTGGCTGCTGCCCGCGTAGTAGGCGTGCAGTCCACCGGACGGTGTCCGGATCAGCGCGCGGGCTCCGGTGAGCAGCCCGGCCGCCTTCAGCCGGTTGAATGCCGCCCAGCCGCTGCCGTCCGGCTTGACGTCGACGTCCAGGACGTCGGGTCCGGGTGCGCCGGTCGCGATTGCCACGTTCCGGTCGCTCCCGGCTGGCCACCACTGGCGGATGGTGGCGGGGTCGGTCGTGGCGTCCTTAAAGCCGTGGTTCGTGTCCGGCACCTTCAATCCTGCCTTGCAAGGGAACACCGGCCACCCCGCAGCGGCGTAGGCGAGCGCCTGGCGCAGGGCGGCGGTCACGCGGCACGCTCGCGCCGGGCCGGGCACTGCTCTGCCGGGTGGTACTCGGCGACGGCGAGCAGGACCTCGTAATCGCCGATCCGCAATGCCGCGGCGATCAGCGGGCACTGGGTTACCCTGTTGGTGGTGCCGCTGCCCGTGTGCATCTTCCGAGGGCCGCCCTTTCGCCGGGGGCGGTCCTCGCCGCTTGTGGCCATCGGCCTACGCCGATGCCCTGCTGGCAGTCGCCCGGCGCTCGATGAAAGCCGCGAGCTGATCCTCGGTGAAGCGGCGGGCGCCGTCGATCTTCAGGGACTCGAGCTGCCGCGTGGCAACAAGCTCGAAGACCTTGCTCTTGCCGAGCTTGAACCGCTGGCAGACCTCGGCGACGGTCAGCAGCGGTGCAGGCGTGATAGCCACGAGAGATCCTTCCGAACCATGACGGTTAGCTGTACGCCTCTAGGGTTGCATTAAAACTTTGATGGCGCAACCTGCAACGCCACGGCGTAACGCAAACCGTCATGGAGCTTGCAGGACTAACTATGAGAGTGCATACTCAGGGCTATGGCGCCCGACAGCTACCAGACAGTCCTGGCCAGGAATCTCCGCGCGGCACGCAGCCGTGTCGGCATCGGCCAGGCGAACCTGGCGACGCGCATGCGCGCTCTCGGGTTCACCCAGTGGGTCCCGCAGACCGTCTCCAAGTCTGAGCGCAGCGACAGGCGCCTGCTGGCCGAGGAGATCGCCGGGCTTGCCTTCGCGCTGGAGACCACGATCAGCAGGCTGATGGCCCCGGTCGACGAGGACCAGGTGGTGGAGCTGCAGCCGGACGGCCCGGCTATCGCGGTGCACTCAGTCCGGCTGTCGGCCACGAACCGGTGGGTGGCGGGCGAGATCGAGTGGGACGGCGACAAGCCGGTCATCGCCAGGCCGGACTACCCGCCAGCGATGCGCGACGTGATGCACCGGATGGCCGAGGGCAAGTGGCCTCCCGCGGAGGGGGAAGGCTGACATGGCCCGGCGGTCGCGCGGCGACGGGAGCGTGTTCTTCGACGCTGCCCGCGGCTGCTGGGTGGGCACGGTCGACATCGGCCGCGATCCGGAGACCGGGCGCCGCCGCCGCCGGAAGGTCTCGGCCGCGAGCAAGACCGGGTGCAGGGAGAAGCTGGACGCGCTGCGCGAGGAGAAGCGCCGCACCGGCACCGTGGGACGCCGCGACCTGACTGTCGAGACGGTGATCCGGGACCTGCTCGCGAACCCGCCCGCCGAGTGGCGGGCCGAGTCGACGTTCCAGGTGAACACCGACACGTGCGAGCGGATCATCGCCGCGATCGGCAAGATCCGGCTGGCGAAGCTGGCGCCCGGCGACGTCGAGCGGTTCCTCGCCGGCATGGCCCGCGAGGGACTGTCCACGAGGACGATCGGCCTGGCCAAGGGACTCCTGGCCCGCGCCATCCGGCGGGCCGAGCGTGACGGCCTGGTCGGCAGGAACGCCGCCGCGCTGGCCGAGACCCCGCGCGGCACCCTGAAGAAGTCGGACTCGATGACGCTGGACCAGGTCCGCGCGCTGTTCGCGTCCGGGCTGACGCCGTGGTGGCGTGCCTACCTGATGACCGGCATCCTGTGCGGCCTGCGGCCGGGCGAGCTGGCCGGCCTCACGTGGAATGAGGTTGACTTCGCCGCGGGCGTGCTCCGCGTCCGCCACAGCCTCAAGGAGGTGACGGCGCCGGCCGGGTCGCCGCTGAAGACCGTGCTGCGCCTTGAGGCGCTGAAGACCGAGCGGTCGAAGCGGACCCTGCAGCTGCCGGTGAGGGTCGCCGAGGCGCTCCGCGCGCTCCGCGCCGCCCAGGCCGCCGACCGGCTGCGGCTCGGCCCGTACTACGGGGACATGAACCTCGTGTTCTGCAGCGCCGCCGGTCAGCCGCTCCGGCGCCAGGAGATCAACCGCCGGTTCAAGCAGGTGTGCAAGAAGGCCGGCATCGGCGCCGGGTGGCACCCGCACGAGCAGAGGCACACCTTCGTGTCGGTGCTGTCCGACGCCGGGGTCGACATCGAGCTGATCGCCGACGCCGCGGGCCACGTCAACAGCGGCGTCACGCGCACTGTCTACCGGCACCAGATCGCCGACAAGGTGGCGAAGGCCGCCGCGGCGATGGACGACGTGTTCGGGACCGGGGGCGCGTGATGACCCCCTGTAGGCTCCCGCGATTGGCTCCCCGCCCGTGCCGGGGAGGTGTAAGCGCAGCTATACGGCGTACTGCCCCATGCGTCAATCGCATGGGGAGGTCCATGCATCACGGCCATGGGCGCTGGGTACAGTGCACGCTGTGAGCTTGCCCGCCGTTCGCCAGGAACTCGTTGTCACGCTCGAGCAGAGCTTGCGCCTGGCGCGGCGGCTCGCGGCGGACGCGGGCGACGATGAGGTGCCCGTCGCTGACCTCGTGGCGCAGGCCACCATGCTCGAACGGCTGGACCAGCGACGCGAGGACCTGATCGGCCAGCTCCGGCGCACGGAGAGCGCCGGCATCCGCGCGACCAGGCCCGGCCCGCCGATCCGCGAGGTCGTGCTGCAGGCCCTTGACGAGCTCGAGTGGCCGCAGAACGCCGGCTTCCTCGAGGAGTACCTGTGGGCCAAGCGCCAGCTGCAGCTGGAGAGCCGGGCGTTCGCCTCGCTGCGCCGCGACGAGCGGCGCGCGTGGCGGCGCGCCCCGGGCGCCCGGGCCGCCTACGTCGTCCCGGCGCTGAACCCGGACGGGTCGGCGAACCCCCGGTGGCTCACCAGCTCGGCATGGGACCTGGAACGCCGTGTCGTCGCGTCACCGCAGACCGAGCACCTGCTGGACCTGCAGAAGATCTCCGCGCTGCGGGTGCGCGGTTCCCGCGGCCCGCTCGGCACGCTGCTCGAACGGTACGCGGAACAGATCCTGGCGATCGAACCGCCGCCGGTTTCCGCCACGCTCGCCCAGACCGACGCGTGGCGCGTGCACGTCCGCGCGCACGTCACGGCGCTGATCGAGCAGATCCGCGCGCAAGACGACCCGCTGCGCAGGCGGATCGCGCGGCGCCTGGCGAGCCTGTCGGAGCACGACCGGGCGTGGGGCCGGGAGAGCCGTGCCCCGGACATCCGCGCCCGGTAACAGCCGCACCCCGCGTGCTCACCCCGCGTGGCGGGTCAGGAACGCCAGCGTGGTGGCGTTGAACTCCTCGACGTTCTCGTAGATGGCCGCGTGTGAGCAGTCCTCGAAGATGACAAGCTCGGAGTCCTTGATCGCCTCGGTGAGCGGCCCGGCGAACCGGGTCGAGGTCACCGAGTCGTGCCGCCCGAACGTGACCTGGGTCGGCGCCTGGATCTGGCCGAGCACCGCGGTGGCGTCGTGCGAGAGCACGGCACCGGACTGGCGCAGGAGCGCGTCCACCGGCGGCATCGGCCGGCCGCGCACGAAGTCGGCGAGCGCGTCGATGTAGTCCGGCTTGGCGGCGTACAGCTCCGGGGTGAAGCAGTAGGGGAAGATGCCCTGGATGACCATGTCGGTGACGCTGTCCAGCGCCTTGGCCATCGTCCGCCAAATCTCGACGACGGCCCGCAGGTAGGGGTCGGTCGCGTGCCACGCGCTGTGCAGCGACAGCGACTTGACCAGCGACGGGTGCTTGGCCGCGAGCCACATGCCGGCCGCCGCGCCCAGGGAAACCCCGCCGACATGCGCGCGGGGAATTCCCGCGGCCCGCATGAACGCCGCGACATCGTCGGCGAGCAGTTCGGTCGTGTACGTGCCTTCCGGCTTGCCGGACAGGCCGGCGCCGCGCAGGTCCACGGTGTAGCAGGTGAAGTGCTTGGCGTAGTCCGCCACCTGGAACGCGTAACACGCCTGATCGGCGGCCAGGTAGGGGATGAGGACGAGCGGCTCGCCCTCGCCGGTGACCTCGTAGTACATCTCGATATCGTTCGCCTGCACCAGCGGCATCGTCGCCTCCCCGGATCAGGCGGCCCCACAGCCGCCCGGCTGCTACTGGGACGATCTTGCCGCCAAACCGGTCCGCCGCGCCACATGAACCGCCCGAGTTAGCGACGCCGCCACCCCGGCCGGAGCCAATTGGCGGCTGGGTCACGATCACGCGGCCGGGTGCAGGCGCGTCCCCGCTGCCGGGTGCCTGCCGGGGTGCCTGCCGGGGTGCCTGCCGGGGTGCCTGCCGGCCGCTGCCCGGCAGTCCGATATGCCCGGTATGCCGGAATCCCGGAACCGGACATTCCGGACAGGGCGATTATCGGGAAGGAAAATACCGGTCAGGGGTGGCCTTTTCTTTCCCGTTATCCCGGCCGGGTGCCGTGAGGGGCCCAGAACGGGACAAATCCGACAGCGAATGCCTGGCCGCGGGCTACAGGTGGTCGAACAGGCCTTCCTTCGCCCCCGCGAGGAACTCCCGCCACTCGGCCCGGCTGACCGGGAGAACTACGTCCGGGGCCTGGGAGCTGCGCATCATCACGACGTCGTCAAGGGTTCCCACCTCGACGCAGGCACCGGATTCGCACTGCCTCCCCGCATACCACGCAGGCTCGCTCGCCGGCACAGGACCCACAACGCCCCCAGCATGATCTCGGACTCAAGTTACATGCCCGAGATAAACAGGTTCTTCGGCCTGTGTCAATATATAAGATGAACTATGTTACGTATGTGACATGAGTAATGATCGGCCCGATATAGCCAAAACGAGGGCCGGCGCGATCGCGCCGGCCCTCACGGGATTGCCGCTTGGTCAGGCGAGATCGTCGAAGTCACCGAGCTTGGCGCCGGCGAGAAAAACGCCCCACTCTTCCACGGTAAACTGAGAAACGGGACCCTCAGGATCGCCCGTGTTGCCGATAAGCACAAACTCGCCTTGGCGGGCCACTCCCACGCATGAACCGGCATCGCACATGCTTGAAATGCGCCAGGCAACATCGCCAGAGGCCGCCGAGTATATGGACATCAGTACCCTTCCAGTTGGTTTTGCGGGTCCCACGGTACTACTCTATTCACTTAGGTAAGCCTTCTGCTGGTCCTCAAGTCGCTGCACCGACTCCCGTGGGCTGAGGGCAGAGTCACGCTGGTACTCAATGGCTTCCCGGTACTGGTCCACGTTCGGCCGGCGTTCATAGTACTGGCTGGCGAACAGGCCCTCTACGTAAACAACCGGTGGCGACAGCACGGGATCGCTGAACTCCAAGAGCACGAACATGCAATCGCTCGCGGGATATGCGCCGACCTTGAAAGGGATTACCTGGATCGTGGCCTTGCCAGCATGCACGACTTCGATAATCTTGGCGAGCTGGGCCGCCATGAGCGAGGCGCTGCCCATCTGCCGATGCAGCACGGCCTCGTCAAGTAGCACGCGATAGCGGGGCGGGTTATCACCCTCGAGCAAGTGCTGGCGGCGGATCCGTGCCTCCACGCGATACTGCAGGATCTTCGGATCAATGCCCGGAAGCACGGCCTTGATGATCGCTCGCGCGTAATCCTCGGTCTGCAGCAAGGCGGGCACATAGTGCATCGCGTAATGGGTGATCGACGACGCCTCCTGCTCAAGCCCGATATACGGGTAGAGGTTGAGGTCCTCGTACTGCGTCCACCAGCCCTGTTCCCGCGCCTGCCGGGTGAGCTGCATCAGCTCCGCGGTGCCGGCCTCGTCAACCTTGTAGAGGGCACACAGGTCACGCACGTCGCGCGGCGACGGCCGGCGTGCCGCCGTCTCCATCCGGCTGATCTTCGCCGGGGAGCACAGGAGCCTGTCCGCGACCTCTTCGACCGTCATGCCGAGGCCGATGCGGAGCCGCCTTAGCCGCAGGCCGAGCTCTCGCTGACGCAGGGTCGGGCTCGTACCGCTCACCGCATGTCGCCCCTCGCTGAACTGAGCCGGACCTGTGCAAGCGCAGGCTCCTGCTTGGCTATCTTTGCCCTGGTCGCCGCCTCCAACTGTTCGTTAGCGGTTCATGCCCTTGGCATGTGCCAGATTTAACCACACGGGGTGACCAAGCACAACGGCGACTCCCCGTGACCAGGGTCGGGCCGGAGCCTGCGGACGTCCCACGCCGCCCGGCAGCGAGGTTGGCGCTGGCAGGCGGCCCGATGCGGGCGATGACATGATCGTCAGGCGGCCTCTCGCGGACGCCAGGGCCGGGCGCTCCCGCGCCGTTCCGGAGACTGACCCCGGTCTTAATCAGGCGACGCGCCGAGTAATGCACAAGGACCACTCCCTAGAACTGGAGTCACTGCGGTCATCGAGCGCTGCTCGCTACCGCGGCCGAGGGTGAGCCGTGGCATAAAACCAAAGGCAAAGAACTGTCGGCAAGAGACTATTGGCATTTGCCATTTCATGCGACGCTGGGAGTAACAAGGGTTCAGCCCTTAGCGAACCAGGAGTACACAGCATGACCACCTCGCAACCCATCGACGTCGCGGACCTGATCCGCGAGCTCAACGAGTCCAACGACACGCTGGAAGACCAGTACCTGCGCGCGCGGGACGCGGCCGACCGGGCCGCGCGCGCCGAAGAGGCCGCCGGGCAGGCGGCGGCCTCCGCCCGCCAGGCGAAGGTCGCGCACCAGGCCATCCAGGCCGAACAGCGGCGGCACGCGGCACTGCCACGGCAGGTGATGTTCGCGCTGGTGACCGTGGCACTGGACGGCCTCGCGTGCTACTTCGCCGCGCAGGCCCTCGACGGAAGCCAGGACGCCACGCTGGTGTGGACGTTCCTCTTCCTGGCCGTGCTCGCCGGCGGTGAGGTCACCCTCGACGTCTACCGTGACCGGCACCGGCGGGCCTGGCGCTCGCTCGTCGCCTTCCTCGGCGCCTTCATCCTGCTGCTCGGCGTCCTCCGGTTCTGGTACCTGGCGACGATCGGGGTCGGCGACCCGGTGGCGGCCGTGGCAGGCGCGGCCCTGTTCACCGGGGCGACGGCCGTCTTCGTGTTCATCGGCTACCGCGCGCTGCGGGCGGCCGAGACGCCGTTGGCGTGGCGGGCGCGGCGCAGGGCCAGGGCGGCGTCCCGGGCGGCGCAGGAGGCCCGCGAGTCGGCCGACAGGGACGCGGTGCACCGGGATCAGCTCGTCGACGCCTACCTGAGGCAGATACGGCGCGCGGCGCTGCGGACATGCCCGACCGCGCAACTGCCGACGCTGGAGGCCGCGGCCAGGGAGCACCTGCACGGGAAGGGGACCTAAGGTGCAGGCGCCAGCGCGGGCCTTCTCCCGGCGCGCCGCAGCGCTCGGGGCACTGCTGGTCTGCCTGTCGGGCTGCGGCTTCCTGCACGGGTCCTCGGCGCACGGCGGGACGCTGACCCTCCCCGCGGCCCGGCCAGCCGTGCTGGTCGTGATCACCAACCCGGACTCGCCCGCGGCGCTGCGGGAAACAGGGGCGCTCATCGCCGCGACCGCGCGGACCGGGGAGAAAGTGATCATACTCGGCGATGACGCCGGGGCCACCCTGGCGGCCTCGACTGCCCCGCCTCCTCCTGCAGTCCAGGCACCCGTCCAGCCTGCGCCGCCCGGCCCGGACCCGACAAGCTTCCAGCGAGCCCGCTATGCGAAGGCGCTGGTGGAGTACCGGGCAGCCGTGCTGCGCGATAGGGCGACGCTCGGCGAACTCCAGCAGGCCGAGCTCACGGCATGGGCAACCAGCCTCCTCGCGGGCGTCCGCACCCAGCTGACCGCACAGCGTGACCAGGGCCCGGATATCGCGGCGAGCCTGGGCGCGGCGGCCGCGGACCTATGGAGCCTGCGGCAGACCGGTTACGGTGGCGACACGGGAGCCGTCATCGCGATCGTGGGCGTCGACGAGACCGCGCAGTCCGTCCCCGTCCCGCCCGCGGGGCTGCTGGGAAGCACGGTCGTGGTCGACGACTTCCCGGCAAGCGGCGGCGGCGAAGCCGCCTGGCGGGCCAGCCTGATGCAGGCAGGCGCGAGCAAGGTGGTCGTGCTCACCGGCGCGGACGGCGACCTGCTCGCACCGGCGGTCGGACAGGCCCTCGACGGCGCGATCGCCGCCCCGCTGACCAGCGTCCTGTTCGGCCTCGGCCAGTACAGGCTCACCGCCGCCGCGCTCCCGCAGCTTCGCCGGCTGCTGCGGCTGCTGACCATCCAGTATCCGGACGCCACGGCAACCATCATCGGCTACACCGACGACCTCCCGACTCCGGGCGGGAACCAGCGGCTCTCGCAGCTCCGCGCGCGGGCGGTTGCGGACTGGCTCACGGACCACGGGGTGGCGAGCTACCGGCTGCAGGTCTACGGCGACGGTGCCACGGACCCGGTTGCCCCCAATACGGCGACCGGGCAGCCGCTCGACCGCCGTGTCGAGGTCATCGTCGACCCAGCCGTGTCGTAAGCCGCGCAGCGCGATGCGGTGACCGTCAGGTCAGCCGACGTTCGGCGGCCCAGCGGGTGAGCTGGTGCCTGGAGGACAGCTGCAGCTTGCGCAGCACCGACGACACGTGGCTTTCCACGGTCTTGACCGAGATGTACAGCTCCCTGGCGATCTCCTTGTAGGTGTAGCCCTGGGCGATCAGCCGGAGGACCTCGCGTTCGCGGCTCGTCAGCTGGTCGAGCTCGGGGTCGAAGGACGGCTTGACGTCCTCGGGCGACGGGGCGGCGGCGAACGCGTCGAGCACGAACCCGGCCAGCCGGTGCGAGAACACCGCGTCGCCGCCGGCCACGCGCGTGATCGCGTCCGCCAGGTCGGCCGTGCTGATCGTCTTCGTCACGTAGCCGCGGGCGCCTGCCCTGATCACGGCGATCACGTCCTCGGGCGCGTCGGAGGCGGACAGCGCGAGGAACCTCACATCGGGGTGCTCCTTCTTCACCGCGGCGATGACGGCCTGCCCGCCGCCGCCCGGCAGGTGCACGTCGAGCAGCACAACGTCGGGAACGAGCCGGCCGATCAGCTCGATCGCGGGGGCGACATCCTCGGCCTCCCCGACCACCTCGACCTGGCGGCCGAGTTCAGCGCGCACACCGGACCGGAACAGGCCGTGGTCGTCGACAAGCACCACGCGCGGCGGAGCCGCGCGCACCGCGCCGCTCACCGGGTGCTCCCCCCCGCCCCGGACCGCGGCTGCCCGGCCGGCGTCGCGGTCCGCGGCATCGTCAAGGTCACCTTCGTCCCCTCACCGGGTGCGGAGTTCACGATCGCCGAGCCGCCGTGCCTGGTCATCCGGCCGTGGATCGACTCCGCCAGCCCCTTCCTGTCGCCGGGAACCGCCTCCGGGTCAAAGCCCTTGCCGCGGTCCCTGACCGCTACCTCCACCTGGTCCGGCTCGACCTCGGCGTACAGCGAGACCACGCTGGCACCTGACCACTTCGCTGCGTTGACGGTCGCCTCGCGGGCCGCCGCGAGCAGGGCGGCGAGATCGTCGCCGAGCGGGCAGTCACCGACGGTCACCACTTCGACCGGAATCCCGTGCCTGGCCTCGACGTCCTGCTGGATCTGCCGGATGCCGGCGGCGAACGATGTCACGTCGGCGTCCCCGGGGGAGCGGCCCTCGAACAGCCACGATCGCAGCTCGCGCTCCTGCGCCCTGGCAAGCTGCACGACCTGCTGGGGGTCGTCGGCGCGGCGCTGGATGAGCGCGAGCGTCTGCAGCACCGAGTCGTGCACCCGGGCGGCCATATCGGCCCGCTCCTCCGCCCTGGCCCTGGCCTGCCGCTCGAGCACCAGGTCCCTGGCGATCCGCAGCCACCAGGGGCCGAGCAGCAGCACGAGCCCGCCGGCCGCAAGCATGACGCCGGCGAGCGGGCGCAGCATGGTGGCCTTCTCGTGCGACGTCAGCAGCCAGACGAGCCCGCCGGCTATCAGCGCGACCCCCGCGATGATCCGGATCCACAGGCCGCGCCGCGCTTTGTCCCCGCTGGGGCCGAGGCTCTCCAGCGGTTCGATCAGGCGCCGCATCGCCGCTCGCTCGCTGCCGGACGCGTTCCGCCAGATGAGCGCGAGGCACGCCACGCTTACGACCTGCGGCCAGCCGTCGGTCTCGAGCAGGCCGTCGTTCAGCACGCCGGCCAGGAGCAGCAGCACGCAAAGGGCCGAGGCAAGCCCGACGGCCAGGGCGATGCCGCGGGAGTCGTGCCGCGCCCTGCTGCCGATGCTGGCTTCGGAGTCCTTCGCCGGGATCATCAGCCAGGCGCCGAGATAGAACGGAATCGCCCAGCCCTGGCTGAACAGCCCCAGGACGACGAACACGATGCGGACCGCCGTGGTGCTGAAGCCGCACCAGGCGGCGCAACCCGCCGCGACCCCGCCAAGCAGGCGGTCCTCCGGGTCGCGGCGCAGCGGTCCGCCGCCAGGGTGCCACCACCGGTGCGCCCGGCCGGGGCGCCGGCGCCAGTCAGGTGCCTCCTCCCCGCCGCGACCGGCGTGCCAGCTGCGCCCGCCCAACCGCTCACGGCGGTCGGCCCAGCCGGACCGCCCGGGACGGCCGTCCTGGTCGGTGAACCGGAACGGCGGCCACGTCGGTTCGCTCGGTTCCTGCACACGACCATCATCGCCCGCCGCACCCGGCCGGGGCCATCCGGGCTTACCCCGATGATCCCCTGACGCTGTCCCCTATCCGCCCCGTCCGGTGTCAGGGTTCTACCAGGGCAGACCCCCATACCGCGCCGCGGCGGGCGGACGCAGGCTTAAGTCATGAGCACTTCGACCATGAACACAGACCCGCAGCCAACGATCCCCGCCGGCCGTCCCCCGCTCCGCCGCGCCTACCACGGCCGCATGCTCGCCGGCGTCGCCGCCGGGATCGCCGACTACCTCGGCGTTGACGTCACGATCGTCCGGGTGGCTTTCGTGGTGTTCACCTTCCTTGGCGGCGCAGGCATCCCGGCCTACCTGGCCTGCCTGCTGCTCATCCCCGAAGAGGGCACCGACGAGTCCATCGCCAGCTCGCTGCTCGACTCCTTTCAGCACGGATCACGGTAGGAGGGCCGCGCAGATGTCTCCCACCTCCGGCCAGCAGTGGACGCGGCGGATCCGCTACTCCGACCAGCACATCCGCGTCTCTGACGCCGAACGCAACGCGGTCGCCGAGCGCCTCGCCGCCCATTACGGCGACGGCCGGCTCGACCAGGCCGAGTTCGACGAGCGGGTCAGCCAGGCGATGGCCGCCAAGACCCGCGGCGACCTTGACGGCCTGTTCGACGACCTCCCCGACCCTGAGCCGACGGGGGCCCAGGGGACGGCCGGGCAGCACGGCCCGGCCGTCCCCTACCGGATGCACCGCCGGAGGTCAGCACGCCCGCTGCTCCTCGTGGGGCTCGGCATAGCGCTGATGGTCGCGGTGTGGCACACCTTCGCCGCCATCTACATCCCGTGGGTCTGGGTCGGCGTGATCGTGCTGGCGATCCTGCTCATCGCCCGGTCCCCCCGCGCTCGCAACGACCGCTGAGCCGTCCTGCTGCCCGCTGACGGAGGCTGCCGCCGTCGGCGGGCAGCGCGCGTGCCAGGCTAAGTCTCGTGGCGACGGTTCTCGCGTTTCACGCCCACCCCGATGACGAGGTGCTGCTGACCGGCGGGACGCTGGCCAAGCTGGCCGCCGGCGGTCACCGGGTCGTGGTCGTGGTCGCCTGCGACGGCGCGGTGGGGGCGCCGAACAGCAGGCTGGACGAGTTTCGCCGCAGCGCCGCGATCCTGGGCGCCGCGCGGGCCGAGCACCTCGGCTACGCCGACAGCGGCCACGGCCGCGAACTGTACGCCGACCCGCCCGGGCGGGTGCGGTTCGCCCGCGCCGACCCGGCCGAAGCCGCCGGTAGGCTGGCCGCGCTGCTGCGCGAGGAGCACGCCGACCTGCTGCTCAGCTACGACGCGCAGGGCGGCTACGGCCACCGTGACCACGTCAAGGTCCACGAGGTCGGCGCCATGGCCGCGGCGCTGACGGGCGTCCGCGTGCTCGAGGCCACGGTGCCCAGGGAACTCGCCATCCGGATGTTCGGCCTGCTCAGCCGCCCAGGATTGGTGAGCAGGTCCAACGAGCGGGCGGCCAGGACCGCGGGCACGCCGCGCGCCGCGATCACGCACCGGGTGGACGTGCGCGGCTACGCCGCGACCAAGCAGGCCGCGCTGGCCGCGCACCGGACGCCGGCTGACGGCAAGGGCCGCGCGTCGCGGCTGTTCCGGCTCGCGGCCGCGCTGCCCGTTCCGGTCTTCGCCCTGCTCGCCGGGCGCGAGTGGTTCACGGAGCCGGCCGCCGCACCCGGTCCGGTCCTTGACGATATCTTGCACGCCCGGTAAACGATGGTGTGCGAGGGAGTGCCGCGCCTGCTGGCGGCAGGGCCCCCAGCGCACGAGGGCGGTCGTCAACCGGCGCCCCGCACCGCTAGCCAGTAGACGCCGCACATCGCCAGGGCGAGGGCGAGCAGCGCCGGGCCGAGCGCCCGCGCGCTGACCGCCCCGATGACCAGCCCGATGCCGGCCGGCAGCGCGAAGCTGCCGACGGCGGAGGCGGCCATCTGCAGCCCCACCGCCGCGGTCGCGCCGCCCTCCCCGGACCGGTCCGCCGTGGTGAGGGTGAGCAGCGGGAACACCGGCGCGGCGGCGAGCCCGAGCAGCATCATCCCGGCGACCGCGACGAGCCCAGGCCCCGGCACCGCCATCAGCAGCGCGCCGGCCGGCACCCCGGCGACGGCGAGCGCGAGCACCCGGGAGGCGCCGGCCCGTTCGGCCACCGGGCCGAGCACCGCACGCCCGGCGAACATCATCAGCCAGTAGGCCGACACCGCTATGCCGGCGACCGCGGCCGGCAGGCCGCGGCCGCCGGTCAGGAACACGTAGCCCCAGATGCCGGCCGCCGACTCGACCCCGGTCTCCACGCCGGTGAACACCACCCCCGCCAGGATCGCGTGGCGGCGAGGAGACGGCCCGGACCGTTCGGCTGATGCTGTATTTTCTTTCGCCGCGGCGGGCGCGGCGGGCACCTTCCACCTGTGCCGTGCCGCGGCCAGCATCACGGTGATCGCCGCGACGGCGAACGACATCGCCGCCATGGTCCACCGCCAGCCCGCGCCGGCGGCCAGCAAGGCGGTGACGAGCAGGGGGCCGAGGGTGGCGCCGAGGCCGTAGCCGGCGTGCATCCAGGTGACCTGCCGCGCGCCGAAGTGCCCGGCGGCGTAGGCGTTCAGCGCGGCGTCGATCGCCCCGAAGCCGGTGCTGAACACCGCGCTCCCGATCGCGATCAGCCACAGCGCCGGCGCCAGCGCCTCCACGGCGAGCGCCCCGGCCACGAGCGCGCTCGCGGCGGCCAGCAGCGGGCCGGCCGGCACCCGCGCCAGGATCCGGCCGGTCGCGGCGCTCGAGGCGGCCGAGGCGGCGACGCCGGCGGCGAGCACGATGCCGAGCGCGGCGACCGGCTCATGGAGGCTGATCCGCATGGACGGCCACAGAATGCCCAGGGTGGAACCCGGCAATGCGATGCCCAGGTAGGTGAGGCAGGAAAGAGCGAATGGCGGCACGGCGAGGAAGCCCTCCGGCTGAGGGGTGCTGCGATCGCGAGCAGCACGCGGTGACGGGACCCGGTGTCAGCGCGTGCGTGGTTGGCCGGCCACCTCAACTCCTCGAAAACCTGCCATGTCTGCCCGTGAGTCTATCTCTTTAGATTTGCCCGAACGGACACCGCCGCCTCCCCGACGTCAACTGATAGCCCCGGAAGGAGGCGGGCGATAGGACAAAAACATGACAGGGAACGTCGCTTTCCCCGGCTTCCGCAATGTCGCCTCATAGGGGTAATCTGCCCCAAGGCTTACTGGCGGCCTTGCCGCCGCCTGGTAAGGGGGACTGAGGAGCCGTAATGGCAGCCACCTGCGGCAACTGCCGTTCGCCGATGGGCGATGACGACGCATTCTGCGGAATCTGCGGAAGCTGCGGACAGCCGGCGACAGTGACGAACGGCTCGGCACCGCTGCCGGCCACCGCTGGGTAGCGCGGCGGCATGGGGAGGCTTAGGGGGACGCCATGAGCTTTTGCAGGATGTGCGGGCAGCAGCGCATCGCAGGCGTGCGCTTTTGCACCGCCTGCGGAGCGGAGTTCACCGAGGAGCCCGTGGCGGCCGAGACCCGGGTCGCGGAAGAGCCCCAGGCGTGGGGACCGACGCGGTGGGACCAGCCCGTCGCCGAGCCCGCGCCAGCCCAGCCGTGGGCGGCGTACCCGCCGCCCGGCCCGCCGCCAGCGGCGGCGCCGCCTGCCCAGCCGACGTGGGCGGCACGACCGCCGGACGACCCGTGGCTGGCCTCGCCCACGCAGTCGCTGATCCGGCCGCCGTCCCCGCCGGCGCCGGCGGCGCCGCCAGCGCCGCCGGCCTTTCAGCCGCCAGGCGCTCGGCCGCCGTTCCCGATTCCGCCCAATCGGGTGCCGCCGACCGGGCAACAGTGGCCGGCCTACGGGCGGCAGCCGCCGCGGTCCGGGCGCGGCGGCAGGAAGACGGCACTGATCGTGGCGGTGGCGGTCGTGGCCGTGCTCGCCGCCGGGGGCGGCGCCTTCGCGCTGGTCTCGGCCATGAAGGGACACCCCACCGCAGGGCCGTCCGCCCACGCGACCGTCACGTCCCCGTCCCGCCTCGCCTCCAGCACCCCAGCCCCGTCGCCCGCGCCGAGCGCGGCAAGCCTGACCCCAAGCCCGACGGCACCCGCGAACCCCAGCCCGTCGCCAACGGGAGTGAGCATCGCGCCGGGCGTCGCGGCCAACTCGGCCACGCCAGCGGTGCAAGCGCTGCTCAACCGCTACTTCACCGCGATCAACACCCGCAACTACACGGCGTACAACAGCCTGCTCGACGCACAGCTGCAGGCGAGCGACACCTCGTCGTCCTTCTACTCCGGCTACGCGACGACCAAGGATTCCGCGGAAACCCTCACCTCGATCGCCGACACCGGAGCGGGCGACCTGGCGGCGACCGTCTCGTTCACCAGCCACCAGAATCCCGCCGACAGCATCAACAACAGCTCGTGCACGATGTGGACGATCACCCTGTACCTGGTTCCGCAAGGCAGCAGCTACGTGATCACCGCGCCGCCGTCCAGCTACCACTCCACCCACCTGAACTGCTAGCACCGGCCGCGGGCGGCAGCGGTGCGCGGCCGGTGTGGCCGCCAGAACCCCGCCGATAGCATCGACAACAGCTCGTGCACGGCGTGGACGATCACTGTCTACCCGCAGCCGTACGGGAACGGCTACCTCACCGATGTTCCGCCTGCCGGCTACCAGCCAGCTGACCAGAACTGCCCGTGGCACGCCCAAGCAGGAGAAACCATGACCGTACCGCTCGCCGCCCGGTGGGTCGCGGCGGCGTGCGGCGTGCTCATCGTGCTCACCGCGTGGAACAGCGTGATCGGAACGCTGGTCGTGCCCCGGCCGGTCGGCTCCTGGCTGACCCGCGGGGCGGACCGGGTGGTCCTCGCGGCGTACAGCCTGGTGACGAAAGGCGTCGCCGACTTCGCCAGGCGGGACCGGATCCTCGCCACGCAGGCGGCGGCGATCCTGGTCACCCAGCTCATCGGCTGGCTCGGGCTCGCCATCGCCGGCTTCACGCTCGTGCTGTGGCCGTTCGCGAAGAGCGGCGTCGCCGCCGCGCTGTCGGACGCGGGCTCGTCCATGTTCACGCTGGGGTTCGCCGAGCCGCCAGGCACCGTGCCCGCCGTGATCGCCTTCATCGCCGCGGCCACCGGCCTGGGGGTGGTCGCCTTGCAGATCGGCTACCTGCCGACGCTGTACTCCGCGTTCAACCGGCGGGAGACCGAGGTGGCGCTGCTCAACGCGCGGGCGGGGGTCCCGTCGTGGGGTCCGGAGCTGCTCGCGCGCACGCATTACGCGCTCGGCTCGGGCGTGTCGACGCTCGACACCCTGCCCGAGCTGTACTACCGGTGGGAACGCTGGGCCGCGGACGTCGCGGAAAGCCACACCACCTACCTGCCGCTGGTCCGGTTCCGCTCGCCGAACTGGCTCTCCTCGTGGGTGACCTCACTGCTCGCGGTCCTGGACTCGGCGGCGCTCATGCTGTCGCTCGCGCCCGGGGAAGCGCCCACGGTCCCCGCCAGGCTGTGCCTGCGCGGGGGGTGGTCCTGCCTCGGCCGCATCGCGCGGGCGATGGGCTTCGACGTGCCTGAGGAGGCCGACCCCGACGCCGGCATCACCCTGACATACGAGCAGTTCCTCGACGCGGTGAGCCGGATGCGGGAGGTTGGCTTCCCGATCACGCGCGAACCGGCAGACGCCTGGCCCGACTTCGTCGGCTGGCGGGTCAACTACGAGCGAGCCGCCTACGCGATCGCGTCCGCCGTGGACGCGGTGCCGGCCCAGTGGTCGGGGCCGCGCCGCTACCCGACCACGCCGATTTCACCAAGCCGGCCGCCGACAGGCCGTCCCGGGCGGATGCGCAAGCGCTGACCGCTGGCCGGCGGCGCTGACATCTTGGCGCGAGGGTAGATGATCTGTCATTGATTCCGCGCTATGCTGGAAGAATGAGCGGAGACTGGCTCACGGCGGACGAACAGCGGGCATGGCGCACCTACCTGCGGATGAGCTCGCTGCTGCCTGCCGCGCTCAACCGGCAGCTACAGCAGGACTCCGGGCTCACCCTGCCGGAATATGAGGTGCTCGTGCAGCTCAGCGAGGCGCCCGGGCAGGTGCTGCGCCCGTTCCAGATCTGCGAGGCGCTGAACTGGGAGCAGAGCCGGCTCTCCCATCAGCTCACCCGGATGCAGCGGCGCGGGCTCGTCGCCAGGCAGGAGTGCGAGGCTGACGGCAGGGGCGCATTCGTCGTGCTCACGGCGGCCGGGGCCGACGCTATCGGGTCGGCCGCTCCCGGGCACGTGGCCGCCGTCAGGCGGCTGATGTTCGACCGGCTGAGCGAGGACGAGCGCGCGGCGTTCGAGCAGGCCTGCGCGACCATCGTGGCGGCCCTGACCGGGCAGCCCCGCTGAGCCGCGGCTACGGGTGCGAGCCTGGCTGTCCGCCCTGATTTCCCTGCCCCGAGCTGCCGCTCGCACCCGGGCTCGGCTGCGGAGCCCCGGTGGACGCTCCCTGGCCCTGGTTGCCCTGGCCGGCGTTCCCCGCCGCAGCCTGGTATGCACGCTGCTGCTGGCTGGCCCAGGGGTACCCGTGCGGGAACAGGCTGGCGATGTACGGCTTGCAGTAGCTGAGCACACGGTAGGGGCTTCCCGCCCGCTCGCTGAGCTGCTGGAAGATGGCAAACTCCGCGTACCACTCGGACTGCGGCTGCGGGTGCACGAAATTGCCGTAGTACTCGGTGCACAGCCTGCGCGCTGTGGACTGCTTCGGCGAGGGGCCGGGTGTGGGCGTCGGGGTGGGGGTCGGCGCAGGGGTCGCTCCTCTCGCCGCGAGGTTCGGCGAGGTTGAGCCGTGCGACGACGGGTGCGCCCCGGCCGAGGAGGTGGCCGACGAGAGCACAAGATGATGGTCGTGACCTGGCATGTCGACTACCGCGAGCGTGACCGCCGCGACGATCACGGCCGCGGCCGCGGCCCCCATGACCACCGCCGCCGGCCGGCTCAGCAGCCGGGCAGTCCGCCGCCGCCGGCCCCGGTGCCGCGCGGCGGGCCTTGGCGCGAGAGCCGAGGGCGCCACGGGCAGCTCCAGGGTGCGCGCGAGGCCGCCTGGCCCCGAGGCCTCCCGCAGCCCGAAGGCGCGGAACTCGGCGAGCGCGCGGAACTCGGCCATGATCGTCGCCTCGCCGCGCAGCTCGGCGAACGTCGGGGCCGCGCGCAGCGCGGTGAGGGCCTCCGCGACCTGGCGCAGCGCCACCGGGATGTCAGCCGCTTCGCCGGACAGCAGCGCATCGAGGTCCCAGTCGTCAAATGGCGGGGTACCCCAGGCGGGAGGCAGGAAGCTGTCTGGCATGTCATCGTCTGGAACGCCGTACCCGGTCAAAGCGTTACACCTGCCCCAGATAGCAGGGTCGCGAGCTTTCGCAGGCCCCGGTGCGCGGCGACGCGCACCGAGCCGGGAGACCGCCCGAGCATGTCCGCCACCACGTCGGTATCCAGCCCGGCGACGACCCGCAGCAGGATCACCTCCGCCTGCTGTTCTGGCAGCCTGGACAGCAGCGCCATCGCCGATTCGGTCGCGATGTTCTCCATGGCGATCTGGTCCGCGCCGACCGTTCGCGGCATGTCCGCCGCGCTGATCTCGTCTAGCGGCTCGGCGGGATGCCGCTTGCGCAGCCTGGCCTGGTCGAGCAGGCGCCTGCGCGCGGTGGTGAACAGCCAGGCACGCCAGGCGGCCTCGTCACCGCTGAACCTGGGCAGTCCCCTGACGACCTGGACCCAGGTCTCAGCCGCGACATCCTCGGCGTGCTCCGGGGCGACGACCCGCAGGTAACGAAGCAGGGCCGGGTTCGCGTCTCGCCACAGTACCGCGAAAGCGTTTTCGCTGCCGCCCTGGGCGGCCGCCAACTGCGCCGCGAAGTCCTCGCCCACCACATGCAGAGTATCGACACTCTAAGAGCTTTCCCGCAGCCAAATCAGCATCATGATCGCAACCAGCAACATGACGCACAACGCTTCAACGTGCGGCCATCGATGGCGATAATGGCAGCCATTCGCCGTTTATCGCATTCTGGCGGCGAATCGCCGTGCCAGCGTCCTGGTAAGGCTGGGGTGACGGCAAACTGCCGCAGCGAAAGGTCCCGGAAGGTCACCGGCCCCCGCGGTCCGGGTACCGCGTCGATGTTGATCCCAGTTTCCGGCACCCCGAGCAGCTTGAAACCGTCGAGCAGCCTGGTCGTCGCGTTCCAGAAGGCGCCCGTGCCCGCGTAGGCGCCGAGGAACTCCGCCGCCGCGTCCGCGTCGGCGGCGGCGATCCCCGCCGCGAGGCCCGACGTCTCGTCGTTGGCGATCGCCGCCGCTTCGGCCGGGCTGCCGGCCGGCGCGATCGTGACGGTCGCCTCCCGCCGCGGGTCAAGCGCCCACTCATAGCCGAGCGGATGGTCGTGCGGCGGCAGCGAAGCGGCGATGCCCAGCCCGTCAAGCTGCGCCGTGATCTCCGGCAGCCACTCGTCCCACAGCTGGCGGTCAAGCAGCAGCAGGTTGAGCCTGTTGCACACGCCGAGCCGGTCCAGGCTGGCCCTGATCAGGGCAGCCGCCACGGACCGTTCGGCGGAAGAATGGACGTAAAGCACCCCGCCGCCGTCAGCGTGGGCAAGCGTCCGCACCCCGTGCGCCGCCGCCTCAGCGGCCAGCGCGCGGGTGCTCGCGCCGCTGCCGCGCAAGATCACGAGCGGCACGAGCTTCGGCTCGCGGACCAGGGCGTACGCGGCCGCCTGGCCTGGCAGCCTGAGCAGCTGGATGGCCGCCGGGTCAAGTCCCGCCTTCGCGAGCGCCGGCGCGATCACCTCGTCCGCCAGCGCGATCGCCGAGCGCAGGGCCGCGCTGCCGGTGCGCAGGACGCCCGCGTTACGCGACTTGATCAGCTGTGAGGCGACGTCCACGACAACGTTCGGCCGAGCCTCGAAGTTCGCCCCGATCACGCCGACCGGGCGGCGGCGCTCGCTGAGCACGAGCCCGCCTGGCAGGTCACGGAGCTTACGGCTGGCCGGCTCCGGCGGCACTCCGGCCAGGATCTCGAGCTGGGCGGCCATCGCCGCCAGGCGCTGGGCGTCGAGCCGGAGCCGGTCCCGCACCCCGTCCGGCAGGCCGTCGGCGGCGGCGGCGCGCATGTCCTGCTCGTTGGCCGCGAGGACAGCGGGGGCGGCTTTGGCGAGAGCATCCGCCATCGCGGCGAGCGCGGCGGCGATGACGTCGTCCTGGGCAGCCACGAGCCCGGTCACGGTGGCCCGGGCCGCGCGGGCGGCGGTGCGGACGGCCTGCGCAGCCGCCGTGTCCTCCGCTGTCATGATCCGTCCTCCCGGCGGCGCGCCGCACCCTCGGTCCCTTGGGCCGTCACGTGCCGAGCGTACCTGACAGTGCCGGAGCGGAGCGGCGGGGCGTCAAGCCCGCAGCTCAGGGTTTGCAGCGCGGCCTCGTCCCGCGCGGCCGGGACCGCCTC
>NZ_JASIAL010000311.1:0-6175 GCF_030042015.1 Trebonia sp. | reverse complement strand
GCCTGCAAGAGCAGGACCAGTCGGGGCAGGCCCGTCCGCCAACCTCTCGCCAGAGATAGCCGAATCACGATAGCTGCCGGCCCGGGAGTGAGCGCGGCAGCCCGAACCACGGCAGCACGCTGGCCTCGAAGCGGGTGATGGCGCGGATCTGGCCGCCGGCCAGGGTGAGCACGTAGAAGGCGGTCGCATGGCGGATGCCGGCCGGGCCGCGCAGGTAGGCTCCGAACGCCGGCTGGCCGTTGGCTCGCACCGGGACGAGGTCGAACTTGCGGCCCGCGGCGAACAGGCTGGCGCAGTAGCGGGTCACGGCGTCTCGGCCCTCGTATCCGAACGGTACCGGCGGCATCGCGATGAAGACGTCGTCGGTCAGCAGGGCCACCAGCGCGTCGAGGTCGGCCGACTCCCACGCGCGGGCGAACTTGGCCACGATCGCGTCCTCGGCGGGTGAGCCAGCGGCCGGCGGCGGTTGGCGGCCGATGGCCGGCTGCTGTCGGCGCTGGAGGCTGGCGCGGGCTCGTTTGAGGGTACTGTTGGCCGATTCGAGGGTCACCTCCAGCATGCCGGCCACCTCGCTGGCGCGGAATCCGAGAACGTCGCGCAAGATGAGGACGGCGACCTGGCGTGGCGGCAGCAGCTGCAGGGCGGTCACGAAGGCCAGCGAGATGGCTTCGGTCCGCTCGTAGCGGGCCTCCGGCCCGGGCGGCACGTCGACGGCACCCTCGAGGAGGGCGTCAGGAAACGGCTGCAGCCAGACGGCCTCGTCGCGCGGGGTCGCCGCGAGCGGCTCGAACTGAGACACGTCCCACTGCCTGGCCGGGCGCCGGCTCGCCGCGCGGCGCGCGTTGAGGCACCGGTTGGTGGCGATCTTGTACAGCCAGGTGCGCAGCGAGGCGCGTTCCTCAGTGAACCCGCCGATGCCTTGCCAGGCGGCCAGCATCGTCTCCTGGACGGCGTCCTCGGCGTCGGCGAAGGATCCGAGCATCCGGTAGCAGTGCACCTGCAGCTCCCGCCGGTGCGGCCCGGTCAGCTCCCGGAACGCCTCGCCATCTCCGGCCCGTGCCCGTGAGAGCAGATCGGCTGTCACCATCCTGCGCGCCTTCCTTCCACATCGCGTGGCGCTTCCACGCGGTATATACACCGCCCGCGGGGCGAACTGGGCAGCTCGCGGGCGCCCAGTTTCCCGGCGCCGCGGTGTATGCATCACCGACCGCCGGCACGATCCGAGCGCCGGATCGTGCCGCGGCAGCTGGGAACGACCCTGGAGGTTGACGATGGAATCGTCCGCATCGGCCCTGTGCGTGGCGTCGGCCGTTCCGGATCTGCGCCGCTGATGGGCGCTCGCGGTGCTATGCGGCGCGTTTTTCATGGTGCTCCTGGACGGCACGATCACGATCGTGGCGCCGCCCTCGATCGGGCCGGGCCGCGCTTTTCCGCGCAGGGTTTGCAGTGGGTGCTTAGCGCCGACGCGCTCACCTTCGGCAGCCTGCTGCTACTCGGAGGGCCGGCGCGCTCACCATCACCAGCGCGCTGGTCCTGCTCGTCTACACGGTCGCCGGGGCGCTCCCGGACCCTGGCCGGCGCGGACGCCCTGACGATCCTGATCGGCACCGTCGCGGTCGGCATGCCGTTCGTCCTGACGCTCTGCGCCCAGCAGGTGGTCGGCTACCCGGCCCTCAAGTTCGGCAGCTACCAGCCCGCCTTCCCGGCCTGGGCCGTGCTGGCCGGGATCGGCCTGGCGCTGGCGTTCCTGCTTCCCGGCCTACCCCGGAAGCCAGCGCACGAGCTGCCAGAGCCGGACCCGGCGGCCGATGTCGCTGCCGCAGGAGACGCGGTGATCAGGTCAGGAACGAAATGAGCGAACAGCGCACCGATTCTTACCGCCCACGCCCCCTGCGGCGGCGATGGCTGACAACACCAATCTGAAGGAGGAGCAGACCATGACCATCCACGAATACCTCATGAAAGCCATCCAGGATGACGCCCGGCGGGCCGGCGAACGAGACCGGCTGCTCCTCGAGGCACGGCGGGCTCGGCCTGGTGATCGCGGTGCCGGCCAGCCGGCAGCAAACGCCACTGCCGCTCGACGCGCGCGACCCCGATGTCGTTCACGCCCATCAGAATCACCCGCCTCGTAGAACTGGGGCGCCGAGATCTTCGGGCAAGGCGCGATCACCGCACGTAAGAGGCCGCGCGGTCGGCCGCTAACAGGCCAAGGAGCACACCATGCATCCAGTGATGCTGCAGCAGCTCGCTGCCGAGCGCGTCCGCGAGATGATCGCTGACGCGGACGACGCGCGGCGGGCCCGTCAGGCTCGCCGCGGCCGGCGGTCACGAACACCGGCGCACATGACGCGCCCAGACCTGCCGCCCACGCACGCCGAACTCCAGCCAGCCTCACCAAACACGGCGGTCGCTGCCCTGCCTGCCGCCCGCAGGTCCGGCCGTTCCGCTGACGGCGATCAGGGCCAGCCCGATGAGCTCGCCTTCCATCTGCCGGCAGCACGGAGGTAGCGGTTCCATGACTCACATCGATTCCAGTGACGGCGCTGCGGTGCTGGTACGCGCCGCGGACGCCGAGGTGGTCGGGTTTCCTCTGCGGACGGTTCGGCTGCTGGCCGAATACCGTGCGCTGAGGGCCGGCCGGGTGGAGGCGATCCGGTCCGGGTTGGCGTAGATCTGGCGGTAGCCGAACAAACCCGGCCCCTTTCTGGGTGGCACGAACGTTCAAGACCGGCGCCGGGGCCATCACGCAGGCTAGAGCCCATAGATCAAACCCAGGGAGCGACGCGTGGAAGTCATCCATGATCCCACCCGGGTGATCGCGTTTGTGACGTTCTCGGCGGTCGTCGCCGGCACCCCAGGCCCCAGCAATACGCTGCTGACCGCTGTCGGGGCCAGGGCCGGTGTCCGGCGAGGGCTCGCGAGCCTGCTTGGGCAGGTGATCGGGACGGGCACGATGCTGTTTGCCATCACTTTGGGACTGGGCAACGTGCTCCTTGCTCATCCTCTGGCGCTGCAGGTCCTGAAATGGGGCGGGGCAGCGATGCTCTGCTGGATGGCCTGGCGGATCGCGACCGCGGGACATGCCGAAGGGTCCTCGAACGCACCCGCGGGATTCCTCAGGATGGCCGCCTTCCAGTGGATCAATCCCAAGGGGTGGCTGATCGGCGTCGCTGCCATCGCCGCCTTCCTTGACCGGCGCGCCGGCGGTGCCCTGGCCCAGGCAGCCATCTTCGCGATCCTGTTTACGCTGGTCGCCCTCCCCAGCTGCTTGCCCTGGCTGGCGTTCGGCGCCGCCCTCCAGCGCTTCCTCCGGGCACCCCGCGCCCGGCGCATCCTCCACGGTGCCATAGCGGCCCTGCTGGCCGCATCCACGATCCTGCTGATCTGGACCCGCTATTGACCACGCGCCAGACCCGCCCAGTCAGCGACTGACGGTCCAGTCCACCCGCTGCACCCCTGCGAGGTGCCGGCGGAGCGCCCGAAGCCACGCATATCGGCGGGCCACTGCGACCGTGCCGACGGTGCCGGGGATGAGACAGTGTGCTTGTGAGCACGGTTTTTGAGCACCAGGTGGGTGTGCGGTGGCGGGACGTTGACGGACTGGGGCATGTCAACCACGCGGTGTTCTTGACCTGCCTGGAGGAGGGCCGGGACGCCTTCTGCGTGCAGGCGCTGGGGCGCGATCCGCGCTATGTGGTGGCCCGGGTGGAGATCGGCATGCGCGCCGGGGTGCGCTACTGCGGCCGGCAGCTGAGGGTGCGGATCGAGGTGGAGCGGGTGGGCACCGCCAGCCTGACGGCGCGGGAGACGATCCTCACCCCGGCGGGCGTGACCGCGGCGCGGGCGCGGGTTGTCACCGTGCTGCGGGACGCCGGTGCCCGCAAGCCGGCGGCGTTCGCGGCGCAGGAGCGGGCACGGCTGGCCGCGTACTGACACCGGTCGGCAGGCCGCACGGCCGCCGCGCCCTCCTGCGGGGATAGCCGGAACCTGACGGCCGGGCCGGCGCAGGTCCTGGTGATGAGCGATGCTGCAACGTGTCCGGCGCGCCGCCCGGCCGGCTATGCCACGGTCTGTAGTTGATGGGCCACCCCGACGCCGATCAAGCCCTGCTTCATACCCGACTCGGCGTGCGGCTGATGTGGGCGGCTCCCTCACGGCAGCGGGTGCTGAACAGCCAGATCGGCACGCTTACGGGGGTGATCGTCCATAGCTGCACTACCGCACCTGACGAGCGGACGGATCTCGCGTGACGGCCGCGGACCAGCCGTCGTTGCTGAGCGTGATCGGAATGCTGGCCCGCCGGGTTTTTTATCGCCCGGCCGAATCGGAGTGTCTGCCCGCGAGGTCGGAGTCGGCGCTGCCGGGTCGGCTTGATGGGCACGTTTCCCGCTGCCGCCCCGGAAAGGGGCGCTACGAGGTGGTGGCGGGCTTGCGGGCGATGAAGACCAATTCCAGGCCGGGACGGTCCGGCGCGCCGCGGACATCCGTCAGCTCGTAGCCTGCTGAGACGAGCGAGTCCTCGATCACCGGGCGCGGCGGGTAACGCCGGGTACCCTGCGAGATCAGCGTTGCCCCGTCAGCGGCGAATACGTAAGTCCGCCGAGTGCTCACCAGATCGCCGTCTACCCCGGTCACCTCGAGCCAGCTCTCGAATGCACCCGCGTCGGCGGATTCACGCCGGACGTAGGTAGTGTCGCGGTTCCAGCTCCGCCACGGCTGGCCGGCCGGGTCCACGGACTCGAACACCAGGTGGCCGCCGGGGCGCAGCGCCGCATGGACACCGCCCAGCGTCGCCAGCCACTCCTGCTGGGACAGGAACACGTTGCTGACGTTGCCGGTCATTGTCGCCAGGTCGACCGCGAGGTCCGGCAGGCTCCTCACGTCCCCGTGGATCCACCGCACCCGCTGCGCGCCTGGCTTGGCCCTGGCGACGTCCAGCGACGCCGCGGCCGGGTCCAGCCCGACGACCTCAAAGCCGCGCTCGGCGAGCATGCACGCCCAGTTACCCGTCCCGCAGCCGACATCAAGCACGCTCCGCGCGCCGAGTTCAGCCGCGATCGCCAGGTAACTGGGCAGGTCAACGCGCTCCCCCTCCCACACGTCATAGATCCTGGCCAGCCGCGGCTCCGCGAAAAGGGCATCCTGCACAGTAAATGATCATAGTGCGGTCAGGAACCGGAAACAGGAACGGCCGTTCGGGTGCACCTCGAACAAGATGCCGGCCCGGCTGGGGCCTGGCGCCACATCGGCGGTGCAACGCGCTTCGGCCGCTGGTTTCCGGGTGTCGCCTGGACGGGCGCTGTGGCCGGCGCGTGTCCGGTCCGGGCTGCGGGGCTTTGTACCGTCCGTTCCTGGCGGCACGCTGCCGCGCGGTGATCGGGGGGCGGGGAGGAATGGCAGTGGTCACGGACAATGGCCTCATGGGGCATGGGGAGCTTGCGGTGACCCGGCGGAGCGTGCACGGGGTGGCCGGGCTGGTCCTGGCCGGCCCCCGGTACCGGGCCGCCGGGAAACTGCGGCTGCGCGTCGTCCCGGGCGGCTTCGCGGCTGTGCTGACGCCAAGGCTGCGGGCGGACGGTTCACGGGCCGCGGGCGGGGCGGGGGCACGGCCGCGGTCAGCGGCCGTGCCCCGCGCGCCCTGGGCGCGGAACCGGGGGTGGCAGCGGGCAGGCCCGAGGGTGCCTGCGGCGGGGGATCGGGGGTGGATCCCGGTGAGCTGCCAGCCGTGGACCCTGGCCAGGCCGGCGTGATCATGGCAGCGCTGGCGCCCGGCCGCGGCGCGCTGGCGGCGTTTGCCCCGGGCGGGTCGCCGGTGCTGTGGCCCGGGCACTTCGACGCGGCGATCCGCCTGCACGGGGTGAACTCCGGGGTCTCGCCGGGAGAGGGTTTCACCGAAGAGCCGTACGCGTACGCGGGGGTGTCCCCTGCGGCTGCGGGGGATGGGTTCCGGAGCCCCGTTCGGTGCCGCCGTGCCGCCGGGTGAACTTGCCGGGGTGCCGGCCGTCACCGGTTTCTCCGCCGGGGGCCGCGAGCGTGCCCGGTAGCGCCCGGGCGGGCCGGGATCAGCTCACCGGTCACCGCGATCGCACGCCCGGCGGTCACCCCGTAACGGGCATGCACGCATCGAGCGCACCGGTTCCGGCGGCGCCGGTTAAGCCGGCGCCACGACCGC
>NZ_JASIAL010000310.1:0-5381 GCF_030042015.1 Trebonia sp. | reverse complement strand
CGGCGTCCCGCTGGGCACGGGTGTGTTGACCGCCTCGCTGTGCGTGTACACGGCCAGCTCGGCGCTGACCTGCTCGCGCAGCGTGGCCTTCAGGTAGCTGGTGCCGCTCGCGATCACGGCGAACTTGCGGTCACCGGTGACCGGCGAAATCGCGTTCGCGCCCGGCGACGCCGCCGGCGCGTTCGCGCTGCGGGCGGCCGGAGCAGCCGCGGTGGTCCCTGCCGGCCCAGACGACGCGCTTGGCTGGCTCAGCAGGTACCCGAACCCGGCGAGCAGGCAGGCAAGCACGGGTGCCATCGCCATCGCGAGCCGGAACCGCGGGCCGCGCCGACGGCGTGACACTGGTGCCCGGGGCGATCGGCGGTGCGCAGGGACACCGGTCGCGGAGTCCCGGCCGGCACCGTCGGCAGCCGCGTCACGAGCCGTCACGGCGCCCGGACTCGCCCCGGCGAGAGCGGGCTCGGCCGCGTTCGCGGCACCGGCACGCGTGGCAGCCTCGGCGGCAATGGCGGCGAGTATCTGGCGCTGGAAGGCTTCAGGCAAGGCCGGCGCGGGCACGGCTGCCAGCGCCGAGCTGACCTCGCCGAGCTGGTCGCTGACCGACGCGCAACGGGGACACCTGGCGACGTGCGCCGCGAGCCGCCTGCCACGGAACCCGCCCGCCAGCCCCGCCAGGTAGCTAGCCAGCGTATCGGTGTCAGGGTGCCGTTGCCTGCTCATCCGCCTCCCTCCTGCTCAGGTGAGACGCTGTCGGCAGCCGGCCGGTTCCCGGCCACGCGGGAATTGGTGCGCAGATGCGAAAGGTATGGGACCAGGCGCGCCCTGCCCCTGGCGCACCGGCTCTTCACGGTCCCCGTGGAAACGCCGAGGATCTCGGCCACCTCGGCCACCGGGTAGCCCAGCATGTCGACGAGCACCAGCGCCGAGCGCTGCTCCGGCGGCAGCATGCGCAGGGCCGCGTCGACGTCCAGCCGGGTCTCGACGGCGTCCGCGGTGTCGGACACAGGCACGCCGGCCGGCTGACCCGCGCCGCCGCCCCGGCCGGCCGGCGACCCGGCCACGGCCGGCCCGCCGCGGGCGGCCTGCGCGGCCAGTGCCTCGAGCACGTCCGGGTCACCCGACCAGCTGATGCTCCGCGACTGCCTGCGGCGCAGCCGGTCCACGGCGGCGTTGACCACGATCCTGTGCAGCCACGTGGTGACCGCTGACTCGCCGCGGAAGTCCGCGGCCCGCCGGAAGGCCGAAATCATCGCCTCCTGGAGCGCGTCAGCCGCATCCTCCGGGTCGCAGACCGTGCGCAGCGCGACCGCCCAGAGCCGGTCCTTGTGCCGCAGGAACAGCACGCCGAAGGCCTCGGCGTCTCCCGCGAGGTGGCGGCGGAGCAGTTCGGCGTCTGATGGCTCGCCGCCGCCGCCGCGCTCCGTGCCGCGCGTGCCGGCGGCCGGGTCGGGCTCGTGCGCGCCAGGCGCCGCGGTGCCGGAGTCATCGCCCGTGACACCGGCGGCCAGCTTCCGCCGCCCAACCATCGGCGTCCCCCGGCCGTCAGGCGGCACCGGAGACGGCTGTCCCGCGGATGACGACGTTGTAGATGCGCGCCTGGTAGGTCCCCGGCGACCCGGGAACGGGAGGAAGGCTGCCTGTCAGCCAGATCAGCACATATTGGCCGGTGGCGTTCGAGTCGATCGTGAAGGTGTGCACGCCAGATGTCGTAGCGAGGCCGGCCACCAGGGTGAAGTGATGCAGCGCGGTCTTGGACATCGTGTCGTTGTTCCCGAGGTAGATCTCCGCCGTCGTGCAGCACACGGTGCCGAACTGCACCTGCACCTGGCTGAGCCGGACGCGCTTGCCCATCTCGATGATCAGGCCGGTGCCGGGCTTCAGGTTCCCGAACTTCGGATAGTTCTTGTACGTGTCGGTGCCCCAGTACGTGCCGGGATTGTTGTCGATGGCCAGCCGCGCTTGAGCCAGGTCCTCGTTGTCGGTGCCGAAGATGTTGAAGGTGGTGACGCCGACAGGCCTCTGGACGGTCCCCGCGGAGTGGGCGGAGCTCGCCCTCGTCGGCGCGGGCTTGCGGGCCTGGCCGGCGGCGGACTTGTGCAGGCTGCCGCTGATCACCCACGCGGTCGCGGCGACCGCGGCGAGCACGAGCACGATCACCAGGGTGATCACGGCGCGGCTCGCCGCGCTGCGCTCGCTGGCCGGGTAGCGGCGACGGTAGGAAGCGCCGTCGCGATCTTGGTCAGGCAGCGCCCAGCTGCCGGGATCGTCCGGCTGCGGCGGGTAGCCGGAATAGGGGTCGCGGTCCGGGTAGTCATGCCGCCCGCCGCCGCGCGGCATCGAGGGCGCCGGCTCCGGCAGCGGCACGGGCGGCGCCACGCTGGCGAGCGCGTCGGCGAACGCCCCGGGAGTCAGGATCGGCGGCCCCTGACGGCCGGCCCGCTGCAGCAGCGCACGGCAGACGACGCCGTCGACCGCGGGTGACACGTCCGCGGTTACCTGCCGCGGCGTGCACGGGACCCCGTCGGTGACGGGGGCGGGCGGCAGGCCGCTGTGCGAGTTGCCCGGCCAGTAGCCGGTGAGCGCCGCGTACAGCAGCGCCGCCAGGTCCCGGGTGTCGGTGACCGCGGGGTCGCTCGCGGCCGCGCCGGTCAGGGCGGCGCCGGCGAGCGCGGCGTCGATGCCAAGCCCGCTGATCTTCACCCCGCTGCTGCGCGTCCAGCGCAGCGACTCAGGCGTTAGCCGCAGGTGCGCCTGCCCCGCGGCATGCGCGCCGGCGAGCGCGCGGGCGGCGTCGCAGACCAGGGCGCACGCCCTGGCGGGGTCGAGCGCGCCGTCGGCGAGCAGGTCGGTCAGCGACTCGCCGCCCACCCACTCGAGCACCACGTACGCCTGATCGCCGCCGTCCTCGACGTCGAACACCTGGGCAAGCCGCGGGTCGGTGAGCCGGCTCGCGGCCCTGGCCGCGGTCACCACCTGCGCAATCCGCGGGAACCCCGGGGCGAACGTCAGCACGGACACCGGGCGGGCGAGCGTCTCGTCCAAGCCCTTCCACATCGTCCAGCCGCTGCCCGCAGCGACCTGGTCGACGAGCCGGTATCGACCGGCGAGCCTGGTTCCTGGTTCGGAGGTGTACGTGCTCATACGTTAGCGCCAAGAGTGGGGCCCGCTCTCGGCCTCCTTCCAGCCCCGGGTGTCCACGATGACCGTGCGGGTCGCGCCGCGGGTACCTCTCATGCTAATGTCCGGCGCCGGTCCGCAATCGTCACCCTGCCGCTTATTCAGGCCCGGCCATTCATCGCCGCGCGCCAATACCTTCAATCTCTCACACCAGCATGCGGGGTGCGCTCGTGAGTTCCCCCCGCGTGCTGCATTGTTCCCGAATCAGTTACCCGCCCGTCATTGCCCGCCATCCCCATTGTAATCACATTGACACTGGTTTGTTATGTAACCGCCCGAAACGGCCGGCCACCGAGCGTACTAGGATGCGGAACTCATCGATGCCGAGCACCCGGGCGCAGAATGCGTAAAGCAACAGCGCGCCGCCCCCGCCGACAACGATGCTGACCAGGCCGTAGAGCGGGCCGGCATGCAGCACGGACCCGACGACGGCCATCGTCACGAAGGCGAACACCAGGCCGGGCAGCGTGGCCAGGAACATCCGGACCAGGCTGCGGGTGATCCGCCACCCGTCCAGGCTGCCCACCCGGCGCAGCAGCAGCGGCCAGGACAGCACCGCGCCGGTCAGCGTCATCAGGTCGTAGGCGGCGGCGAGGCCGATCACAACCTGACCCCGCGGCAGGGCGTGCAGCGCGACCAGGTCGCCGATCACCCCGACCACGAGCATCACCATGCCGATAATCGCCGGGGTCCGGTTCTCGTGGAACGAGTAGAACACGCGCAGCTGCAGCTGGGTCAGCATGAACGGCACCAGGCCGAGCGCGAACATGCCGAACACCTCGCCGATGTACCTGGCATCCTGCACCGAGTCGCTGCCGATCGAGAAGAGGAACTCGCACAGCGGCGCGCCGAGCACGGCAAGGAAGACCGCCGCGGGCACCACGATGACCGACGCGAGCCTTACCCCGGTCGAGAAGTCGTCACGGACCAGCGAGTACCTGCGGTCGGTGGCGTGGCCGCTCATCCGCGGCAACAGCGCGCTGATCACCGAGATCCCGACGACCGCGTACGGCAGCTGGAACAGCTGCCATGCGTAGGAGTAGGTCGCGTAGCCGCCGCCGCCCGCCCCGGCCGCGTTCGCTACCCGCTGTGCGACCAGGTTGCCGAGCCATTGCGAGACGACGTAGAACACCATCCAGCCGGCCATCCGGCCGATCACGCTCACCTCCGCGCCCCGCAGGTCCCACCGCGGCCGCATGCTGAACCCGGCCCGGCGCAGCACGGGGAACAGCGCTATCGACTGGATGACGATGCCCAGCGTGGTGCCGATGCCGAGCAGCTTGAGGCCGCCAGGGGAGATGGCGATGTTCCCGTCCCTTGGCTGCAGCCCCTGCACGGCGATGAACAGCCCGCCGACGGCGATGACGACCACGTTGTTGATCACCGGCGTCCACATGTTGGCGCCGAACCGCCCGCGCGTGTTCAGGATCGCGCCAAGCAGCGAATCCATCCCGTAGAAAAAGATCTGCGGGATGAAGAAGTACGCGAAGAGCACCATCACGTGGTGCTCCATGGCGCCCTGGCTTCCCGGCGGCCCGTTGATGTTGCCCGCGTACAGGTCGACGAGCGGCGCCGCCAGCGCCGTCCCGATGACCGTGACGGTGAACAGCGAGATCACGCCCAGCGTGAAGATGCGCTCGGCGTACGCCTCGCCCCGGTCCGGGTCGTCCTTGGCCGCCTTGACGAGCAGCGGCACGACGACGCTCGTGAAGATGCCGCCGAGCATCAGGTAGTAGATCGTGTTCGGCAGCGTGTTGGAGTTGTTGTAGGCGATGGCCAGCCGCCCCGTGCCAAGCGCGGCGACGAACACGAAAGTGCGCAGGAATCCGGTAGCCCGGGACACGAGCGTGCCCAGCGCCATCACCTGGCTTGAGCGCGTCAGGTTGGGCTGGGTGTCCGCCGCCGGCCGCCGGCCGCCATCCGGCGGGGTGCCCCCGCCCGGATACTCCAGGATCTGGGTGCGGTTCTCGCCGCCGTCGCCGCCGTCGCCGCCGTCGGGCGGCCGCCGCCCGGGGGCGGGGCGCTGCGGCACCTGCGGGTAGTCAGGCGGCTGCGGGTAGGTCTGCTGCGGATACCCCGGCGGCGGCGGGAAGAACGCCGTCGGCGGCGGCGGGTCTGGTCAAGGGTTACCTCCGCGGGGCTCAGGGGCCGCCGGGAGTCGGAGTCGGGCCCGACGGGGTCGGGCTCGACGGGGCGGTCGGCGT
>NZ_JASIAL010000309.1:0-4534 GCF_030042015.1 Trebonia sp. | reverse complement strand
GGCGTCTGCCCCACCGGGGCCCTGATGCCCGCCAGCGAGTACGTCATGCGCCAGGCCGGGACCTGGGATGAGTCCAGGCAGACCGTGACGACCACGATCTGCCCGTACTGCGGCGTCGGCTGCAACCTCGAGCTGCACGTCCAGGACAACCGGATCGTCAAGGTCACCTCACCGCTCGAGCACGACGTCGGCCACGGTCACCTGTGCGTGAAAGGCCGGTTCGGCTTCGAGTTCGTGCAGCGCCGCGCCCGCGAGTCGTAGAACTGTGCAGGCATCGTGACGCAGCCGCTGCGCGAGTCCACCACGGTCGCGATCGTCGGAGGCGGCGTCTCCGGGCTGACCGCGGGGCTGCTGCTGCGGTCCCGCGGGATCGACGCCATCGTGCTGGAACAGCAGACCCGGGCCCACGTGGAGCAGCGGCAGCGCGCGGGCCTGGTGGAATACCGCGCGGTCCGCATGTTCGAGCAGTGCGGGCTCGGCGGCGTGCTGCGGGGCTTCCCGGCGAACAACTACCTGGAGGTCCGGGTCGATGGCCGGTCCCGGCTGCTCGCCGAGGACCTGCCGGGCCTGGCGGCCGTGGGCAAGTCGGTCCCGCAGCAGGCCCTCGTCCGCGGCCTGATCGCCGCGCTCCTCGCCGACGGCGGTGACCTGCGGTTCGAGGTCACCGATGTGGCGCTGCGCGACCTGGACAGCGACCGGCCCGCGGTCACCTACACAGGCCAGGACGGGCGGGCGCATGAGATCAGCTGCGACTTCGTCGCGGGCTGTGACGGGGACCGGGGCGTCAGCGCGGCGAGCGTCCCGGCGGACGCGCTTACCGTGCACTCCTATGACTACGGCATCTGGTGGCTGACTGTCCTCGCGGACGCGCCCGCGCCCAAGCACGCGCTGATGGCCGTCGGCGAGCGCGGGTACGCGGCCCAGTTCGCCCGCGGGCCGAACGCCAGCCGCTTCTACCTGCACTGCGCCGAGGGGGACACCGTCGCGGACTGGCCGCATGAGCGGATCTGGGCCGAACTGAAGTCCCGCCTGCACCAGCCGGACCTGCCGGCCGGCCCGATCACGGCGACCGAGGTCTTCCCGCTCCGCAGCCTGATCCGCGAGCCGATGAGCCATGGCCGGCTGTTCCTGCTCGGCGACTCCGCGCACATCATCCCGCCGATGGGCGCCAAGGGAATGAACCTCGCGCTGTTCGACGCGGAGGTCTTCGCGTCCGCCGTCCGGGATTTCACGGCCAGCGGTGACGAGTCCGGGCTACGGGCCTACTCCGCCACCTGCCTGGAGCGGACCTGGCGGTACCAGGAGTACTCCAACTGGCTGGCCGAGATGATGCACGGTGCCTCGGGGTTCCCGGTCGGGGGCGGCGGCTCCTTCAGGGAGCGGATCATGCGGGCCCGGCTGGAGCGGTTGCTGTCGTCGGAGACGGCTGCGCGCTACTACGCGGAGATGTTCACCGGCCTCGGCTGATTCCCGCCGGCCGCCCGCCGGGCCTCAGAACCCGGGGAACACCGCCCGCAGCCCGGGCAGGCTCACGCCCGATGCCCGTACCTCGCCGGGCGCCACCACGGACTCGTCCAGCCGCCCGTAGACCAGGCGCAGCAGCGCCTCCGCCGTCAGGTCCAGGGAACCGGCCGTCGCGGCGTCGCCTGGTCCGGGCGTCAGGGTGACGCCGCCGGTGTCGAGCGTGTAGGTCCCCGCCGGGTCCGTGGTGGTGACGGCGATCACCGCCGGGTCGGCGCCCTTCTTGCCCAGCCACGGCATCATCTGCGGCAGCCCGGGGAGCAGCAGCTCGACCGCCTCGTGGGAGACCCGCGCGGCCGGGTCGAGGGCCACGGCGACGTCCCAGGTGTGCACGGCGTGCTCGGAAAGGCGCATCCGCAGCAGCCCGGCCAGGTCCATCGTCATGCCGAACATGGGCACCCGGAACGCCGCGATCTCCTCCGCGCTGAGCGCCTCGACGCGAGTGACCAGGGACTCGTTGGCGTCGATGCTCTCGGCCGCCTGATCGTCGGGCGACCGCCCGTTCCACACGTCCCAGATCGCCCGGAAGTCGTCCGCCGACGGAGGCTCGCCGCCGGTCAGGCCGGCGTGCAGGTTCAGCTGGAAGATCTCCGCGCCGCTGCCCAGGTGGGACAGCACCTGCGCGATCGACCAGTCCGTGTCGTAGGACTGCTTGCGCAGGCCAGCGGAGTCCAGGGAGGCGACGATGCCGACGAGCCGGTCGTGTGAGGCGCGGACGGCGCGCACCCAGGGACCGGGATCGGTTACAGAATCCACGCCATGATCCTAATGACTGCGCTGCGCCCAGCGCGCGCAGGTCGTCGGCGTTAGAGTGCTGGGTCATGGGACTCAGTGCGGTCGCCAGATCCGCAGCCCAGTCCTTCGATCGCACCGCCGCCGATTACGACCGGCTGGGCGACCTCAGCCAGAACGACGGTATCAGGAACTGGCTGGTGAACGTGCTCCCTCCCTCCCTCCCTCCGGCGGGCAGGCGCTGGACCGACGTTGTGCTCGTCGATGCCGGTGATCGCATCGCCGAGGTCGGCGGTCGACTGCCCGGCGAGGCTGGCAGCGAGTCGTAGCATCCGCTTCTCGCTGGCCGAGCTGGGGAACTCGCCAGCGTCCCGGGTGGTGATGGCGGCTTCCCAGTCGAGTGCCCACAGCGCGGTGAGCATGCCGTGAGAGTACACACCGCTGGTGCCGGACCGCCCGGCGAGCAGACGGGGCAGCCGGTCGGGATTACGCTGCCGGGCAGCGTGTCCGGCGGCCGACTGGCTCGCTACTGCCTACAATGAGGGTTATGGCCGCTGCTGATGTTGAGAAGTTCCGGGTGGTCTTCGACATGTGTGATGTCGGGGTGCGGATGTACCGGCAGCGGATGCGGCGGGAGAACCCGTTTGCTTCGGATGAAGAGATCGAGGCCCGGGTGCAGGCGTGGCTGCGCAGGTCGAGTGGAGAGGCGGGCGACCGGCTGCGCCTGCCGGCACGCGGGTAGGCGCGCGTGCAGTCGGTTGATGCGGTCCTGCGCCAGGCGGCTTCGGATCTTGAGGCCATCGGTGCCCGGTGGGCCGTCGTCGGCGGCTTGGCGGTGGCGTTCCGGGCGGAGCCCCGGTTCACTAAGGACGTCGACCTCGCCGTCGCCGTCGCAGACGACCAGGAGGCCGAGGGCATCGTCAACCGCCTGCAGGTCCGCGGCTACGCGCTCGCGTCGCTCGTCGAGCAGGACTACGCGAACAGGCTCGCGACGGCGCGGCTGGTCAGGCCGCAGGCGGGTGCGTCGAGTGCGTTCATCGACCTGCTCTTCGCGAACTCCGGCATCGAGGACGAGATCGTCCGCCGGGCCGACCTGCTGGAAGTGCTCCCGGATGTGTTCATGCCGGTCGCGTCGACCGGGCACCTGATCGCGCTCAAGGCCCTGGCCGGCCGCCATCAGGACCTCACCGACCTCGGCTACCTGATCGCCGCCTCGTCCGACGCCGACCTGGATGAGGCCAGGGCAGCGGCCGCGCTGATCGAGGAACGCGGCTTCAACCGGGGCCAGAGCCTGTCCGAAGACCTGGCAGCCTTCATCAGCCAGGCCCGGAAATAGGCCCGGGACGGGAGTGGATACTTACGCTGCGGACCGCGTGCGGGATGGCGTGGGTAAGGAACCGCGAACGCGGTCGTGGGGCTCTTGGATGCGTACCTGGCCGGGGACCGTCCGGTTTGCCAACCCGTACCCTCGTACGCAAGATCTGTTCATGACTATCCGGCCGCCGACTGCTGAGATAGATCTTCCGCAGCTGGCCCGAAAGTCCAGGCGAGCGCTTGAGCAAGAGGCACGTGGTCTCAAGTCCGCCTTGACCGCGTACGCCGCCAGCGCGCCTATTGCTGGGTGTGCGTTCCAGGTCGACACTGCCAGTGCTAGGCACGCACCCAGTCGGGTTCGTAAGGCGCAGCAGAACCTGCTGGCGGTGGGTCAGCAGCAGGCCCGGCTGATGCTGGTCAACGCTTATGGCCACCTGGTGTCCATGGGCCGACTGCTGGGTAGCGACAGGGCAATGTCGCTGTTCGCGCACGTCACCCTGTCGCGCAGCGTCTGCGAGGCCGCTGTCCGCCACGCGTGCTCCTCGACTCCACGATCAGTTACGAGGAGCGGATTACGCGCAGCGCGGCGATGCTATTTGGCAATGCGGAGAATCGGCTCAAAGGCGCCACAGAATCTTCGCGGCAGGCACGCAGCGGGCGATGCCAGCGACCGAGAGCACCCGCCATCTCCGAGGCGGTACCGACCCTATGAGACCAGTCGGCCAGCGTCCAGGCGGACAACCTGATCGACGTCGCCCGGGTCAACCGGCCGGTGCGTGATCAGCAGCACGGTGCGGCCCGCGACCGCCGCCAGCAGGTCCGCCGTCAGCTCCTCGGCCGTCGCCGCGTCCAGGTGCTCGGCGGGCTCGTCCAGGATCACCACGGGGAAGTCGGCGAGCAGCACCCGGGCCAGCGCGAGCCGCTGGCGCTGCCCGCCGGACAGCCGGGCGCCGTGCTCACCGACCGG
>NZ_JASIAL010000308.1:0-31111 GCF_030042015.1 Trebonia sp. | reverse complement strand
CTCGCCGGGCGGCGTCAGCGACCCGAAGTTCATCGTGCCGAGGCAGAGCCTGCTCACCGACAGGCCGCTGCGGCCAAGATGCGTGTAGTCCATGCGGCTAGCTTTTCACGAGCCGCGTGATCGCCATTGGGTGCGGCTCGTCTGGAGGGAGTGTCTGACCTGCGGGGGTGGGCTCACTCCGACCCGGCTGTCCGGCGGCCGGTTAGCCAGCACAGATGACCGTTCAGCCCGGGCGTCGGGGGCCAAGCCGCGCTCGCCGCAGGACCGGATGCCCGGTCAGCACATGCTGTTCCCGGTCCGCGGTGATCCTCGCGGTATGTTCGGGGTTTGTGCTGGTATGACGACGCGAACCCGGAACGTATCGCGGCGGCGGCCGGCCGGGATCGGCGGCCCGGGTGCCGCCGGGCATGGCACTGCGCCGGGGCGTGGCGGGGCGGCCCCGGCCGCGGCCGGCGCGCCACATGAACCAGAATTAACCACCAGGATCGCAAGAAGTGTGCAAGGTGGACGGTAGTGACTGGTGTGATCAAATGATGCCGGGCCTGGGGCAGGCGGCCGCAAAGCCGGGCGGCCGCGGCGGCCCGCTCCCTGGTGTGCTCCAGGTGCGGTCGCATCGCGGCGGCGAGCTGCCATTCGGGATCGTCGAGCGCGGACGCGATCTGCTCCAGCGGGAAGCCCAGGCTGCGCAGCAGCGTGATCCGGTACAGGCGGGCGACGTCGGCGGGCGTGTAGAGCCGGTGGCCGGCGGCGGTGCGCGCCGACGGGCTCAGCAGCCCGATGTGGTCGTAGTGGTGCAGCGTCCGCACGGTCAGGCCGGAGGCCCTGGCCAGGGCACCCACCTTCCACGCTTCGCCGCGGCCGGCCGCGGTCCCGGTTGCGCTCATGTCAGGCACGCTTGCCCCTGACGTAACGTCAGGGGCAAGCCCGGCGGTCAGCCTTCGCCGACGATGCTGGTGAGGGCGGCCAGGCCGCTGCCGCGCTCGCCGCGGGTGAGCAGGCGGTAACCGACGTAGCCGATGAGCACGATCACCAGCGACATCGCCAGCATGATCGAGCCAAGCGCGTTGAGCGCGGGGCCGCCGTTGCCGCCGTGCTGGGTGGAGTAGATGATCACGGACATCGGGGTGTTCCCCGCGCTTGACGACAGCAGGTCCACGATGACGAAGTCGTCGATCACGCCGGAGAACACCAGCACGGCGCTGGCGAAGATGGCCGGGGCAAGCAGCGGCAGCATGACCCGCCGCATCACCTGGAACGGGTTGGCGCCCAGGTCGGCGGCCGCCTCCTCGTACTGGCGGCCGATCGTGACCAGCCTGGCCTGCACCACGATGGCCGGCCAGCTCACGTTCCAGGTGACCAGGCCAAGGACCTCCGCGGTGGTGCCCAGGTGCACGGTGGAGAACAAGGTGGTGAACACGAAGAACATCGAGACGCCGAAGATCAGCTCGGGGATGACGTAGGACAAGATCATCACGAAGTTGAACGTCCCGGGGACCGGCCCGCGCCACCGGTTGATGCCGAGCGCGAACGCGACGCCAAGCGGCACCGCGATCACCGTGGTGAGCACGGACAGCCGCACGGTCTGGATGACCGCCGCGTGCAGCTGGGGATTGTGCAGCACGGAGTTGACCGGGTCGCTGAAGTACCAGCGCCAGGAGAACCCCTGCCAGGCGGACTGTGACCTGCCGTTGTTGAACGAGAACAGCACGGCGATCGCGATCGGCACCAGCGACCAGACCAGGTAGAGCCAGGTGAAGCCCTCGAGGAACCACGGATGCCGCCAGGGGTTGCGCCATGGCATGCGGCTGACCCGCGCGGGCGCGGCGGCAGGCGCCGGTGTCGCGGTGGCGTCCGGGGCGGAAGCGCCCGGAGCGGCGGCGTTCGTCGCGGTCATGTGGCCGCCTCCCGGTTCGTCGCGATCACGTAGTAGACCATCGGGACGAGCAGCACGAGCAGCAGCAGCAGCGAGAGCACCGCGCCCTGGCCTTCCAGGCCGGGCGTGCCAAGCTGGCCCTGGATCAGGTTGCCGATCATGGAGGTGGACGCCGCGCCGGACAGCATCTGGTTCGTGTAGTAGTCGCCGAGCATCGGCAGCACGGTGATCAGCAGTCCTGTCAGGATCGGCTGCCTGCTCAGCGGCAGCGTGACGTGCACGAACGTGCGGATCCGCCCGAGGCCCAGGTCGCGCCCGGCCTCGATCAGCGCCGGATTGATCCGGTCCAGGCCCGCGTAAAGCACCAGGATCAGGTACGGGATATACCCGTACACCAGGCCGAGCACGACCGTCACCGAGCTGCCGCCCAGCCAGTTGACCGGGGAGATGCCCACCCAGCCGAGCACCTTGTTCACGTAGCCGCCGGTCGACAGCAGGTCGATCCAGGCGAGCATGCGCATCATGTAGCTGATCCAGAACGGCGCGATCATCAGGACCAGGAACAGCCCCTTCCTGCGGCCGGCGAACCGGGCGACGAAGTAGGCGGCCGGGTAGCCGATGACCAGGCAGAGCAGCGAGGCGATCGCCACGTAGATGATCGTGCGCGCCGCGATCGGCCCCGCGAACGACGCGCTGCCGAACAGGTCGCGCCAGACGTCGATGACGTTCGACGACGACCAGCTCGTGGGGTTCCAGACCGCGACCGGGGCCTCGTACAGCTGGTTCAGCTTGCCCATCGCGATCGACAGCACCGCGTAGAACGGCACGATGAACAGCACGGCCAGCCAGATGATCCCAGGCGTGGCGAGGGCGATCCAGAACGCGTTCCTGCCCCGGTTCTTCGCGGCGAGCCGCATGCCAGCCACCCCCTAGATCCCGTTGCTCACCACGAGCCAGGCTTGCTGCCACAGCGCGTCGGCGTCCACAGGAAGCTGCAACTCGAAAAGGCCGCGGCGGAAGTACGACGGCAGCACCGCCGTGGACATCAGCGACGGCGGCAGGATCTGCTCCTTGACCAGCAGCTGCGGGGTCACCGCGGTCAGCGGCTGCATGTAGCCGTTCCAGCTGATGTTCTCCAGCGCGTTGGGCAGGTCGAGCATGTAGTTGAGGAACAGGTGCGCGAGCACCGGGTTGGTCGCCGACTTCAGGACGACCTGGGTGTCGTTGTTGACCGGCCCCCTGCCGTCGGGGGGGAACCAGTAGCCGACCACGTCGACGGGGACGCCCTTGGGCATGTAGGACGCCGCGGCGGCCATGTCGCCCGACCAGGCGTTGGTGATCCAGGTCTGGCCGTCAGGGACCTCGGAGTAGTCGTTGTTGTTGATGCGCAGGTTCACCAGGCCGCTGAGCTCTTCCAGCGACTCCCGCGACAGGCCGATCTGCCGGTAGTCGGTCGTGTTCAGGTTGAAGATGCCGTTCTTCATCAGCCCCAGGCAGATGCCCTCGCGGTAGTCGTCGAGGATCGCGACCCGCCCTTTGTACTTGGCCTGCCAGGGCATCGCCCACGCGTTCTTCATCGCGTACGGGTTCTCGTGCACCAGGTCCTTACGCCAGGTGATCCCGGTCGTGTAGATGGTGTACGGGACCGTGTACTGCCACTTCTGGTCGTAGAACGGGTCCGTGTAGTCGGGCCAGGTCTGGGCGATGTTCGGGATGTAGCTGTGGTTCAGCGGCTGGGCGAGCTGGCCTTCGATGAGCTGGCCGAGCACGTCCACGGTGGCGCCGACCAGCAGGTCGAAGGACAGGCCGCTGCGCAGCTTGGACAGCGCCTCGTCCATCGTGTTGAACGTGGTGACCTGCGCCTTGCAGTTGTACTTCTTGGCGAAGCCGTTGACGCAGGCCTGGTTGATGTAGGCCTCCCACGTGTAGATCTGCAGCGTGGCGCCCGTCTCCGCCGCGAGCCCCGACTTGATCGGGGCGTTCCCCGCGAAGACCGGCCAGGTCACCGGGTGGTCGGGCCGCGGCAGCGGAACCGCGCCCGATCCGGTCAGGTCGGAGGCGCAGCCCGCCAGGGCGCTCGCACCGACCCCGCCGGCGGCCAGCGCGCCGAGCGCCGTGGCGCTCTTGAGGAACCAGCGGCGGGTCAGCGCCGCGTCCGCCGCCGGACGGCGGCGTGGCAGGCCGTGTCCCTGCCAGCCTTCTCTCGGGTGCGCCACTATTCACCTCCGGCGCTGTCGGCCCCTTGCCCTGACTGAATGTTCCGTCAATTGAACTATCGGTGGAGCGTCAAGGCAAGGTTTTGCCAGTAAAGATCTGTAAAGAATGGATTGCGTCGGCGAACGTGCGGAAGTTCGCCACCAGCCGGTCGATGTCCGCCTCGCCATGCTGCACCGAGATCAGCCACTGCTCGATCTTCCCCCACGGCGGGAGGAAGACCCCGCCGTTGTGCTGGAAGAGCCAGTGCGCATGGCTCAGCGAGTCGTCGGCGGCCAGGAACCCGCGGTAGTCGTGCACCGGATCGGGTGAGAACACCACGCAGCCCTTGGCGCCGGCCGTCACGACGTGCGCGGACAGGCCGTAGTCGGCGATCGCGCGGGATATGCCCGCGACGGCGCGGGCCCGCAGGTCCTCGATGTGCTCGTAGGCGGCCTCGGTCACGACCTCGCACAACATGGCGCGCGCCGCCGCCATGGCCAGCGGGTTCCCGTTGAACGTGCCGACCATCTCGTAGCCGCCGCTGGCGACGTGCTCCATCACCTCGGCGGTCCCGCCGATCGCGGCGACGGCGACGCCGCCGCCGAGCGACTTGGCCAGGCAGACGAGGTCCGGCGTCACCCCGCTCAGCGCGGTCACCCCGCCGGGTCCCACGGTCAGCCCGGTCTTGACCTCGTCGAAGGTGAGCAGCGCGCCGCGGGCGTGCAGCAGGTCGCGCAGGCCTGCCAGGTACCCGGGCAGCGGGGGGATGATGCCTGCGTTCATCATGATCGGCTCGATGATCATGCCGGCGATCTGCCCCGGGTAGGCGTCGAGCAGCCGGGCGACGCGGCCGAGGTCGTTGAAACCGGCGACCAGGGTCAGGTCCGTGATCGCGGCGGGGATGCCGCTGCTCGACGGGACCGAGGCCGGCCGGCTCGCCGGCCCTGCCTCGTCGGCCGACGGCATCACCGAGACCTGCACCGAGTCGTGGTGCCCGTGGTAGCACCCCTCGACCTTGATGATCAGGTCCCGGCCGGTATAGGAGCGCATCAGGTGAACGGCGTCCATCGTGGCCTCGGTGCCGGAGTTGGCGAACCGCCACCGCGGGAGGCCGAAGCGGCGCGCGAGCTCCGCGGCGACCGCGATCGCGTCCGGCGTGGGCTGGGCGAAGTGCGTGCCGCGGCCAGCCTGCTCGCGGACCGCGCGCACGATCGCCGGGTGCGCGTGCCCGGCGAGCGCCGCGCCGTACCCGCCGTGCAGGTCGACGTACTCGTTGCCGTCAGCGTCGTAGACCTTGGAGCCGGCCCCGTGGCTCAGCCATACCGGCTGCGGCTGGGTGATCTGCCAGCTCGAGGTGACGCCGCCGGCCAGGTGCTCGCGGGCGAGGGCTGCCAGCCGCGCCGAGGCGGGCTGGCGGCGGACGAAGACCGCCTCTTGTTCGGCGATGATGACGGATAGCTTGCTGTCGGCTTGGGTAAGCACCGCGCGATCCTCTCATTGACTGAATGTTCAGTCTAAGTGTCGAGAGGGTCGCGGGCAAGAGCGACCTGGCTCGAGAGCCAGGTCGCGCGGACGGTACGGTTGGCTCGTGAGCATCTACGACATTCCGGTCAAGACCCTGGCCGGTGCGGACTCCTCGCTCGGCGACCTCGCGGGCAAGACGCTGCTCGTGGTGAACGTCGCCTCCAAGTGCGGGCTGACCCCGCAGTACGGCGCGCTCGAGGCGCTGCACGAGCGGCTGAGCGACCGCGGGTTCTCCGTGGTCGGCTTCCCCTGCAACCAGTTCGCCGGCCAGGAGCCGGGCTCCGCCGAGGAGATCGCGCAGTTCTGTTCGGCGACGTACGGCGTCACGTTCCCGATGTTCGAGAAGATCGAGGTCAACGGCCCCGGCCGGCACCCGGTCTACACCGAGCTGACGGCGTTCCCCGACGCCAGCGGCGAGGCGGGTGACATCCAGTGGAACTTCGAGAAGTTCCTGCTCCGCCCGGACGGCACGGTAGCCGCGCGGTTCCGGCCGCGGACCGCGCCCGACGACCCCGCGGTGCTCGCCGCGATCGAGGGGAACCTCCCCGCCTGAGCGGGGAGGTTCCCGGGAGTTAGCTGGCGGCGGTTATGGCAGCTTGACCGGGCCGGACGCCGCGATTTCCTGCTGCCAGGCGACAGGCGCCACCGTCATCGAGCACACGCCCTTGGACTTGGCCGCGATGCCCAAGACGGTGACCGTGTACTTGCCGCTGCCGCTGATCCCCTTGTACGCGCCGGTGCCGCCGTAGACCGTGTACGTGCCGTGAATCGCGCCCGTCAGCAGGCATGTCTTCTGGTTGAAGCTTTCCGGCCCTGAGCCGCTTGAGTGCTTCACCTTGAACGTTCCGCCGGAGAAGACGAACGTGTCGACCGTGTTGCCCTCGTGATCGATGCCCGCGCCGGTGAAGACGCCGTAGGCGATGACACCCTGCGTGGTCGCCGTCCCCGACGTGGTCATGGCCTGGAAGTGCTCGGTGCCGGACACGGCCGCCGCGCTACGCGCCGCCACCGGCGCGGCCACGGCCGGGACCGCGACGGCCAGCCCCACGACGGCCGCCGCGGCCGCCCCCGTCATGGCGGCAAAAGCCGCGCGCTTGCGCCCCGTGAAGCTGGTGCGCGTGAACCCCGTACGCATGTGTAATCCTCCTTGGGTGCTGCCCCGGGACCCCGCCCCGCGGCGGTTGACATCACAGCAAGCATCGGCGGGGAAGCCCCGGCGGGACATCACGGAACGCACCACCAGATTTAGGCGCCTGAACCGTCACGAAGGAGGACGCACACGGCTTGCGGCCGCGGCTGCCACGGGCACGGTTTGGCGGTGGGGGCCCCGCCGGCAATAGGCCTGGCGCTGGGGGGCCCCACTGCCAAAAACGGCGGTTGGGTTAGGGGAGTGTGACCGGGCCGGTCCCCTTGATTTGGGCCGCCCGCACATTGCGCGGGCCGCGGCCGCGGGTTTAGCGTCCGCGGCATGACGACCTATGTTCTGGTGCACGGGGCGTGGGGCGGCTCGTACGGGTTCCGCCTCGTGCGCGGCCCGCTGCGCGCGGCCGGGCACGAGGTGTTCACGCCGAGCCTGACCGGGATCGGCGAGCGCGCCCACCTGGCAAGCCCCCAGGTCAACCTCACCACCCACGTCACCGACGTGGTGAACACGATCCTTTATGAGGACCTGGGGGACATCGTGCTGCTCGGCTACTCCTACGGCGGCATGGTGGTCACCGGGGCGCTGGAGCACGTCGCGGACCGGGTCGCCCACCTGGTGTACCTGGACGCGTTCCTGCCAGCCGACGGCGAGTCGCTGGACGACCTCAGCGGCGCCGGCTACGCCGCGGGCGCGATCGGGCCGGGCCGCGAGTGGCTGGTGCCCCCGCTGTCCCGCCCGATGCGGGACCCGGCCGAAGCCGCCTGGTACACCGTACGCCGCTCTCCCCACCCGGTCGGCTGCTTCACCGAGCCGGTCCGGCTCCCCAAGCCGCTCGAGGACTACCCGTTCACCCGCACCTACGTCAAGGCGACCGAGGAGCCGCGGCCGGAGCCCGGCACGCGGCCAAGCGCGTTCTGGCGGGCTGCCGACCGGGCAAAAACCGACCCGGCCTGGCGCTACCGGGAGATCGACTCCGACCACCTGATCCCGATCAACCGGCCGGGGGAGCTGACCGCGCTCCTGCTGGAACTGACCTAGCGGGACCAGGCTGTCCCGCGCGCGAGCTGGGCAAGCTCCCGGCCGTCGGTTCCGGGTCGGCCCGCATACGTCCAGTTGCGGGAGGCGCTCGAACAACTGGGGCGGCTGGCGGACGTCCTGGAGTGAACCGGCCGGGGGAAGCCGGGGCAATTCGCGTCGCTGCTCTTGGGCTGGGCTAGACCGTGGGCTCGGCACGCTGGACGGGGGCACGCTGAGCGGACGGCCGGAACGGGTAGATCAGCATCTTGTGATAGCCGAGCCGGTACGCGTACGCGAGGTAAAGGTGCAGCTCGTTCAGCGCCTCGGCCTCCAGCCGGCGGGCCAGCGGCGCTAGGTCCTCATCGGTGTAGCCACGGATGTGCTGCGTGGCCGGGTGCAGCTGCATGGCCGCCTGCAGCCGGGCCGGGGCGGTGTCCACGTTGATCATCCGCACCACAGTGATCTTGTGCATGATGGAATTGCGCCAGCATTCCAGGTCCGCCAGCGGCTTGGCGTCCTTGAGCCGAGCCGCCACCTGGTTGTGGTAGTAGACCGCCGCGTCCGCTATCCACCGCGGCTTGGGAGCCGCCGCCCTGAGCCTGACATCGCACCAGTCCTGCATGTCCTCGCCCATCCGGTCGTACAGCCGGCTGAGCGGGAGCGTCAGCAGGCCGGGCAGCGTCCCGGGCAGCAGGTCCCTGTCGCGTTGCGGGGGCAATTTCCCGAACCAGAGCCCGGCCGGCACGATGATCCCCACATAGGCGGCGTGGTCGTGGTGGCTGGCCGCGACGACGACCAGCCCGGCGCCCGCGGACACGAGGGCCGTGGCCACCACGATGAATAGGGCCGAGTACCGGGCGCGCGGGCCGAACGGGGGCCCGACCCTGCGGCAGCGCAGCCGCAGGAATCCCCAGGCCAGGATCAGCGACAGGGCAAATGTCCCGACAGCACCAAGCACCGTGCTCGTCATGTCACGCCCCCTCGCCGTGCGCCTGTGCCAGTACAGGCGGCCGCCTCCCGGGGAATGGGTGGTTGGCGGCAATTAGTTACCTATCTAGGCTTTAGCCGCCTTTACGTCAATAAGCGGCATCGAGGATTGCCTCGCGACAGTCACAGCCGCCCCATCGTGCCCGCGGGGCCCGGCCGCCGCTGGCTCGGATAACGTTTCTATAACGATCATGGTGGCGGGCCGTCTGGCCCTAGCACGCGCCGGACTTTAGGCATAGCTATATGTTTAGCTAAACCTAAGTACAGGCAGCTGACCACCGTCCGGGCGCATCAGGGTCTGGCCGTGACAAAGTGGAGGCACTGATGGGCTTGCGACTAGGCGCTTCGCCCGAGCAGCGGGCCGCGCAGACGCAGATCGACGAAGAACTCCTCGCCCTCGTCACCCGCCTGACGAACGAGATCAACTGGTACATGCGGGAGCGCGGCCTCACCAGGGCCGACCTCGCGGGCCGCATGGGCGTGTCTCCCGGGCGGGTCAGCCAGATCCTCGGCGGCGGGGAGAACCTCACGCTGCGCACGCTGGCCGCGCTGTCCACGGCCCTGGACGCGCGCTTCGGCATCGAGCTGCGCGCCCTCAAGGCCGAGGACACCTACACGAGCCCCGGCAGCGCGGGCGCCGAAGAGTCCCCCGCGGGGGGCTAGCGACCTGCTGGCAGCTGAGCTGGCCGGGAGAGCCGGCCGGGACCGTTCGGGATAAAGAATGTCGGACCCCGGGCTTATGGTGGAGCCATGTCCGGGACGGCCACCCAAGCAGACCTTGAGACCTACCGCCGCGAGCTGACGGGGTACTGCTACCGGATGCTCGGCTCCGCGTTCGAGGCCGACGACGCGGTGCAGGAGACGATGCTGCGCGCGTGGAAGAACCTCGACGCGTTCGAGAGGCGGTCGAGCCTGCGGTCCTGGCTGTACAAGATCGCGACGAACGTCTGCCTGGACGCGCTGCGCGGGGAGCGGCGGCGCGCGCTGCCGATGGACCTGGGGCCGTCGTCACCGCCGCTGGAGTCGCTGCTTCGCCCGTGGCCGGCCGAAGACACCTGGGTCACTCCCATCCCGGACGCTCGCGTGCTCGACCCCGCCTGCGGCGACCCCGCGGAGATCGCCGCCATGCGCGACTCGGTGCGGCTGGCGTTCGTGACCGCGCTGCAGCACCTGCCGTCCCGCCAGCGCGCCGCGCTGATCCTGTGCGAGGTGCTGCGGCTGCCCGCGACCGAGGCCGCGCAGCTGCTCGACAGCTCCGTGGCGGCGGTGAACAGCGCGCTGCAGCGGGCCCGCGCCACGCTCGCCGAACTGCCCGGCCACCAGCGCCCGGCCAGCGTGGACCCGGAGAACGCCGGGCTGCTCGCGGCCTACGTGGACGCGTTCTGCCGGTACGACATGACGGCGCTGCTCGCGCTCATCCACGCGGACGCGGTGATGACGATGCCGCCGTTCGAGCTGTGGCTGCGCGGCAGCGCCGACATCACCGCGTGGATGGTGCAGCCGGCGCCGAGCCAGTGCGCCGGGTCGGTCCTGGTCCCGGTCCGCGCGAACGGCGTGGCGGCCTGGGGCCAGTACAAGCCCGACCCCGGCGGCGGGTACGCGCCCTGGGCGCTTCAGGTGCACGAGGTCAGCGGGGGCAAGTTCAGCCGCCTCACGTACTTCCTTGACACCGGGCGGCTGTTCCCGCTGTTCGGCCTCCCGCCGCACCTGGACTGACAGGTGCGGGTTCTTTTCGTCAAGCAGGATCACGCCTCGCCCGGCGGCCTGGTCGGGGACGCGTTCGCCGGCCTCGGCTACGACGTGTCCGAGTTCACCGTCGTGCCGCGCGAGCGGTACCACTCGCCCGCGGTGACCGTGGAGTTCCCCGATCCGGCCGGTTATGACGCGATCGTGGCGTTCGGCGCGGTCTGGGCGGTGTATGACGACGCCGCGATCGGGACCTGGGTCCACGACGAGATCGCGTTCACGCGGGCGGCGCTTGGGCTCGGGGTGCCGGTCCTCGGGATCTGCTTCGGCGGCCAGCTGCTCGCCGCCGCCGCGGGCGGCGCGGTCACGCGCGCGCCGGCGCCGGAGATCGGCTGGAACGTGATCGAAACCGCCGGCACCGGGCTGATCGACCCGGGCCCGTGGTTTCAGTGGCACTCCGACCGGTTCACGGTGCCGGCCGACGTCCCTGTGCTCGCCAGGACCGCGCTGGCCAACCAGGCGTTCGTTTGCGGGCGCGCGCTCGGGCTGCAGTTCCACCCCGAGGTCACGGACGAAGTGCTCCAGTGCTGGCTGGATGGCGGCGGCTCGGCCGGGCTCGCCGCCGCCGGCGTGGACGCGGACGCGCTGCTCGCGCAGACGCGACGGCTGCAAGGCGCGGCCGCGGGCCGGGCGCGGGAGCTGGTGCGCCGTTTCGTCCGGGACGTGGCGGCCGCCCCAGTGGGCGCCGTGCCGGTAGCGTGAGGGGGTGCCGCACGCGATCGCCGAAGGTCTTGCCATCTTCGCGGCGGGGCTGGCCGCCGGCACGATCAACACGGTCGTCGGCTCCGGCACGCTGATCACGTTCCCGACGCTGCTGGCCTTCCACTACCCCCCGGTGCTTGCCAACGTCAGCAACAACGTCGGCCTGGTGCCCGGCGTGATGAGCGGCGTGCACGGCTACCGCGCCGAGCTGAGCGGGCAGCGCGACCGGGTGCTCACCCTCGGCGCGGCGTCGCTGTGCGGCGGCCTGGTGGGGGCGATCCTGCTGCTCGTGCTGCCCGCGGACGCGTTCAAGGCGATCGTCCCCGCGCTGATCGGCATCGCGCTGGTCATGGTGGTGATCCAGCCGTGGCTGGCCCGGTGGGTGGCCGGCCGCCAGCAGCCGCGAAACGGCGGGGACGGCCGCGACCCTGCTGACGGCGGGGGCGGCGGTGCGGCGGCCGGGGGGCCGGTGCTGTGGCTGCTGGTCTTTTGCACAGGGATCTACGGCGGGTACTTCGGGGCGGCGCAGGGCGTGCTGCTGATCGGCCTGCTCGGTATCGCGTTCACCGACAGCCTGCAGCGGGTGAACGCGGTGAAGAACGTGCTGGCCGGCGTGGTCAACGGGACCGCCGCGATCGTGTTCATCGCCTGCACGCACGTCGCCTGGGGGGCGGTCGCGCTGATCGCGGCCGGATCGGTGCTCGGCGGTCAGCTCGGCGCCCGGGTGGGGCGCCGGCTGCCGCCCTGGGGACTGCGGCTGGTGATCGTCTGCGTCGGCACGGCCGCCCTGGTCAAGCTGCTGGCCTGAGCGGCCGCCGCGCGGAGTTGGTGGTTCCCCGCCGCGCGGAGTTGGTGGTTCCCCGCGGGGCTGCCGGTGCGTAGCCTGCTGCTGTGAGCGCACCAGCAGATACCGGAGTGGGACAGCCCGGCTTCGTCGCGCGGCACGGGCTGCTGTCGGCCGAGGCGACCACCATGGCGCGGGAAGTCGCGGAACGGATCAAGACGCACGACCTGCGCACGGTGCGGCTGGTCGTGGTCGACCAGCATGGCGTGCCGCGCGCCAAGTCGCTGTCGCCCGCGGCGGCGGTCGCCGCCCTGTCCAACGGGCTCGACTTCTCCGGCGCCATCTACAGCCTCGATTCGGGCAACCAGGTGTTCGTGCCCGCGTTCGCGCGCGGCGGCGGCTTCGGCATCGAGGAGTTCACCGGCTTCCCCGACGTGATCCTGGTGCCGGACCCGTCGACCTTCCAGGTGCTGCCATGGGCGGACCGGACCGCGTGGCTGCTGTGCGACGCCTACTTCGGCAACGGGCAGCCGGTGCCGCTCGACGGGCGCGGCCTGCTGCGGCGGCAGCTCGCTTCGCTCGGCCAGCTCGGGTACGACTACGTGGCCGGGCTGGAGATCGAGTTCTACATCGTGTCCCTGGCCGGCGGCCCGCTCGCCCCGCAGGACGCCGGGTTCACTCCCCCGGCCCCGGCCGTGTCCGTGTACGAGCGCGGGTACCAGTACCTGTCCGAGGTACGGCTCGATTCGATGTCGGCGACGCTTGAGGCGCTGCGGGACGCCCTCGGCGCCATGGGCCTGGTGCCGCGGTCGATGGAGGACGAGTGGGGTCCCGGCCAGCTCGAGTTCTCCTTCGCGCCGCTGACCGGGCTGGCCGCGGCCGACGCGGTGGTGCTCTTCCGGTCCGCGGTCAAGCAGGTGTGCCAGCGGCGCGGGCTGCTCGCCACGTTCATGTGCCGCCCGGCGCTGCCGAACTTCTTCTCCTCCGGCTGGCACCTGCACCAGTCGCTGGTGTCGCGCCCGGCCGGCCCGAACGCGTTCGCGTCCAACAGCGGGCCGCTGTCCGAGGTCGGAACGCAGTACGTGGCCGGGCTGCTCGAGCACGCGGTGCCGTCGCTTGTGTTCGCCGCCCCCACGGTGAACGGGTACAAGCGGTTCCGCCCCTACTCGTTCGCGCCGGACCGGGTGTGCTGGGCGGTGGAGAACCGCGGCGCGGCGGTGCGGGTGCAGGGCTCGCCCGGGGACGCGAGCGCGCACGTGGAGAACCGGATGGGCGAGCCCGCCGCGAACCCGTACCTGTACCTGGCCGCGAACATCGCCGCCGGCGCCGACGGAATCGCCCGCTGCCTGACGCCCCCCGCGCCGGTCGAGGCCGACCCGTACGCGGCCGCGGCGCCCCTGCTGCCCACCTCGCTGGCGGCGGCGGTCAAGGCGCTCGACGGGGACGGCTTCTACCGTTCGGCGTTCGGCGACACGCTGATCGACTACCTGGTGCTGATGAAGCGCGCGGAGATCGCCCGGTACGAGGCGGCCCTGGCGGCGGCGGGCCCGGCCGATATGACCGATGTGGCCGACGTGGCCGACGTGGCCAACGAGGTCAGCGACTGGGAGATGCGCGAGTACTTCGAGTTCTTCTAGGGCCCCAATTCCGACATCGGGCTGCTTGTCGCGCGGGCCATGGACACCGCGGCCGGAACGGCGCAAAGCTGGTGACCGGCATGAGCTCGCGGCGGGATCTGGCGCGGCCCGGCACGGCCCGGCGCGGCCCGGCACGGCGCGGGCATCCGGCAAAGGAGACGGACGGCAATGGCAACGGACTATCACGCTGAGCACGTCGGCAGCCTGCTGCGGCAGCCCTGGCTGCTGACGGCCCGGGCCGAGCACCGCCAGGGCAGGCTGAGCGACGCCGACCTGCGCGCGGCGGAAGACCGCGCGGTGGGCGAGAACATCGCCTTGCAGCGCGAGGCTGGCATCGAGGTATTCACCGACGGCGAGGCCCGGCGGACGAACTGGATGACCAACATCCTGGAGTCGACCGGCGGGGTGAGCGTGGTCGAGACCCAGGCCGTGACGTGGCGCAGGGACAGCGGCGAGGAGCCGCCGATCGACGAGACGGATTTCGTGATGACGGCCGCCACCAGCAAGGTGTTCAGGGAGAACCGCCTCACCAACGTCGAGGCGGAGTACATGGCCAGGCACGTGCCGGGCCAGTTCAAGATCACGATGATGAGCGCGGCGATGGGCGGCATACTCTGGCGCCCGGACGTCAGCGCCGGGGCCTACCCCGACCCCGCGGAACTGGTCAACGACCTCGTCGCGCTGCAGATCGAGGAGATAGCGGACCTGGTCGCACGCGGGACCAGGTGGGTGCAGCTGGACTCGCTGTCCTACAACCAGGTTTTCGACGCCGATTTCCGCGCGGCGACAGGCAACCTGCTCGACCCGGAGATCATCCTCCAGGCCTCGGTGGCCGCCGACGCGGCGATCGTCCGCGCGGTGAAGGACAAGCACCCCGGCGTCACCGTCGGCATGCACATCTGCCGGGGCAACAACCGCAGCGCCTACATGGCCAAGGGCGGCTACGAGCCGGTGGCCGAGCGGCTGTTCGGGGGGGTGGACGTGGACCGGTTCCTGCTTGAGTACGACACCGACCGGGCGGGCGGCTTCGAGCCGCTGCGGTTCGTCCGCCCCGGCACGGTCGTGGTGCTCGGGCTGATCTCCTCCAAGGTGCCTGAGCTCGAGTCGCAGGACGGCCTGCGGCGCCGGATCGACGAGGCCGCCAGGTACGTGCCCCTGGAGGACCTGGCGATCAGCCCGCAGTGCGGGTTCGCCTCAACGTCGGCGGGCAACGTGCTCACCGTCGACGAGGAAAAGCGCAAGCTCGAGCTGGTGGCGGACACCGCTCAGCGGGTCTGGGGGTAGCCCGACGGCCCCCGGCTGTCGGTCAGCCGCCGGAAGCACTCCTTCGCCCCGTCCGGCCCTGTCACGTAGAACGTCCAGGGCGCGGTCTCCCGCGCGATCGCCGCCTCGCAGACCAAGCGGAAGATGTAGGCGTCCGCCGCGCTGATCACCGGGGGCGCGGGCCTGCGCAGGATGACAAGCGCCTGCTCGTCCTCGTGGCTCAGCGGATAGGTCAGGCACACGGCGGCTCTCTTGCAAAGGTCCGCGATGTCCTGCCGGTCGGGCATGTCAAGCCGGTCGTCGATCGGCAGCACCGCGTGCGTCCAGGTCCCCCGCTTGCCCAGGAAGATCACCCACAGGCTGCGGCTGCGGGCCGCCCCTGCCTGGAACGGGAGGATCCCGAGGCACCGCGGCACGTCGAGGCGTGCCGCGGCGATCTGAGCTTCGGTGAGCGCCGGGGCGCCCCGGGCGCTGGCCGAGTCAAGGGTGTCCACGGTCGCAGTGTCGCACCAGGCACCGACAAAAGGCGGCAGGGCGCGCGGGGCCGCCCAGCCCCTTCAGTACAGGCCGACGATGTTGCCGTCGTCGTCTAGGTCGATGTTGATGGCGGCGGGCTTGCTCGCCAGGCCGGGCATGGTGCGCATGTCGCCGCAGATCGGGTAGACGAAGCCGGCGCCGACGCTCGCGCGGACCTCCCGGACGGGGAGGCGGAAGCCGGTCGGGGCGCCCTTCAGGTTGCCGTCGTGGGACAGGCTGTACTGGCTCTTGGCGACGCAGACCGGCAGGCTGCCGAAGCCGTTCTTCTCGTACCCGTCGAGCTGCCGGTCCGCCAGCGGGGTGTAGTCCACGCCGTCGGCGCCGTAGATCTTGGTGGCGAGGGCCTCGATCTTCTCCTTGAGCGTGGCCTCGGACGGGTAGAGGAAGTGGAAGTCGTTCGGCTTGGCGGCCACCTCGGCGACCGCCTCGGCGATCTCGGTCGCGCCGCGGCCGCCGTCGGCGAAGTGCGTGCCGACCGCCGACTTGACGCCCATGGACGCGGCGAGCTCGTGGATCGCGGCGAGCTCGGACGGGAAGTCGGTCGGCATCGAGTTGATCGCGACCACCGGCTCGACGCCGTGCGCCCGGATGTTCTCAAGCTGCTTGCGCAGGTTCGCCGCGCCGACCGCCACGTCCTCCGGGTTCTCCTTGAGCATCTGCTCGGGCAGCGGGCGGCCGGCGACCACGCGGTACTTGCCTGAGTGCGCCTTGAGCCCGCGGACGGTGGCGACGACCACCGCGGCGTCCGGCCTGAGGCCGGAGACGCGGCACTTGATGTTGAAGAACCGCTCGGCGCCCATGTCCGCGCCGAACCCGGCCTCGGTGACGAGGAAGTCGCCGGTGTGGATGCCGATCAGGTCGGCCACCACGGAGGAGTTGCCGTGCGCGATGTTGCCGAACGGGCCGGCGTGCACGAAGACCGGGGTGTTCTCCAGCGTCTGCAGCAGGTTCGGCTTGAGCGCCTCGCGCATGATCACGGCCGCGGCGCCGGCCGCCTTCAGCTGCTCGGCGGTGACCGGCTCGCCGGACTTCGTGTAGCCCACCACGATGCGGCCCAGTCGCGCGCGCAGGTCCTTGAGGTCCTTGGACAGCGCAAGAACGGCCATCACCTCCGAGGCGGCGGTGATGTCGAAACCCGCCTGCCGCGGCACGCCGTCGCCGGCCGCGCCAAGGCCGATCACGATGTTGCGCAGCGCGCGGTCGTTGACGTCGATCACTCGCTTCCAGGTGATCTGGTTCAGGTCGAGGCCGAACTCGTTGCCCATGTACAGGCTGTTGTCCACCATCGCGGCGATCTGGTTGTGCGCCGCCGTGACCGCGTGCATGTCGCCGGTCAGGTGCAGGTTCAGCAGCTCGAACGGGACCGCCTGGGAGTATCCGCCGCCTGCCGCGCCGCCCTTGATGCCGAACGTCGGGCCCATCGACGCCTGCCGGATCGAGATCGTGGCGCGCTTGCCGATGTGCCTGAAGGCCTGGCCAAGTCCGATCGTGGTCGTGGTCTTGCCTTCCCCGAGCGGCGTCGGGGTGATCGCGGTGACGACCACGTACTTGGCCGTCGGCCGGTCCGCGAGCTCGGAGATGGCTCGCAGGTCAATCTTGGCGACGTGCTCGCCGTGCATTTCCGTCAGCCACGGTGGGATGCCGATGTCCTCGGCGATCTCGGCGATAGGCTTGAGCGTGGCCTGACGTGCGATCTCCAGGGCAGTGGGCATCGACATTGCGGTTGGACCTCCGGGCAGGCAGGAAGGAACGTTCCTGAGCCGATTGTTTCGCTGCTGCCTGGTCAGCCGTCCATGGGGCAGAGGCCAAAAACACACCGCGGGTTTCTGCGGTCGTCAATATTGAAACTTCGAATAAAACGAGCCTTTGCGCGAAGCCACTGATGGCCGCGATTAATGTTATTAATACCGCACAAACGGCGGTCGCGCGAGGGTGGTGGCAGCCGGAGCCGGCGGGGCCGGTCCTGGCACGCGCACATGGAGGCGGACGGGCGATGAGGCTGCTGGTTGCCGTGCTCGCGACGGCCGTGCTCGGCGCGGCGCTCGCGGTGGTCGGGGTCAGCGCGGCCGGGGCGTCAGTGGCGTCAGGGGCGGCTGGGACGTCAGGGAACCCGTTGGTCACGATCCGCGCGATCGACCGGGCGGGCAAGCCGGTCGCGGTCACCGCGTCGCTGCAGAGCCTGGTCATCGCCGGCGGCGTCGACGACACGCTCACCAGCGCGCACCCGACCCGCGTGCCGCCCGGCACCTACAACATCGCCGCCTGGGTCTGGGAGCCGGGCAAAACGGCGGCCACCCTGGTGGACAGGGAGGTCAAGATCACCGCGAACGTGACGGTCACCTTCGACGCCCGGCCGGGCCGCCTGATCCGGTTCACCGTCAACGACTCCACGGTCACCCAGGACTACGTGGCGGCCGAGCCGTTCGCGCCGGACGGTTACGACGCGTTCGACGGGTCCCGCGCCACCCCCGCCGGGGCGACCTACGCCGTCCCCGGCGCGCTGCCGCCCGGCTACTACCTCTACCTCGAGGCCGCCATGATCCGGCCGCACGACGACCTCAGCCCGGTCGAGTACCGGCTCGTGCGGCTGATCAAGGGCACCATTCCCACGGACCTGACGTTCGCGAGCGACCGGGCGGAACTGGCCAGCGACGACGTCACGCTGAAGGCCGTCGACCCCGGCGCGGTCGGCGGCGTGGGCTTCGCGGCGCTGGCGCCCGGCGCGTCCTACGACCTGCCATCCGGCGTGGTGGGCCAGTGGGCGACGCCTCCGTTCAGCGTCGAGTTCTACTTCACGCCGGGGTACCAATGGCAGGCATGCGTGTTCTACGGCCCGCAGGGCTGCGATATCGATGACCTGAACAACCTGCCGGTGTTCGGCGTCCACCACTACGCGCAGACGTTCGGCAGCGCGGTGTTCGGGCCCTCCCCGCAGGTCGGCGCCGTCGTGTCGGGAAACCAGCTGCAGGTCGGGACGGACGGCGGCGGGCTGCTCGTCGACCCCACCCAGGAGCTCGACACCTCCTACGGGCTGCCGGTCAGCGCCGAGCAGACCTGGCTGTACGAGGGCAAGAAGCTGCTCGCGCGGGGCAGCGGCGATGTCTCGGCGACGATCTCCGCGGCGCCGCACTGGTACACCATGCGGATTCAGGCGAGCCGGGGCGCCGGGGCGACGCTGTCGCGGTCGGTCGCGCTGTACTACAACTTCCGTACCCAGGCCGGCCACGACTCACCGGACGCGTTCTGGCCGCGGGTCATCCCCAGCGGCCTGTCGGAGCGCAACGCGGCCCGGAGCGGCACCAGGACCACGGTGCCGATCTGGTTCTCCGATCTGGGCGGCGACATCGTGGCGCATGGCGTCAAGGCCTGGGTGTCGGTCAACGGCGGCGCCACGTGGCGCGCGCTGCGGGTGAGCGGAAGCGGCTACCGGTGGACCGTCGTGGTGGCCAACCCGGCCAAGGCCGGCTACGTCTCGCTGCGGGTGCAGGGCACGGATTCGGCCGGGGACACGGTCGCCGTGACGACGGTCGACGCCTACGCGGTGAGCTAGCTCGCATCGCTGCGCTGTCGCCAGTCCGGCGCGCGATGCCTGGTCGGGAGGCTAGTCTGGTCGCTCGGTGGTCATAGCAGGCGCAATCGACGCGGTATCACCAGGCGCCACTGCTCGTTCGGTATATATGCCTTGGATCTCCCCCACGCCAGAAAGGGAGCCTGACTGATGTCGCACCTCACCTACGCCGAGGCGGTAGTTACCGGCCTCATCCAGGGGGTGACCGAACTCTTTCCGGTGTCGAGCCTCGGGCACAACGTCCTGCTGCCTGCGCTGATCGGCGGGCAGTGGGCCAAGGACCTGAGCGTGTCCGCGCCAGGGTCGCCGTACCTGGCGTTCATCGTCGGGCTGCACGTCGCGACCGCGCTCGCGATGATCGCCTACTTCTGGCGCGACTGGCTGCGGATCGTGCGCGGCTTCTGGTCTTCGGTGCGGCGGCGGGAGATCGTGACCTCCGACCAGCGGCTGGCGTGGATGATCGTGCTCGCGACGATCCCGGTGGGCATCGCAGGCGCGGCGCTGCAGACGGTGTTCACCAAGGTGTTCGCCAGGCCGGAGCTGACCGCGCTTTTCCTTGCCGCCAACGGGCTGGTGCTGCTGTACAGCGAGCGGCAGCGGCGGGCGCGGGCCGGGGCTTCCGCTGGGGCCGGCGCGGTGGCCGGCGCGGCGGTCAGCGGGGGTGCGGCCGTGCCGGTCTCCTCCGGTTCCCCTGCCGCCTCGGCCGGGGGGCCGCCACCGGAGTTCTGGGGCCCGGATTCGGCGCAAGCCGGTGCGGGGGACGGCGGTCCGTGGGACGGCGGCGCGGGAGACGGCGGCGCGGGAGACGGCGCGTGGAACGGCGGGCCGGCCCCCGGCGGCTACGACGGGTACCGGCAGCAGCCGTGGCAGCAGCAGTGGCAGCAGCAGCAGTGGCAGGCACCCGATCCGTGGTCCGGGCAGGACGACTGGCCCTACAGCCGGCCGGGCGGGGCCGCGCCGCGGGCCGCCAATCGGACGCCTGCCGCGCAGCCGGCCGACACCGATCGGGCGGTGGCCGCGGACCGGCGGCTGTCCAGGATGGGTTACGGGCGGGCTATCCTCGTCGGCTCCGCGCAGATCCTGGCGCTGCTGCCCGGCATCAGCCGGGACGGCATCGTCACGGTCGCGGGCATGGGCCGCGGGCTGAACCGCGAGGACGCGGTCCGGTTCTCGTTCCTGCTGTCCGCGCCGGTGATCCTGGCCGCTGGCCTGCTGAAGGTCCACGACCTGTTCGGCCCGCTGGGGACGGGCATCCACGGGCCCGTGCTGGTTGGCAGCCTGCTGTCCTTCGTGGGCGCCTACCTGTCGGTCCGGTTCCTGACCAGGTACTTCAGCGAGTCGCGGTCGCTCAACCCGTTCGGCATCTACTGCCTAGCGGCGGGAATCCTCAGCTTCGCGTACCTGGCGATCAGGTAACCCGCCGAGGCGGACGACGGCGGGGCCGCAGGGGTGCCGTCAGCGCCGCCGTTACGCGGCAGTGCGGTCTTCCGCCGGGGGTTCGTGCAGCAGGGGGCCCGACGTCCTGGCGAGGAACTCGGCGTAGCTGTCCGGCGGCTCATCGGGCCTGACCAGGTAGTTGTCCGGCGCGACACGCAGCACGGTCGCCCGGCGCTGAGCCTCGTTCATCTCGGCGAGCACGGCCGCGATCCGGCCGGCCAGCCGCCGGAACCGATCTGTGTTCATTCTGCTGCCTCCTGTCCGCGTGGTTGCCGACGCCGCACTTACAGGCTGGCCGTAAGCCCCTGATCAGCACATCGGGAGAATTGCCTAAACATGCGGGCAGCCCGGGCTTAGCCCGCGGCCTGCGTAGCGGCCTGCCGCCCTCGCGGGTAAGAGCGTCAGTGACCGGACTCGCTGGGGGTTTTCCGCCGCGATCCACGCGTCGATGCGCTGCCACCAGTCGTACAGCCAGGCGGCCTGGGCCTGGCGAGGCGCCGCGCGCGGCACCTCGCCTGCCGGGACCCGCCACCAGCGCGCCCGCACCGTGAGGTCGGCCGACAGTCCCCGCCAGACGTCGCGGACGCTGACCAGCGTGTCCAGGCCCGTGTGGGCGACGAAGACAACGTCCGCGGACGGGCAGGCGGCGATCGCGGCGAACGCCCCGCTGACGCGAGGAGCGAGCACGTTGGGCATCGCCACGGCTCGTTCGGCCAAATTTTCAAGACCCCGCCGCCGCAGCCGGTCGATCGCGTGCCGCCAGCGAAGCGGCGTCCAGTTGCCGCCTTCCGGGAAGATGACGAGCGCGCCCCGCTGGTCGAGCCCTGCTGCCAGCCGCCTGATCTGCTCGGTGTGGTGCCTGGATCCGGCTCTCGTTTCCGGCCGGCGGCGGTGGACGAACGCGTTGGGCACCCGGTTGGCCAGCACGTCGAGGCTCGGGTCCAGCTGCAGCGTGGCCTTCATCACCACGCGCGGACGCCGCCCGCACGCGGCGACCAGGTGGTGGACGAGCAGCAGCGAGTCGCCCGGGCCGGCGTGGCGGCTGCACACGATGACCGGGCGGCCGGTGAGAGCGACCGCGTCGAGCGGGGCGGCGACCTCGACCCGCAGCCCGCACGTGCGCTGGGCGGCGCGGTACATCAGGTCGAGGAACCAGCGCATCACCCCGTAGTGGCGGCTCTGATACGGCTCGGTGTCCAGCCGCCCGCCGAAGCCGCTCACCAGCCACAGGCAGCCGAAAACCGTCAGTGCGGCGGTTTCGCCGAGGAACCACACGAGCGCGAAGCAGACCACCCGCAGCACCCGCATCCGTTTCGGACGGCGCCCAGGGCGTCCGGGGCCCCCAAGGCGTCCGGGGCCCCCGGGGCTTGCGCAGCGCCTGACCAGCCTGAGCGCCGCGCTGAGCAGGGCCACGGGCGGCGCGAGCACGGCCAGGGCGGCGGCCATCACGACGACGAGCGGCGCGAACACCAGACGTCGGACTACCCTGGGCGGAAGCATCGGCGCCTCCCTAAGGTCATCGGCTCCCCGAGATAGTCATCAGCTCCCCGGGCTTCCCCCCTGCCGGGCGAGGTAGTTCGCTGATGCTGCATACGAGCGGTCAATGCTTGTACTAACCGTTTTCCTGCTGCGATAACGGAATTGGCGCAACCCAGGCGGAAGCTGGTCCCCTCCGGTGGGCAGCACATGCGCCTGGACGTCGGGCGGCAGCGCCGACATCTCCTCGTGAAACCTGTGCCTGCGCGCGATCTCGAACGCGACAAGACCCACCTCCCAGGGCCGGGTCGGGACGCTGAGCGGGCTCTCGATCCGTCCGGCGTGCAGCACGTAGACGGTGCGGGCGCCGAGCGCGATCGCGCGGCCGACCGGAATCGAGTCGACGAGCCCGCCGTCGAAGTAGTGGCTGCCATCGATCTCGACCGGCGGCAGCAGGCCGGGCACGGCGCACGAGGCCATGACGGCCGGGATGAGCGGGCCGTTGGTGAACCAGCGCGCCGCCGCGTCCTCGATGCTCGCGGCGACGCAGTGGAACGGAAGCTCGAGGTCTGTGAAATCCCTGGCCGGGAGCTTGTCGGCGAGCAGCTTCCGCAACGGCTCGATCGCGTGTAGGTGGGTGCCTGACCGCATCAGCCGGACCGCGCGCTCCAGCACGGTCTCGCTGAACACCGTCCGCAGCGACTCGCCGCGCCACAGGTCGGTGAGCCGTTCCGCCGCCCCGCCAGGATCGGCGGCGACGAAGGCGCCGTTGACCGCGCCGATCGAGGTGCCGACGACGATGTCGGGGCGTATTTTCGCCTCCGCGAGCGCCCGGAGCATGCCGACTTCGTGCGCGCCGAGCAGCCCGCCGCCGCCGAGCACGAAAGCAGTCGTCACGTATGGCAGGCTAGCTCCTCGCCCTCCTCTCCCGGGCCTTGCCCGGGCCTCTCCCGGGCCTTGCCCGGGCCTCTGCCGGGCCTTGCCCGGGCCTCTGCCCGGGCGTTACCCGGGCATGGAAGGCCGCGCGGTTGGGCAGGGCGCCCCCGGAGAAGCTGGCGTACGTGGTCGCCTTCGACCGCGCCGCGCGGCAGCCGGACGCGCTGGTCGTGCTCGACGCCGACCCGGCGTCGGCGGAATACGGCAAGGTCGCAGGCTGGGCCGACCTGCCGAGCAGCGGGAACGAGCCGCACCACTTCGGCTGGAACGCCTGCAGCAGCGCGTTCGCGCACGCCGGGCACCACGCCGACGGGCTGCAGCGCCGGTACCTGCTGCTGCCCGGGCTGCGGTCGTCGCAGATCCACGTCTAGCCGTTCGGCGCCGTGCCGGCGCTCGTCACCGACATCAACCTGTCGGTGGACGAAAAGTTCCTCTACGTCTCCTGCTGGGGCACCGGCGAGCTCAAGCAGTACGACGTCAGCGACACCTTGCACCCGCGAGAGGCTGGCTCGGTCCGGCTCGGCGGCATCGTGGGACGGGCCGCCCACCCCGCCGCGCCGGGCTCGCCGCTGGCAGGCGGCCCGCAGATGGTCGAGATCAGCCGGGACGGCAAGCGGATCTACCTGACCAACTCGCTGTACGGGTCCTGGGACGACCACTACCCGGACGGCGTCGGCGCCTGGTTCGCCAAGATCGACACCGACCCGGCCGCGGGCGGCGGGCTTCGCATCGACGAGAAGTTCTTCCCGCACGGGGCAGACTTCCGCGGCCTGCGGGTGCACCAGGTGCGACTGCAGGGCGGCGACTCCTCGTCCGACTCCTACTGCTACCGGTCGTAAAGCAGTCCCAGCCCGCTCCGCCGCGGTATAACCGACGCGTGAATGATCCGCGGGCGTCGCCCGCGCAGGCGTGGGCCAGGCTCGAAACCGGCAACCGGCACTGGGCCGACGGGCACCTGGTGCACCCCGACCAGGATGCGGCCCGCCGGGAGCGGGTGGCGGCCCGGCAGGACCCGTTCGCCACCATCGTGTCGTGCATTGACTCGCGGCTGCCGCCCGAGACCGTCTTCGACCAGGGGATCGGTGACCTGTTCGCTGTCCGCACCGGCGCGCAGACAATCGACGGCCTGGTCACCGCGTCCATCGAATACGGTCCGCTGGAGAACGGGACGCCGCTGATCGTGGTCGTCGGGCACGCGCGGTGCGGCGCGGTCACCGCCGCCGTACACGCCATCCGGAGCGCAGAGCGCCTGCCGGGCCACCTGGACGCGATCGTGCAGCGGCTCCGGCCCGCGTATCACAAGGCAACAGGCACCACCCCCGCTACGGAGACCTCAATCACCCCAGAGGAGGCCGCCGAGCTAATCGACCAGGTGGTGCGCGCCCAGATCCTGCGCACCGCCTACGCGCTCGCCCACGACGGCCCGCTCGCCGGCCTGGTGAGCCGCCGCGAGCTCGGCATCGTGGGCGCCTATTACGACCTGGACACCGGCCTCGTCACTCAACTGGACGCCTTCGGCTTCTGACTTCGACAGCCCAGTCGGGACAGCCGTGGCCAGCTGAGCCGGCATGATATCCCGAACGAACCCGGCCGACTCTCTCTACCCAACCGGGCCGCACCTGGGTGGCCGACGGGAACCGCAAGCTGACCCAGGAGCAGAACGCCGAAGCCACTAATGCTAATGGTCTTCGCCGGCAGCGGGACCGCGTGCCGCCGCCGTTGTCCGTTGTCCGTTGTGCGTTGTCACCCGCGATCCGGTCAACTTCTGGCGGGCAGGCGGCGGCCGCGATTTCCGGGCGCTTGCCGCGGGCCGACCGCACCGCGAGTTTCTTGAGTGGCATCTTGATACGGTGTTCAAGGCTTCATGAGGCCGGCCCCTGGGGACCCTTCTTAGCGGCTGCTGGGGAAGGCCCGGGGGGAAGGCTGCGGGGGAAATGGGCGGACGCTAACCTTGACGTCATTCAGGTCAGTCTGGAGAAGGCGGCACCCGTGGTATCTGGTCCGAAGAGCACAGAAGAAGGCCAGATACCCCTGGTCGACACCAACGTCCCCCATCAGGCCCGGGTCTACGACTACTGGCTAGGCGGGAAAGACAACTTCACCGTCGACAGGGCGACGGGCGACCTGGCGCTCGAGGCCAATCCGGACATCATCATGGGGGTCCGCGCCAACCGGGACTTCCTCATCCGCGCCGTACGGTATCTGGCTGGCGAGGCCGGAATCCGGCAGTTCCTCGACATCGGCACCGGCATCCCCACGGCTAACAACACGCACGAGGTGGCGCAGGCCGTCGCCCCGGATTCGCGGGTTGTCTACGTGGACAAGGATCCCATCGTGCTCGCCCACGCCCGCGCGCTGCTGACCAGCACCGAGCAAGGCACCTGTGCCTACCTCGACGCCGACGCCAACGACCCGGACACGATCCTCATGCTGGCCGAGCACACACTCGACTTCAGCCAGCCGGTCGCGGTCACGATGCTCGCGATCTTGCAGGTACTCAGGGATCCGTATGCGGTGGTCGAAAGGCTCATGCAGGCAGTCCCCTCAGGCAGCTATCTGGCGATCTCCATCCCGGCCAGTGACATCGACGCCGAGCGTCAGGCTGCCGCTGCCGTCCACCTGGCCGCGGGCAGCCCCGGCGTCACCCTCACCTTCCGCAGCCGGCCCGAAGTGGAGCGGTTCTTCGCGGGCCTTGAACTGGTCGAGCCGGGCGTCACCACCGCCAACCGCTGGCGTCCGCTGCCCGAGACGCCAGACCGCGAACTCCCCGCCTACGTCGCCGTGGGCAGGAAACCGTGAATTCAGCTGGCTAGGCCCGGTCGCGATCAGGCGATCAGACAGGACACGCCGGGAAGTTCCGGCGTGTCCCGGCGTGTCCCGGCGCGGAGCCGGTATCGTGCGGTTTCGTGCTTGACGCCGAGCTTGTCTTCGTGCCGAACGAGGTTCCCCGGCGGGGGGTGTTCGCCGCGTGGGGAAGGGGACCCGGCAATCCCGTTCCGGGCAACGCGAAGGTTGAGCTGGTGTTCCCGGCCGGCACCTACGGGATCCGTAAGCGCATGGTGTCGGCCGAGCTCATCCCGTTGGCCGAGGCGCTCCCGCTGCTGCTGAGCGCGGAGAACGCGCTGGGGATGCGGCGCAGCGTTCGGGTCTGGGCCGCGGCCGCCGCCGCCGGGGTGGGCCTGATCGCGCGCGGTCGGCTGCTGCCGACGGTCGGACCTGGCGACACCGACGTCTGGCGGGCCGGGCCGCTCGACCCGTCCGATCTCAGCTGGCTGCGCGAGCTGGCCGCCGCCTTCCCGCCCGCCGCGCACGCGATCGCCGTCCCCGGCTCGCGCCCGATGCGGCTGCGCTCCCCAGAGTCCCTGGTACGCGACCTGTGGGACGCGATCGCCGACACGATCGTCCGGTCGCCGGCGGCTGCCAGGACCACCGCCGCCACGGCGTTCGCCGCCGTCGAAGCCACCGAGGTCGGCGATCTCGCCGACTGGCTGGCGGATACTACGGACGGATTGTCGGCAGGGGCGCGCCTGGGCCTGCGGATCGAGGCGGTCCCGCCGCGGCCGGGGCCGGGGCAGGCGGCGGAGGCATTCGGCGGCGAGGCGGAGTTCTTCGAGCTCGATCCCGTGGACGACCTTCCGGCCGTCGTGGGCTTTGAGGATGTTGAGGACGTGGAGGAGGCGGGACCCGCGTTCCGGCTGGTGCTGCAGTTGCGCAGCACTGCCGACCCGAGCCTGATCGTCGATGCGGCCGCGCTGTGGAGCCAGCCCGAGACCGTGCTGGCCAGGTTCGGCCCGCAGGCGGAGACGGACCTGCTGCTCGCGCTGCGGCGCGGGGCCTCGGTGTGGCCGCCACTGGCGCAGGTGCTTGAGCAGGCCAGTCCGTCGGCGATGGCGCTAGACGATGACGCGCTCAGCAGCCTGCTCGGCCCGGCGGCCGAGGAACTGGCCGGGATCGGCATCGAGGTGCTGTGGCCCGCCAGCCTGGCCGACGACGGCCTCAAGCTACGCGCCGCGGTCACGCCGGCCCCTGAGCGACTGACCGAATCCGGGCTCGGGCTCGACGCCCTGCTTGAATTCCACTGGCAGCTCACCCTGGACGGGGCGCTGCTCGATGCCGACGAAATCGCCGTCCTGGCCGAGGCCAAGCGCCCGCTGATCAGGCTGCGGGGCCGCTGGGTGCTCCTCGACCCGGCCCTGCTCGACCGGCTGCGCCGGCCGCCGCGGGCCCGGATGCGCACGACCGAGGCGCTCGGCGCGCTGCTCGCGGGGGCGGCGGAGATCGACGGCGAGACCGTCGAGATCACCGCCCAAGGGCCGCTGGCCGACCTGGCGGCGCGGGTCGCCAGCCTGGGGTCGGCGCCCAATCCGGTCGAAACACCGGCGGGCCTGCAGGCGGCGCTGCGGCCGTACCAGCAGCGGGGCCTGGCCTGGCTAGCGGGGATGTGCGATTCCGGGCTCGGCGGCTGCCTCGCCGACGACATGGGGCTTGGCAAGACGATCCAGATCATCGCGCTGCACCTGCACCGACGGGACCTGAAGGCCGGGCCCACGCTCGTGGTGTGTCCGGCGTCGCTGCTCGGCACCTGGGAGCGTGAGATCCGGCGGTTCGCCCCGGAGATCCCGGTCCGCCGCTTCCACGGCGTCGTACGGCACCTGGGCGACCTGGCCGTCGACGAGGTCGTCCTTGTCACCTACGGCGTGGTGCGGCGTGACAGCGCACGGCTCGCCGAGACCGGCTGGGGCCTGATCGTCGCGGATGAGGCGCAGCACGCGAAGAACCCGCTGGCGCGGACTGCGCGCTCGCTTCGGGCGCTACGGGCTCCGGCGAGGGTCGCGCTGACCGGGACGCCGGTGGAGAACCGGCTGTCGGAACTGTGGGCGATCCTGGACTGGACCACGCCAGGCCTGCTCGGGCAGCTAGAGGCGTTCACCCGCCGGATCGCGGCGCCGATCGAGATCTACCGCGACCCCGACACGACCAGGCGGTTCGCCGCACTGATCCGGCCGTTCCTGCTGCGGCGGCGGAAGACCGACCCGGGGATCGCGCCCGAACTGCCCCGCAAGACCGAGACCGACCAGCTAGTGCCGCTGACCGCCGAACAGGTGACGCTGTACGAGGCGATGGTCCGCGAGACGATGCAGACGATCGCCACCTCCGAGGGGATCGAGCGGGCGGGGCTGGTGTTCAAGCTGCTGACCGGGCTGAAGCAGATCTGCAACCACCCGGCGCAGTATCTGAAGCAGCCGGGGCCACTGGCGGGGCGTTCGGGGAAGCTGGCGGCGTTCGACGAGCTGACCGACCTGATCCTGGCAGGCGGCGAGTCGATGCTCGTCTTCTCCCAGTACACCCAGATGGCTACCTTGCTGCAGCAGCACCTCGACGCGCGCGGGATCCGCTCGCTGTTCCTGCACGGCGGGGTCCCGGTGCGGCGGCGGGAGGAGATGGTGGCGGAATTCCAGGCCGGGAGCGTGCCGGTGTTCTTGCTGTCGCTGAAGGCGGGCGGCACAGGGCTGACGCTCACCAGGGCGACGCACGTGCTGCACTACGACCGCTGGTGGAACCCTGCGGTGGAGGATCAGGCCACCGACCGGGCGTACCGGATCGGCCAGGACCGCCCGGTTCAGGTGCACCGGCTGATCGCCGAGGGAACGCTCGAGGATCGCATCGCGGCCCTGCTGGAGCGCAAGCGCGATCTCGCCGACGCTGTCGTTGGCTCGGGCGAGCGCTGGCTCGCCGAACTGTCGGACAACGAGCTTGCCGAGCTCGTCAGCCTGCGGGCCGCGTCGTGACCGGGGACACCGAGTTCGGGCGCACCTGGTGGGGCCGGGCCTGGGTGGAGGCGCTGGAACAGCGGGCGCGGCTGGACCCGAACCGGCTGCCGCGCGGCCGGGACTACGCGCGCAGCGGCACGGTCGGGTCGCTGACCCTTTTGCCTGGCGAGGCGACGGCCCAGGTGCAGGGCAGGAAGACCGAACCGTACACGGTCCGGGTCCGGGTGCGCCGGTTCACCGATGAGGAATGGGACCGGGTGCTCACGGCGATCTCCGCCCGGCTCGGCCACGCGGCGGCGTTGCTCGACGGCGAACTGCCTTCGGAGATCGCCGACGACGCGGCCAGCGCGGGCCTCGACCTGCTCCCCGGCGGCGGCGAGATCGGACCGCGGTGCAGCTGCCCGGATGACGCGGACCCGTGCAAGCACTCGGCGGCCGCCTGTTACCTGATTACCGACGCCCTGGATGCCGATCCCTTCACCCTGTTCCTGCTGCGCGGCCGGACCAGGGACCAGGTTCTGGCCGGAGTGCGGGCCCGCAGGCGCGGAACCACGCCCGGCCAGCCGGACACACCAGGCAACCAGGCCGACGCCAGGCCGGCCGGAACGGGTCAGGCCGGGCGGTTGGCTGATGACGAGGGCGTGGATGCCAGGACGGTGTTCGGCGCACCGGAATCGTCGGCGGCGATACCCGCCCCGCCGCTGCCGCCACGGCGGCCAGGGCACCCGGCGGCGCTCCCCGTTGATCCGCCGCCCTCGCGGCCAGACCTCCGTGACGACCTGCTGGAACTCGCTGCGGACGCGACCGTGCGGGCCTGGGAGATGGCGGCGGGCCTGTCCGCCGACGCCGGGCTGGGCCTGGACGCGAACTCGGACCTGGCCCGGAGGGCGGCCAGGGCGCTGGGCACACCCGCGTTCGGAAAGCTAACGGAGCGCTCCGGGGTCGACGGCCGCGAGCTCGCCCGGCAGGCGCTGGCCTGGCGGCAGGGCGGCGCGACCGGCCTGGAGACGCTGCAGGTCGAGTGGGAACCGGCCGCCGAGGATCCCGATGCCGCCGACCTGCTGCAAGCGGCACGAGCCGTGCTGCGCACCAAGACCAGCGGCACGGACACCGTGCACGGCAACCGGATCACCTCCGGTCATCTGCAACTGCGTCTTGGCCGGGATCTGCGCTGGTATCCCTATGCGCGGTCGGAGGAGGACTGGGAGCCAAGCGGATCGCCCGAACTCGACCCGGCGCGGGCCATCGCGGACCTGTGACGCGATAAGTGTGGACCGTTTCCTGGTCACCTGGTGACACCTGTGCGCACGATGTTGCATAGGAGCGTCGTGGTGCGCTCCACCGCCCAAAGATCTGGGAGAATCCGGGTTCCCGGGAGTATCCGGTGCACTCCAGCACACCGAGTCCTCCCATAAGCCCTAATCCTCCCGGAAAAATAAGCGAATCTTGGGTGGGAGCAGAAGTAACAGGCCGAAGTCGGGGTGACGGTCCTCGGGGACTAGGTCCAGGTAGCCGGGGTGCTTGGCGATCCAGGTCTTGACGTATGGGCAGTACGGCAGCACCGACAGGTGGCGTTCTCGGGCCGAGTCGAGGCTGGACTGGACCAGGCGGCCGGCGACGCCCAGGCCGCGGAACTTGTCATCGGTCTCGGTGTGCAGGAACGCGATCGTGGTGCCGCGCATGTGGTACACGATGACCCCGGCGAGCTCGCCGTCCGCGCGGATCTCGAATCGCTGCTCGTCTGGATTGTCCGTGACCTGCAGCTCCATGGTCTCCTCCTGCGGACGGCTGGCTTCACCGAGAGGAGAAACCACGGCTCGTTCGGCCAAAATAGGAATCTTAGCCACGACGGCGGGGAGCTAGGCCGCGGCGGGCCGTGAGGTACCGGGTAAAGGAGACATCCATGCAGCGGGGTTGGGTCACTTCACCTCGGTGGCGTAGACGACGATGTTGCTCAGGTAGTGGCCGGTGGCGTAGTCGAAGACCCCGCCGCAGGTGATGAGGCGGAGTTCGGCGTCAGGGACCGGGCCGTACACGGCCTCGGAGGGGAAGTGATCCTTCAGGTAGGACCGGACGGCGGTGACGCGGAATACCGCCAGGGTGCCGTCCGCACGCCGGATGTAGACCTCGTCGCCGCGCTTCAGCTCCCGGAGCCGGAAGAACACCCCGGGCCCTTGGTAGTTGTCGATGTGCCCCACGATGATCGCCGAGCCGATCGCACCCGGCCGGGGGCTGCCCGTGTACCAGCCCGCGACCGTGGCCGATGACGGAACCTGCAAGGTGCCATCGGCGGCGAGGCCGAGCGTGATCAGCTTGGTGTCCACGCCGATGATCGGGATCGTGAGCGAGACCGGTCTGGCAACCGGCCGCGGGTCCGCCGACTGGGGCGGTGCCACGATCGGGCCGGTTGGCGCGGGCAGCGCGTCCAGCCCGGCAGCGGGCGGGCGGATCGCCGCGGTGGCGTGCCGGGTCAGCAGCAGCCCGGCCGTTCCCCCGCCGATGACGACCAGGCC
>NZ_JASIAL010000307.1:0-6386 GCF_030042015.1 Trebonia sp. | reverse complement strand
CTGCGCGGCGGCTACGCCGAGGCCGCGGTCGGGGCGCCCGGGGCGCCCGGGGCGCCCGGGGCGCCCGGGGCGCCCGTGCGGCGGGGGCGGCGGACCGCGCCGCTGCGCGCAGGCGAGCTGCTGCGCCGCCTCACCACCAGGCACCTGGCCCTGCTGCGCCGCGGCGCGGCCGCGAGCTACGTCACCAGCCTCGCGCCGTGGATGACGGCGCTCGCCCGCGGCCCGCTCCAGGCGCTTGACGACTTCTACCTGGTGAACCGGGCGGGCCGCTGGTCGGCCGCGGCCAGGCAGGCCTACCTGATCAGGGAAACCCTCGTGCAGCCGCTGTTCGACGAGCAGGTCGTGCTCGCGGCCCGCGCCGTCCCGCTCGCCGACCGGGTCAGCGGGGAGCTGTCCCGCGCCGTGCTCGCGCAGCTGTGCCCCCCGCTCGCCGACGTCCCGCTCGCCGCCAAGCCGCGCCAGGGCGGCGCCTCAGGCGCGCGCCAGGGGTCGTTTGACTGGCGGCGCGAGTACGGCGCCGAGATCGCGTCGTTCCTGCGCGAGTACGCCCTCGACCAGGGCACGGTGGGCGGGCTGTTCGACGTGGTCAGCCGGCCCGCCGCGGAGAAGCTGCTCACCCCGCCGCACGCCGACCGGGCCAGCGTCTGGGCGCTGGCCACGCTCGCGTGCCTGGTCTCCGGCGACTACCGCAACGCCCGGGAGCCGACTCCCCTGCTGAACGTCACATAGCGGGCGCCGGAGGGCGGCCGGGCCGTGGCGGGAGGCGGTCTGGGCGAGCGGGGATCAGCCGCGGCCGTAGAGGGACTCGGCCTGCCAGAAGAAGACGATGCCGACGACCAGGAAGCCGAGACCCCAGCCGATCCCGGCGAGCCACAGGTCGCTGTTCGTGACCACGGCATGGCAGTACGCCTGCAGCGGCGCGTTGGACAACACCGGCACGGAGACGTGGCCGATCACCGCGTGGCCGTGGTCCACCGTGACGTTACCCGGCACCGCCACGTACTTGCCGTCGACCACATAGCTGTAGCCGCCCGGGTCGTTGGTGAAGATGCCGCAGTAGCTCGCGTTGTACGGCTGGTTGCCCGGCGCGTCCTGGCGGTACGTGGTCATCAGCGCCACGCGGGCCAGCGAGATGAACACCGCGGGCGGGTTCAGCGACAGCAGCTTGATGCCCCACACGGGCACCTTCGCGGGCAGCGTGGTGACCATGTACATGACGCCGCAGAAGTACCGGCAGATGCGCAGGAAGAACGGGATCAGCTCGCTGACGTCCTGCATGCTGCCGCCGAGCCTGGCGACGATCAGCGCCGCCCCCGTGTTGAACGCCGTCTGCAGCGCGACGGTGGGGATGAGCAGGAACCAGTACCTGGTCGGCCACTCGTTGCTGATCAGCATGATGGGGACGAGCACGAGCAGGCCAAGCAGCATCTGCTCAAGCTCGACGATCACGTAGGCGAGCGGCAGCGCGGCGCGCGGGAAGTACAGCGCGCGGATCAGCTGCAGGTTGGCCCGCATGACGTTCGAGCCGGTGACGATCGACCGCTCGGTGAACGCGAACACGAACACGCCGGTGACGAGAAACGCGACGTAGTGCTGCACGCCACGGTCCGCCTCGAACAGCTTGCCGAAGATCAGGTAGTACACGCCCGCGTTCAGCAGCGGCGTGAGCACCTGCCAGAGCTGGCCGAGCTTGGCCTCCGTGTACATCGACACGTTCCGCGCGGTGGCGTAGCCGACGATGAAGTGCCGCCGCTGCCACAGCGCGCCGAGGTACTTGTGCAAGGACGGGCGGGCGCCACTGAGCTTCAGGCCGTACTGGGCCGCGAGCCGGGAAAGCGGCATGTCGGGCACCCGGGGCGCTTCGGGCATGACGACAGTGCCAGCCTCCAGGCGGCCCGGCGCGCTCAACTTGCCACGTTCGTCCACGGGGCAGAAGTCTATTCGAGCCGGGGCAGAGGGCTGCCCGGGGAGAGCGGCCGGGACCGTTCGGATGAAGGATTGTGATCTTTTAAAGCCCCGACTCGGCGGTCCTGACCAGGATCCGGCGGCATTCCTCGCAGCGCACCACCTCGTCGGGAGCCGCGGCGCGAAGCGCGTTGAGGTCGAGGGTGCTGAGCGAGACGTGGCAGCCCTCGCACCGGCCGCGGCGCAGCATCGCCGCGCCGATGCCGCCATGGGTGTCGCGGAGCTTGTCGTAGAGCGCGAGCAGCTCACCGGGAACGCCGCCGGCCACCGACGCGCGGGTGGCCGCGGCCTTGCCGGCCTGCTCGTCGATCTCCGCCAGGGCCGTGTCGCGGCGCGCCGTCGCCGCCGCCGACTCCTGGGCCGCGCCGGCCTGCTCGGCCGCGGCCGAGTCGCGCGCCGCCTGGGCGCCCTCGCGCCGTTCCATCAGCTCGAGGACGACCTCCTCCAGGTCGGACTGGCGGCGCCGCAGCGACGCCACCTCGGACTGCAGCGACTCAAGCTCACGGGCCGAGGACACCTTGCCGCCGTCGAGCCGGTCCTGGTCCCTGCCGATGCGCACCAGGACTTGTTCCACGTCGCGTTCGGCTCGCGCCTGCTCGCGGTCCAGGTCGGACAGCTGGGTGTCGGCCTGCGTGATCTCGTCCCTGACCTGGGCAGCGCGGGCGGTGAGCCGCTCGAGCTCGGCGATTTCCGGCAGGGCCCGCCGCCGGTGGTCGAGCCGGGCGAGCTCGGTGTCCAGGTCCGCCAGTTCGAGTAGCCGCAGTTGCGCCTCGGGTGATGCCTTCACGAAGGCCAACTCTAGTCCGTGTTGACAAACCGAGTTGACATGCTGCTAGCGTCGCTCCGGGCCGTTCAGCGGCCCGGACCAGCGTCGTTGACAGGGGAACTCACTTGCGCTTACGGGACTTAGGAGTGCCGGGAAGGCACACGATGTTCGAGGAACTCACCAAGGCGGTTGACACCGCGATGGCCGCGCCCGGATTCGTCCGGTATGAGGTCGGTCCGGCGGGTGACCGCTGATGGCAAGCACGAGGGAACGCAACGGGCGGTTCACCGGTCTCTACCGGGACGCCCAGGGCAAGCAGAGGTCGGCAGGGACGTTCGCCAGCGAGCGCGAGGCGCTCAGGGCGGCCGGGCACGCCGAGGCGGTAGCGAACCCGCCGAAGACGATCGAGGTCGACCCGGCCCGGAAACGCGGAAAGGCCACCGTCGCCGCATACGCCCCGAGGTGGATTGACGGCCAGCTACTGGAGAAGACGAGCCGCGAGACGTACGGGCGGACGGCCGACCAGATCATCCGTCACCTCGGGGCGATGGCCCGCGAGGACGTCGGGCCGGATGACATCTGTCTCATGTGCCTGCCCGGTGCCACTGCCGTGGAGCCTATCGGCCGTCTCATTTGACTGTCTCATCTCAAATGGAGTAACCCGAATCGAACACATGTTTGCCAGCCCGACCGACCCCCCATCATTAACGGATTGTGACCAGCTGGTGCCGTGGCCTGGTTTCGCGCGCAGAGTTCAGCGGTCATCCGGGAACAGTGGCACAGGCAATCGCCCCTGACCAGATCGGCACCTCCCCCTCACCCAGGAGCCAGGCTACGGGCGCACATGGACAGTGGCAGCATCCAGGCTGTTCGGGCCGCATGGTACAGTGGACATACATTGTACGTCCACGAAGGAAGAAGGAATCATGGCCAGGGACACGCGGGACCGTGCGGCTGTCCGGGCGCGTAGCGACCGGATGTCACTGAGGCTCATGCCCGAGTCTCGGGCGCTGATCGATCGGGCCGTCGAAGCAACCGGGACCACCCTCTCCGACTTCGCGGAGTCGAACCTGGTCCTCGCCGCTCAGAGGGCGCTGGCCGACCGGACGAGCTTCACGCTCAACGACGAGCAGTGGGCAGAGTGGGAGCGCATCAACTCGCGGCCGGCTCGTGACCTCCCCGAACTCCGGACGCTGCGGGAGCGGGCCGCGAAGGCAAGGGCATCCTGGTGAACATCGACCCGGTGCCGTTGTCCTCCGGGCACATCCTCTCCGGTTTCGAGTGCCGGTCCCAGGAACAGACGGACTGGCTGCACCAGCATGCCCGTCAGGCTCACGCCAGTGGCACCACCAGGGTCTTCGTTGTGGCGGGCGAGGACGATACGGTCATTGCCTACTACGCCTGGTGCATGGCCTCAGTGGGTGATCTCACGTGCTTGCCGCCGCGTATGCGAAAAGGAACGGGACGGTATCCCCAGCCCGTCGCACTCCTGGCCCGCCTAGGGGTGGACATCAGGTACGAGGGCCGGGGTCTGGGGGCCGTCCTGCTGAATGACGTGATGACGCGGCTACTCGGTCTCTCGGACGAAATCGGCTGCCGGGGACTCCCGATTCACTGCGAGACCGATGATGCGAAGAAGTTCTATCTTCACCTGGTGCCCGCGTTCACGGCTAGCCCGACCGACCCCATGCATCTGTACCTGTTGCTCAAGGACATCCGCCAGTCTCTCCAGCCCTGATCCCCGCGACCAACCAGTGGCAGCGCTTCTCCGCATCAGGAAGGCCACTTCTTGCCGGCCCGCCACCCAGGCCAGCATGTAACCGAACAGTGCCGCCCCCGCTGGGACAATGGATCTGCACGACGTGCACGCTCGGGACGCCGGGCAGAGATGGAGACCCAGATGGACATGGACGACTTCACACCCGCTCTCGGCGGCTCGTTACGAATCCCGGTGACCGCACACCGGGGCCAGGTGGTGGCGCAGTTCACGGTGCCCGCGACCCCGCATCCCGACGAGCTGTGGAACGCGCACACGCGCATGACGGACGCGACACGAGACGGCTCACAGGGCGACCCGCTCGGGGACTACCGGCCGGGCCACGGCCTGGAGCACGAGCCGCTCGACGACGCCGAGAAGGCCAGCCAGCACACCGCGCAGAACGCCTGGTCGCTCACCGAGACGGCACGCGGGATCAGGGCGGCACTCCGGGGCGGCATCGCCTACTAGGCAGTGCCGACCTCATAGCCTGCATCTGCCCGGAGCCCAAACGGCGCACGTTGATCAGACTTGCCACGGCTCCGAGCGTCTGCATGTGCGGGAATGCCCGGCTGAGCATCCTTTGCCACCTGGCTGTTGACAAGCGCCCGAGTTACTACCCTGCGCGCCCGGCCCGCTGACCTGCGGCTACGACCGTGAAGTTCGGCGTTCCGGGGCTTTGTCAACCGCCTTGTCGTTGACACGGCCGGCAACACTCGCTAGGTTACCTGTTTGACCAGCACTAACCCGGTCATCAGACACGAAGGCCAACGTTAGTCGCCCGAGCGGGCGTTGTCGCATGGTAGACACGTCGGCATGGGGATCCCTCGGGTCAGTAGGCCCTATATGCCCGGATACGAAGTCGCCGGGCCGGAACAAGGGAGCGGGCTCCTGCACTGGTCCTGGGCGGCCGAACGGCTCACCGCTGCCCGGAACTACTGGGTGGTCAGCGTCTGGCCCGACGGGCGCCCGCACACGATGCCGGTCTGGGGCATGTGGGACGACAGCACACTATGGTTTACGTCCGCAGCGAAATCGCGGAAGGTGCTCAACCTTCGCGCCGACCCGCGGTGCTGCGTGTCCACGGAGGACGCGTCCGACCCGGTGATCGTCGAGGGCGTGGCGCGCTTCGTGACCGATCCCGCTGTCCTGCAGCGCGTGATCGACTTGATGAACGCCAAGTACCGCACCGGACTCGGCGTCGATTTCCTCGACCCGGCCAAGAACGCGACGATCGGCGTGCGGCCACAGCGCGTGTTCAGCATGCTGCACAGCGATTTCCACGGTTCGCCTACTCGTTGGGTTTTCGATGACGAACGGTAATAACAAAGAGATTTTCCCGAACGGCCGGGGGCGGCTGCCCGCGGGTAGCGTGATCGCATAATCGTGTAACGGCGGGCGAGCGCAACGGACTAAAACTGCATGACTAGCAGAAGTAGGCTCCCGGGCAGGTTCACGGGCGCGGTCTGCGGCGTGGTGACCGCCGCGGTGGCCATGGGTGTCGCGCAATTGCTCGCAGGCCTGTCGATCCCGCAGTCCTCGCCTGTGGACGCCGTCGGGCAGGCGGCGATCACCCTGACTCCGCTGCCGGTGCACAACTGGGCGATCGCGACGTTCGGCACCAACGACAAGAACGCGCTGCTCACCGGCGTCGTCGTCGTGGTGTTCCTGTACGCGATCGCGGTCGGCATGCTCGCCGTCCGGCGGCTGTCGTGGGGCCTGGCCGGCCTGTGCGTGTTCGCGGTGATCGGGCTCTGGGCGGCGCTCACGCGGCCGAACGCGTCCGCGGCGTACGCGCTGCCGACGCTCGGCGGCGCGGCGGTCGGAGCCTACGTGCTGTACCGGCTGGTGACGACGGCCCGCGCGGCGGCTGGCCCGGCGGCCGCCGTCTCGGCCGCG
>NZ_JASIAL010000006.1:0-6049 GCF_030042015.1 Trebonia sp. | reverse complement strand
CAGCTTGAATCTCGCCTGGAAGTCCTTGACGGCCGCCTGCGTCTTAGGGCCGAATATGCCGTCGACCGCGAGAGCCGTGAAGCCGTAGGCGAACCTCAAGTTGTGCTGGACCGCCGCTACGGCAGGCCCGCTATTTCCGATCTGGACCTCGACGATCAGGTGCGTCCAGGTCTGCGGCCCCACCTTTCCGTCCACGGCCAGCTTGAACTCCTTCTGGAAGGCCTTGACGGCCGCCTCGGTCTTGGGGCCGAACTTCCCGTCGACTACGAGGCCCGCGCCAATCCGGTCGTTGAGCAGGTACTGGATAGCGACAACGCGCTCTCCAGTGGCTCCCTGCACGACGACTGGCCAGGTCAGTGTCGCCGCTGTCGCTGCCACAGGCACGGACGGCGTCGCGGTGGCCGCCGCCGCGACGCCCGCCGTCACGAACGCGGTCGTAGCGGTGATTATCACGGCCACTAGCCCCAAAACGGCCTTTCGCCAAATGTTGCGCATGTTTCTCCCCCCGGATCGACTGGCACTTCGATGCTAGCGCCGGGGTGCGCATTATTGATGGGCCTTGGGACTATGTCCTTGAATAGCGCTGTTCCGCAGTTACTCAATAACCGCCAATCGGGCAGAATAGGACCAGCGCTGGCGATTACGGCTACCAGGGCAGGTGCTGGTTTATCCAGCGCAGCGCGGGGCCAATCACCGGCCGCTCGTGCCAGCCCCGGGCCATGACCTCGCGGCGGGCCGATTCGCCAGCAGCGCGCAGCCGCCGGCGCAGCGCCGTCGCCTGCAGGTCTCTTGCCCTGCGGCGCAGGGAATGGACGCAGTTGACGCAGATCCCAACCTCGGGGTGGCTCCCCAGGCGGACCACGGTGTCCTCGGCTGCGGCCCGGCCACAGCACCAGCAGCTGCCCTCGCCTGTTTCCCGTGACGCGGCGCGGGTGTCAGCGGTCATGAGGCCTCCTACGGCCAGGCTGTCCTGGCCGGCCCGCCGCGGGCCGGCCAGGACAGCACCAAGACGCCCTGATCAGGCCAGGTCGAACCGGTCGAGGTTCATCACCTTGACCCACGCGGCGGCGAAGTCGTGCACGAACTTCTCCTTCGCGTCGTCGCTCCCGTAGACCTCCGCGAGCGCGCGCAGCTCGGAGTTCGCCCCGAAGATCAGGTCGACACGGCTGCCGGTCCACTTGACCTCGCCCGTTCCGGCGTCACGACCTTCGAACGTGCTGGCGTCCTCCGCCGTCGGCTGCCATGTCGTGCCCATGTCGAGCAGGTTGACGAAGAAGTCGTTGGTCAGCGACCCGGGGGTCGCGGTGAAGACGCCGAGCTTGGACCCGTCGTAGTTCGCGCCAAGGACACGCAGGCCTCCCACGAGGACCGTCATCTCTGGTGCGCTCAGCGTGAGCAGGTTCGCCCTGTCGATCAGCAGGTACTCGGCCGGCAGCCGGGTGCCCTTCCCGACGTAGTTGCGGAACCCGTCCGCCCTGGGCTCGAGGTTGGCGAACGACTCCACGTCGGTGTGCTCGGCAGACGCGTCGGTGCGGCCGGGCGCGAACGGGACCTCGATGTCGAAGCCGGCGTTCCTGGCTGCCTGCTCGACGCCGACGCCGCCTGCGAGCACGATCAGGTCGGCCAGCGAGAGCTTCTTGCCGCCGGTCTGGGCGGCGTTGAAGGACTGCTGGATCCCCTCAAGGGTCCGCAGCACGGTCGCCAGCTCGTCGGGATTGTTGACCTCCCACCCGTTCTGCGGCTCGAGGCGGACGCGCGCGCCGTTGGCGCCGCCGCGCTTGTCGCTGCCGCGGAACGACGCGGCCGACGCCCACGCGGTGGAGACGAGCTGCGGGACCGACAGGCCCGAGGCGCGGATCTGGCCCTTGAGCGCGGCGATGTCCGCGGCGTCGGCAAGCGCGTGGTCCACGGCCGGCACGGGGTCCTGCCAGATCAGCGTCTCGGACGGGACCTCAGGCCCGAGGTAGCGCACGACCGGGCCCATGTCGCGGTGGGTCAGCTTGAACCAGGCGCGGGCGAAGGCGTCCGCGAACGCGTCCTGGTCCGTCATGAAACGCCGCGATATCGGCTCGTAGATCGGGTCGAACCGGAGCGAGAGGTCGGTCGTCAGCATCATCGGGGTGCGGCGCTTGGCCGGGTCGTGGGGGTCGGGGACGGTGCCCGCCCCCGCGCCGTCCTTCGGCTGGTACTGGTACGCGCCCGCGGGGCTTCGGGTGAGCTCCCACTCATAGCCGAAGAGGATCCGAAAGAAGCTGTTGTCCCACGTGGTCGGGGTGTCGGTCCAGATGACTTCGAGACCGCTGGTGATCGCGTCCCCGCCCACGCCGCTGCCGTAGCTGCTCTTCCAGCCCAGGCCCTGCTGCTCGAGCGGGGCAGCCTCGGGGTCGGGGCCAACCGCATCGGCGGGACCCGCGCCGTGGGTCTTGCCGAACGTGTGGCCGCCGGCGATCAGGGCGACTGTCTCCTCGTCGTTCATCGCCATCCGGCGGAACGTCTCGCGGACGTCGCGGGCCGCGGCGAGCGGGTCCGGGTTGCCGTTGGGGCCCTCGGGGTTGACGTAGATGAGGCCCATCTGGACCGCGGCCAGCGGTTCCTGAAGCTCGCGGTCGCCGGAGTAACGCTCGTCTGCGAGCCAGACGGTCTCTGGACCCCAGTAGACGTCATCGTCTGGTTCCCAGACGTCCTCGCGGCCGCCGCCGAAACCGAAAGTCTTGAAACCCATCGACTCCAGGGCGACGTTCCCGGTGAGGATCATCAGGTCGCCCCAGGAGATCTTCTTGCCGTACTTCTTCTTGACCGGCCACAGCAGCCGGCGGGCCTTGTCGAGGCTGACGTTGTCCGGCCAGCTGTTGAGCGGCGCGAACCGCTGCTGCCCGGCGCCCGCGCCGCCACGGCCATCGTTGATCCGGTACGTGCCCGCCAGGTGCCAGGCCATCCGGATCATCAGCGGGCCGTAGTTGCCGAAGTCGGCCGGCCACCACTTCTTGGAGTCGGTCAGCACCGCCGCGATGTCGCGCTTGACCGCGGCGAGGTCGAGGCTCTTGAATTCCGCGGCGTAATCGAAGCCCTCCCCCATGGGGTTGGCCACGGCGGGGTTCTTGGCGAGGATCTTCAGGTTGAGCCTGTTCGGCCACCAGTCACTGTTGGCATCACCCTGGGTCGGGTGCGTCAGACCGTGCAGGACCGGACATCCCCCGCTCTCCGGGGTCGGGCCTTCGATGTCTACTGGATCATGGTTCTCAGTCATGAGAATCCCTCCGGACTAGGCGGATCACGATGCCCCGGCACTTGGGGCGATGGAACAGTCGGGGCACAGGCCCCAGTAGACGACCTCGGCCTCGTCGATCGAGAAACCGCGGCCGTCGGAAGCGGTCAGGCAAGGCGCCTCGCCGACCGCGCAGTCGACATCGGCGACGACCCCGCACGACCGGCACACGACGTGGTGGTGGTTGTCGCCGACGCGTCCCTCGAACCGGGGCGGACCGCCGGCCGGCTCGATGCGGCGCACGAGTCCCACCGCGGTCAGCGCGTGCAGGGCCTCGTACACGGCCTGAAGCGAGACATGACCCACGCGAGCGCGGACTCCGGAAGCGATCGCCTCGACGCCGAGGTGGTCACCATTGCGGATGGTCTCGAGCAACGCGACACGGGCGGCCGTCACCCGCAGGCCAGCACCACGCAGCGCCTCGGCGGTGGACGGACTCTGGGGTGGGGTCACGGGCCAAACCTATCGCCAAAACACGAACAGTACAAAAAAACGAATGAGCCAACTTTGGGCTGCCAGGCGCTGCGGCCCGAGAGTACGCCTTCGCCTCCGCATCGGCCATTGGCACCTTCTCCGCCGGCCGCGCTGCGCCAGGCTATAGCTTTCCTGAGGTGACTTCCCTGCCCGCGCTCGTTGTCGTCACCGGTCCTCCTGGCTCGGGCAAGACCACCCTCGCGCACAGGATCGCGCATGCGGTGGGATGTCCGGCGATCTGCCGGGACGAGATCAAGGAGGGGATGGTGCACGCCCAGCCGGGGTTCGTCCCTGGACCGGGCGATGAACTGACGACGCGGACGCTGCCGGCCTTCTCCGGCGTCGTTGAGCTGCTGCTGCCGCAGCGTCTCGCGCACGCCGACCCCGGCCCGCGGGACGCGGCGGACCATGTCCAGCGGCACCGCGCTTTCGACCGGGTCTCGGCGGATGCCCTGACGGAATGGCGCAGCCGCAGCACCTGCTGGCTGACCCGCTTCGGGTCGACGCTCATCCGGGCAAGCACCTCCGCAGCAACCGCTCCTGGCTCGCGGATCAGCGCTAGCGGGATGTACTCGGTACTGACCCTGGTTATCCCCGAGTCGCAGCGCTTCCCGCAGTGAGAGTTCCAGCACGTTCCCGGCTTGTCGCGTGTACTTCGCGAATGGATCGATCGGATCTGCCTCGCTCCAGCCGGGCGCCTGGCCGAGCACCTCCCGTACTGCCTCCGGGGTGACTCCCAGCGACCCGAGCGCCCTGCCGGCAACGCCGTCCCGCTCGCGGGATGGAGCCAGCAGGATGTGCTCGGTGCCGACGTGGTCGTGGCTGAGCAGCCTGGCTTCGTCCTGCGCAAGCGCCGAAATCTGCCGCGCCCTGGTCCGTGAACCGCTTACGCATGTGTGTCCTCCGCCCGTCCGGCCTGGGCCCGGCTGCCGCCCGGTACATATCATGGTCCGCGGGGACCGGCAAGACCACGCCGCCAGCCAGGCGCGCCGCGGCGCCAGCTCCTGCGAGCACCGCCTTCGATCGGTCGGCGTGAATGCGGTCAACCCAGAACTCGACGTCTTGTCGGCCCCTGTGCGGCGGCGATAATGACGTCGAACTTGGCAATCTTGCTCGTTATGGTATTTGTCGCGCAATGACCTTCCGTTTCACACTTGGCGCCGGCGCGGCTCTCCGCCTGCTGAAGCCGAGGCCACCCATTCCCGCACGGGTCTTCTTACCGATACAAGCGGAAGCAGGGGCGCACCAAGCGCGACGCGTTTGTTGGGGCAACTGTTGGGACAGGTACGGGAGGGGACTAGATCGATCGAAGGAGACGGTCATGAAGAGCAAGGCAGCCATACAGGTAGCGCCTCGAGGACCGCTGGTGATCGAGGAAATCGACATACCGGACCCTGGTCCTAACCAGGTCACAGTTCGCAACTTCGCGAGCGGTGTCTGCTATTCACAGGTGCACCAGTTGCTCAATCCCAGGTTGCCTAGGCCAATGGGGCTCGGCCATGAGGGCAGTGGCGTCGTTACACAGGTGGGGAAGGAAGTCACCCACGTAAAGGAAGGCGATCACGTCATCTCTACATGGGTTTCCCGAATTCCCATTAGAGGCTTGCCTGTTTCGACGCCCACCGGTGCCACCTTCCACGGACGGCCCGTGATCGCTGACGGCGATTTGTATACCTGGAGCGAGCATATGGTGACGTTCGCGGATAAGGTCATCCCTATGTCGCCGTCGGACCCAGCCGATATCAGCTGCCTAATTGGCTGCGCCGTGTTGACAGGGGCCGGCGCGGTCCTGCACACGGCAAAGGTCGGGCTTGGCCAGTCGGTAGCCGTATTCGGCGTCGGAGGCGTCGGTTTGTCGGCGATTGGCGCAGCTGCTATTGCTGGCGCTGACCCCATTATCGCCGTAGACTTGGTCGACCGTAAGTTGCAGTTCGCCAGGGAGTTCGGCGCGACCCATGGTATCAATGCCTCTAATACCGACGCTGTAAATGAGATTTTGTCGATCAACCCAGGCGGAGTTGACTATGCCTTCGACGCGGTCGGCGCCCCGACGACCGCTCTCCAGATTCTGGAGGCAGTCAGGCAGGGAGGGCCAAGGGCAGACAACCAAGGTGGCATGGCGGTGCTCCTCGGGATTCCTGTGGCCGATGTATCGGTCGACTTGAACGCAATTCTTCTGTATCAACGCCACTATTGTGGGAGCCTCGGTGCAACGGAACCGGAAACCGATTTTCCGCTCTTCTTGGAGTGGATGCGTGAAGGCAAGTTCCCGCTAGAGAAGCTGGTGACCAACCGTTATTCCCTGGAACA
>NZ_JASIAL010000040.1:0-8323 GCF_030042015.1 Trebonia sp. | reverse complement strand
CGGGAATCGCCCCGTTCATGGACCTGGCCGGCCAGGTCATGGCCAGGCCAGAGTACAAGAACGCGCCCCGCGTATTCGTCATCGTGGACAACGGCTCGGACCACCGCGGCCAGGCCGCGGCCAGCCGGCTGGCCGCGGCTCACCCCAACGCGATCATGATCCACACCCCGGTCCACGCCTCCTGGCTGAACCAGATCGAGATCTTCTTCTCCATCATCCAGAAGAAAGTCGTCTCCCCGAACAACTTCCCCAGCCTGGAGGAGCTTTCCGGAACCCTGCTCGCCTTCATCGACCGCTACAACCGCACCGCGGAGCCGTTCAGCTGGAAGTACACCGCCGACGACCTCAAGGACCTGCTCCGGCGCATCAGCGAACACGAGAAACAGGACTCCATAAAACAAACCGGACTTGTGAGGGCTGCCTGACAACCCCCGACGAATTTATGGGGTCACCCACTTAGGATCAAGGCGGCGCCTGCGGCGCCGCTGGCCCGGCGTCAGCGCCCGGGCTCTGCCTTGAGAGGCCCGCCCGGGCGCACGCCAGGCCGAACGCCACGCGGACATCCGGAAGAAGGCGGCTCAAGAGCGGTCGCCGGATGTAACGACGAGACGTCTTCCTCGGCCGCGATTGCCCAGCTGGCGGCCACCGCGCCAAAGGCGCTCGCGCGATCGCGCTGCACACGACCGGCTGCGCTGGCCCGGGACCAATACCTCGCGGTGCCGTCGCGTCGGGCCGCCTTAGCCCTGAATCAGGTTGTGAACTGGCTCGACCATGGGCTGGCCAAGATCGACGCCGACTTCCTGGACGATGGGTATCATCGTCTCGCCGAACTTATCGAAGGCCTGCTGAGACTCCCAGATGTCGAATACCTGGAGCTTGTCGCCGAAGCCGAAGCAAGCGTGATATAGACGCCCAGCGGGTTTGCCTGCACCAGCTGCGTCGAGACGCCTGATGATTTCGTCGTATTGCGCTGCGGTCGCAGATGCCGGGCTTATGTACACGCTGATTGCCATGAATCCCTCCCCTAACTCGCTGACTTATGCGGCAGGACGTCTGGCTCTTGTCATCGTGCCTGTCCCGCTGCCTGGAGCTGCTCGCGAGTCTTCCACACAACCGACAGCGTCGCTAGGACGAGGAAGGCCCGGCAAGCAGGTGATTCCACTCCGGGTGGTGCTGGGCTGGCTCAGATCCGAGGATGGGCCACTGAGTGCACGTGTCCGCCCTTCCACCCTCCAAGCGTGACTGTGACTGCAGGACTTGGCGCCTCCGGCGGGGCGTCAGGCTCAAGGATGGACCGGGCAGTGCAAGAGCATCCACTGTCAGGGTTTGGCTGAGGGTGGGGATGAACCCCCAGGGAGGGGTGGCGCGTTCGCGCCAATGCAGGAGACAACGAGCACCAGGGCTCGGCGGACTCCGCCTGGATCTGCGCAAGCGGGCACGACATCCGCTGGCTGCGCCTCGACGATGTGTCGCGCACTATCACCACGAGGGCATACACCAGCAGGAGCGTTACTCCATCGAAGAACAGGCCCGCGACGATCGCCGGGATCGCCGATCCGGCGCCACAGATGAGATTCCGCCCCGTGCCCCAGGCCCATAGCGGGTCGCGCACTGCCCTTCGCGCTCACCCGGACGGCCGCGTACTCGGCCAGCACTAGGGCGACGCTGCCTGCCGCCACCGAGGCCCACCCGCGCCGCGCTGTGCCTCCTGCCAGGTCATCGTCGCGAAGCCGTTTTTCCTCCTGGCAGGCGCCCTTATCGGAACCTGGCCCGCTTATGCGCTGGTGAGGCTCTACACGACTCCGGGGCGAAGCTTCACCTGGCCCGAGGGCCTGGTGGTTACGCCGCCGCTGCTGGCCATCACCGCCTTGATCATTGCGTCGCATCCGGGCGTGGCCTGGTTCTGGGCGGGCAGTTACGGGTGGTGGGACGTGCTTTTCTTTTTCCTGGCGGCCGTGCTGGTCCGGCTTGCGATCGGGATCGCATCGGTCGCGAGGCTACGTAGGTCGCTTCGTCCTTGCCATGACGACCCCGGGCGAGGTGACGAGACTGGTCAGGAATGGAGAAGCGTCCCCTGGTTCGCCGTCGCCATACTTCTGACAAGACGCGAATCGACAGCCAAGGCGATGGGCTGCCACGACTTGAGGAGCGACCATGACCGGTTCTTCCACCCAGGGCATCAAGACCGTGCTGCATCCGGTAACCGACCTCGAGGCGGCCAAGGCGGTGTACACCGCCCTGCTCGGCGTGGCGCCGATGGCGGACGCGCCTTACTACGTCGGCTACGAGGCCGAGGGACAGCAGATCGGGCTGGTGCCGAACAGCGGCATGACCTCGCCGGTGGCCTACTGGCACGTGGCCGACATCGAGGCGAAGCTGGCCGAGGTGACCGCGGCGGGCGCCAACGTGAAGGAGCCCCCGCGCGACGTCGGCGGCGGCCGCCTGGTGGCCACTGTCACCGATCCCGACGGCAACGTCCTTGGGCTGCTTCAGGACCGATGATCGCCGACAGCCACCACGACTCGATCCGCGTGCACGGAGCACGCGTGAACAACCTCAAGGATGTAAGCATCGCGATCCCGAAGCGCCGGCTGACGGTGTCGAGGGGACCGTCGAGGGGCTGACGGGCCAGCGGCACCCTCACCGGCCGTCACCTCGACGACCGGGCGGCCCCCAAGGAGAGCGTACGGACGGCCGCGGGCACGCCGGAGATCCGCGGCGCGAGCACGCACAACCTGCGCGACGTCGACCTGGACATCCCGCTCGGGGTGCTTGCCGTCGTCACCGGTGTCGCCGGCTCCGGCATGAGCTCGCTCATCCCGGCGACGCACACCGGACTGCCCGACCCGATCCGCACCGCCTTCGCGAAGGCCAACGGCGTGCAGCCCGCGCTGTTCAGCGCCAACTCCGCGGGCGCCTGCCCCAACTGCAACGGGGCCGGGGTCAGCTACACCGACCTGGCGATGATGGCCGGCGTTGCCACCACCTGCGAGGAGTGCGAGGGCAAGCGGTCCGAGCCGTCGGTGCTTGAACATCGGCTGGGCGGCGGGACATCGGCGAAGTGCCGGCGATGACGGTGACCGAGACCGGGGAGTTCCTCGGCGCCGGGGAGGCAGCCACGCCCGCCGCGCACAGATCCTCGGTCGGCCGGGCGACGTCGGGCTCGGCTACCTCAGCCTCGGCCAGCCGCTCACTACGCTGTCCGGCGGCGAGCGGCAGCGGCTCAAGCCGGCAACCCACCTGGCGGAGAAGGGCGGCGTCTACGTCCTCGACGAGCCGACCGCCGGCCTGCACCTGGCCGACGTCGAGCAGCTGCCCGGCCTGCTCGGCCTGCTCGGCCTGCTCGACCGGCTCGACCGGCTCGCCGACTCCGGCAAGCCTGTCATCGTGACCGAGCACCACCAGGCGGCGATGGCGCACGCCGACTGGATCATCGACCTCGGCCCAGGCGCCGGCCACGACGGCGGCCGGATCGTCTTCGAGGGCACCCCCGCGGCCCTCGTCGCCGCCCGCTCCACCCTCACCGGCGAGCACCTCGCGGCCTACGCCGGCGCCGAGCCGCACGCGTGACCACTTGGCGGCTACCGGTCAGCGGGCGCCGCGCTCGTTCCGGGGTCCGAGACGGATCAGTGCGCGCGCCGTTCGGCAGCCTCGCGCATCCGCTGCCGGACTTCAGCCGCAATGTCGGCGGTGGCCACAGGAAACGATGACTCCTCCTCCGTTGGCGGCGCGCTGAACAGCGAGCTGTTCAGCCGGATGGGCGCGCCGGTTGCCACCGCCAGGTTCACGGCGTCGCTTGGCCGTGCGTCGACTTCCCGCGGTCCGCCCGGTCCCTGCACGACCACGACCGCGTAGAAGACCCAGTCCAGCAGGCGGGTGATCCGCACTTCGGTGATGCGCGACCCGGCGGCCTCGACGAGCCCGGCCGCCAGCTTGTAAGGGAACGGGCGGGGTGTCTCGACCGACTCCAGCGTCAGCGCGAGCACGCTCGCCTCGGCCGGCCCGATCCAGATCGGAAGCCGCCGGTCACCGCCGCGCTCGGCGAGGACCATGACGTGCTTGCGCTGCTGGGGGTCGTCATCCTGGGTCCTGCGGATCTCCGAGACAAAGACCTCGGCCCATTCCGCCGTCTCCGCTGCTGTCACCGTATTCTCCTCCTGGATCGCCATGAATTGAACGAGCTTCGGGGCCAGTGCCGCCCGCGCCTGGTGCAGCCGCGCCTTGACGGCGCCGACCGAGATGCCGAGTTCCCCGGCCACCTCGCGGTGGCTCAGGCCCTGCAGGTAAAACAGCCGCACGGCGTGCTGCTGGCCATCGGCCAGTGCGGCGATGGCACCGCGCACACGTGCCGCGGTGTCGGCCAGTTCCGCCGCCTCCGCCGGATCAGGCGCACCAGACACCCAATCGGGCCGCAGGCCAGGCACTTCCGACCGGAGCTGCCGGTGCCACTTCCTGGACACGTTCAGGGCTATCCCGCAGAACCAGGCACCGAACTTGTCGGGCGAGCGCAGCCGCTCAAGATCGGTCATCGCGGCGACCGCGGCCTCCTGCACGGCGTCGCGCGCCAGGTCTGGCGAGCCCAGGACCCGCCCGGCGAGCAGGACCGCGATATCCCAGTGCCTGCGCACGAGTTCGGCCATCGGTTCCCTGAACCCGCGCCGCGCCAGCTGCACGAGGTCGGCGTCTGAGGGCAGCTCAGGCCTGGGGTGTCCCACGCTTCATAGTGCCCGTACACGACCGCCGGGTTAGCCCCGCGGCCGCACAAGATCCGGGTGGCCGCCTCTCGCGTCACCGAGGGCCGCAAGCCAGAGATGGCACGAGAGCTTGGGGCCAAGCCTGCGGGCAGTCATGGCGCGGGTGACGGGAACCCGCTGTCCGTTCGGGGGAATTGTTTGTATCACCCGCACGTTGCGCGACTTGGATCGCTCCTCGTGTGCGGAGCACCGCGCCCGGGCCTGCGTGGCAGGCGGGCGCCGGACCCCCGGGGCGATCAGGGTAGCCTCGTTCGGGCGTCGCGCCAGCCAGCGAAGCAGAAGCAAGGGAAGTAAGGAGAGCCGCCGCGTGTCGGTGACAGATGTAGCAGCAAGACGGCCTGCCCCGGACACGGCTGTCCGGGCCGAAGCGGCGCGGCGCCGGACCTTCGCGGTGATCAGCCATCCGGACGCGGGCAAGTCGACGCTGACCGAGGCGCTCGCGCTGCACGCGTCCGCCATCAACCACGCCGGCGCTGTGCACGGCAAGGCGGGGCGGCGCGGTGTCACCTCCGACTGGATGGCGATGGAGCGCGATCGCGGCATCTCGATCACCTCGGCGGCGCTGCGCTTCACCTACGACGGCGCGGTGCTGAACTTGCTCGACACCCCGGGACACGCGGACTTTTCCGAGGACACCTACCGGGTGCTCGAGGCCGTCGACTGCGCGATCATGCTGCTCGACTCGGCCAAGGGCCTCCAGGCGCAGACGCTCAAGCTGTTCGACGTGTGCCGGTCCCGGCACCTGCCGGTCGTGACGTTCGTGAACAAGTGGGACCGTCCCGGCCGCGAGCCGCTGGAACTGCTCGATGAGATCGAGCAGCGGATCGGGCTGCGCCCCACGCCCGTGAACTGGCCGGTCGGGGTGGCCGGCGACTTCCGCGGGCTGATCGAGCGGGCCATCGGCGAGTACACCGCCTACACGCGCACCCCCGGCGGCGCAGAGCGGGCCCTTGAGCAGCGCTTTTCGCCCGACGAGGCGCTGGAGCGCGAGGGCGAGGCGTACTCGGTGGCGGTCGACGAGCTGACGCTGCTTGACGAGATCGGCGCCCGGCTCGACATGCCGTCGTTCCTGGCCGGTGAGTCGTCTCCGGTGCTGTTCGGCGCGGCGCTGCCGAACTTCGGCGTGCGCAGGCTGCTCGACGCGATGCGCGCGCTGGCCCCAGGACCGGCGGCCCGGGTGTCCGCGGACGGCGTACCCCGGCCGGTCGGCGCGCCCTTCTCCGGGCTGGTGTTCAAGGTGCAGGCCAACATGGACCCGGCGCACCGGGACCGGGTGGCCTTCGTCCGGGTGTGCTCCGGCCGATTCGAGCGCGGCATGGTGCTCACCCACGCCGCGACCGGCAGGCCGTTCGCGACGAAGTACGCGCAGGCGATGTTCGGCCAGGACAGGGAGACCGTGGACGTGGCCTTCCCCGGCGACGTGATCGGCCTGGTCAACGCCACCGCGCTGCGTCCGGGGGACACGCTGTTCGCCGACGTGCCGGTGGCGTTCCCGCCGATCCCGTCGTTCGCGCCCGAGCACTTCGCCGTCGTGCGCTGCAAGGACGCCGCCAAGTACAAGCAGTTCCGCCGCGGCATCGACCAGCTGGACACCGAGGGCGTCGTCCAGGTGCTGTCGTCTGACCTGCGCGGCGACCAGGCGCCCGTGCTCGCGGCCGTCGGGCCGCTGCAGTTCGACGTGGTGCTGCACCGGCTTGAGCACGAGTTCAGCGCCCGCTCGGAGCTCGATCATCTCGACTACTCACTGGCGCGGCTGACCGATGCGGCCGGCGCCTCCGCGCTGGCCGGCGCGCGCGGCGCCGAGGTGCTGACCCGCCGGCTCGACGGGGCGCTGCTGGCGCTGTTCGCCGACAAGTGGCGGCTGAACGCGATCGCGCGCGACAACCCGGCGGTCCGGCTCGACCCCCTGCTCGCTGGCGCCGAATAGCGGGCCGCCGGACACCCGGGGGAGGCCGCTCCGGCGGCCCGGGGCTATCTCATCCGGGCGACGAGGGACGGCGATGGTTGAGGTGGTTGAGGTGCGAGTGCCGCAGACCGTCGGTTACAGCTGCTCGCCGGGAATCTCCAGCTGGCTGATTGCCTGCCCGTAGGCCACCGCGGCGAGCTTCGCGATGTTGCTGTGCGCGCCGAGCGGCGCCGCGCACTCCCCGCCGATCGCCAGCGCGTCCAGGTCGCTCTTGCTGGCCTCGGGGCCGATGATGCACGGGGCGATCGCAGGCCGGTTGACCCCCATCTCCCTCAGCCGCATCATGCCTTCCTGCAGGGTCGGCGCGCTGTCCAGCGACGCCGGGATGACCGGCAGCGCCAGCCGCGCCGCGAGCAGCACCGACGTTACGTTGGCCGCAGCCGCGCCGTCCGGGCCGCCGATGGTCGCGATGAGGATGCCGTCGGCGGCGGTGACGATGCTGAAAAGCCGGACCCGGTCCGCGCGCGCCAGCCCGGCCTCGGCCAGCCGGATGTGCAGCACCTCGGCGATCAGCGCGTTGGAGTTGATGAAGCCGCTGACGACCGCCTTCGCCCCGCTGACGGCGATCGCCTCGCGCAGCCGGCGGGTAACGGGCGGGTTGGGCGTGGCGATGAGCGGGATGACCACGGCGCATGCCGCGCCGTCCGGCCGCCGCGAGGCGGCGTCGGCCAGGACGGCCTGAATGTCAGACGGGTCGCCGGGGCCGCCGCCGTCGACGCGCGCCGCGCGCACGTCCACCGCGGGGTTATCGACGCGGAGCACGGCGGCGAGCTCGCCCACTGCGCCGGCCGTGAGGTCTGTGTCGGTTCCCGGAACCGCGAGCACAAGGGCGGGGGCGCTCTGCGGCAGGCTGACGGGAACGGGCCTGCGGTGCCGGCCGGCCGGTCGCGGCGGACGGGCTGCCGTCTGGCGGCTCGGCATGGCCAGGCCGCCGCCGCTGCCGCCCTGCAGGTCGCTGGCCGGCTGCTCCCCGACCGGATACCTGCCGGGCAGGTCCCCGGCGAACTGTCGTGCCGGCAGCGTCCCGCCCGGCTGCCGGGATGGCGTGCCGTCGTTAGGCCGCCGCGTCGGCGGGCCCGCCGAGGGGTCGCGAACATCCGTCACGAGTCGGAAGCCTAGTCCCAAGGTGCCCTTGATGCCTCAAAAGCGCCGAAACAGGCAGTCGGGGAATGGGGCATGTTGTCGTGTTCCGGCCGGTCTGTCACCAGCGGTTTGCGATGCCGTGAAAGACGCGTGGGTGCAGGGATGACTGATTTGCTACTAGCGAGTAACATAGGCTAGGTACCCAAGCCGCGGAGCGTTATATGAGCCACTACAAGAGCAATCTCCGGGACATCGAGTTCAACCTGTTCGAGGTGCTCGGCCGTCAGGCACTCCTGGGGACTGGTCCCTACGCCGACGTGGACGCCGAGACCGCGCGCGACATGCTGGCCGAAGTCAACAGGCTCGCCGTCGGGCCGGTGGCCGAGTCGTTCGCCGACGCCGACAGGAACCCGCCGGTCTTTGACCCGGCCACAGGGACCGTGACGGTGCCTGAGTCGTTCCGCAAGTCGTTCCGGGCGCTGATGGACGCGCAGTGGTGGCGGCTGGCCATTCCGCCAGA
>NZ_JASIAL010000306.1:0-7485 GCF_030042015.1 Trebonia sp. | reverse complement strand
ATGCCTCACCTCAGATGGCAACGGACACCACCTGTCCTGTCGTTAGCTGGCCACTGGGCATCGATAGTTGACTATGCGTGCACGGCCGCTTCGCCGCAGGTGAGTCGGCTCTAGAGCAGTCGCGCGGACAGTTCGCCGACGCGGGCCAGCGCGCGGTCGGCCCAGCCCTCGGCCAGCGATTCGAGGCCGCGGTACTGGGGTTTTTCAACCAGGTGAAAGCGCAGGTTGCCGATCAGCTGGCAGACCTCCAGCCAGGGGATGACCGGCAGATCCGGCAGCGGGTGCTCGGCGGTGTACCCGTCGGCGAAGGCGTCCCAGTGCCCGGTGGCTTGCACGCCGGTCAGGTCCGCCGCCAGCCAGCCCGGCCCGGCCTGGTCGAAATCGTGCAGCACCAGCCCCCGACTGGTGCGGTGGATGTTGTCCAGCGATACGTCGCCGTGCCGGATGCCCCAGGAAAGCTCGCGTGCGCTCAACTGCTCCCGCGCCCGGCCGGCCAGGGCGGCGACCCGGTCAGCGTGGTCGCCGTCCAGGTGCGGCGTGATAGCCCGCAGCGGCTCGTCGAGCATGGTGCTCAGGCTGGCGGGCTGGCGCGGGTGGCCGCTGCGGAAGCCTGCTGCGGCCGCGTGGAACCGGCCGATGAGGCGGCCGAAGTCCCGGAAGAGTTCGTCGCCGGCTGGCGGCTGCGGTTTCGTTCCCTCCACCCATTGCGACAGCGCGAACGGCCGCGGGCCTTCCGGCGCTTCCATCTGGCCGCACAGGCTGCCGTCCGTCAGCGGCACCGGCGCCGCGCAGGGAATCCCGCAGCCGATCACGTGCGTGACCAGGTCCTGCTCCCAGGCGACCTCGCCGGCCGACCGGCCGCCGTGGCGGTAGAGCTTGAACGCGTACCGGCGGTCGTCGCCGACGATCTGGTAGACCTCGTTGGCCAGCGAGCGCAGCAGCACGCACGAGCGCACCTTCAGGCCGTACCGCTCGCCAGCGAACGCGCCGGCCGCCTCAGCCGTCGGCAGGGACCGCAACCACGACACCACGGGCGGCACACTACCGTTCCCTGCCACCCGGCCAATAGCGAATATCTGCGACCGGCGCGGGCGTCAACCGGGCGGCTGCCCGGGGCAGTGCCGCCGGGAGGTTCCTCTCTCCAGGCCGCCAGCCCGCACGTGGTCGGGGGTGGGGCTGCGGGTCCGGTGACCGGCGGGTCAGCTGGCGGGCGGGTAGCAGTCCAGGATCGCGGTCCCCAGTGCTGGCCCGGATGTGCCGAGCCGGGACAGGATCGAGGGCACCAGTCCTTCGCTGACGGCGAGGATACCCAGTGCGAGGTGCTCGACATCCGCCTGGGCGGCGTACCTGGACGCAGCCTCGCGGCGGGCAGCCACGAGGGCCTGGTTGACACCGGGGCCGTGCGGCAGGAAGACCCCGTCCCCCCGCGTGGCGCCGGAGCGGCGGCGCGGGCTGAAGCGGCGCGGCTCCCGGTGAGAGTCCCGGGCGGCACGCGCGAGGGTCGCGCGGTTGAAGGACGCCTCGGTCGCGGCGCGCACGGCATCGACGTCGATCCCGACCGCCGCCAGTGCGTCCCGGTCCAGGTCGCCGAACAGCCCGGCTCCGGAAAGGCGGACGATCTCCGCCTCGACGCGCTCCGGCGTGACGCCGTGCTCGCGCAGGACAGCGCCGGCCGGCTGGCCGGCGGCGGCCAGCGCGAGCAGGTAGTGCTCCCCGCCGAGGTAGGGGTGCCCGAGCCGGACGGCGTGCTCAAACGCCCGGATCGAGACGGCGCCGGCGTCCCGGGTCATGATGTGCCCGGTCATGGTCGCCCTCCGGTCCGCTTGCCGTGCTTGCGGTGCACGGTCTGCTTGGTCACGCCGAGCCGCCCGGCGATCTGCTGCCAGGACCACCCGAGCCTGCGGGCGTTGTCGACCTGGAGGATCTCCAGCCGCTCGGTGAGCGCCCGCAGGGCCGCCACCGAGCGCAGGCCGGCATCGGGGTCGGTGCTGGCGGCATCCTCGGCGATGTCGCGGACAGGTTCCACGCCGTCAGCGTATGCTGACGGAAAAGAAGGCGTCAACATATGCTGACGAGATGCGGCCCCGGCCACGCAACGCAAACACTGACCCGGACGGAACCGCCGGAGCAAGGCAGCGGCGAGCCGGTCGCCAAGGTTATCCCGCTGGGAATCTTCAACGCCCACGAGGAAGCGAAGAAACGCTGGTGAGCGCAGCCGCAGCCGCCGTCGGCGACCCGGACGACGAGGCCTGGCACCGGCAGCTCACCGTCCTGGCCGGCTGGCGGCGGTTCGTCGAAGAGGAGCCGGCCCAGCCCGAACTGCTGCCCGACCGGGAATGGCGCCGGCTCAGCGACGCCGGGCACCTGGCCTACGACGAGGCCCGGGTTCAACTACCACTCCCGGCTGCTGGTCGTCGCGACCCCGGTCATCCGCACGGTGATCACCGAGCGCAGCTCAGCGAACAAGCTTGTTGCAGGCCAGGCTACATGTGGGCCGGTGGTGATCAGCTGCCCGCTGGACGATCGAACGCGCTCGTACGGCCACCTACCGGCGGAACGCGGCTCGGGTTGCGGCTGCTGTGGAGCTGAAGTACCCGGGTGGTTCGATGAAGCCCCACTCGTTGAATGCCGAGCCGCTGGTGACGGCGCGCCGGTAGCCGAAACAGGCGAGGTAGAGCGTCCGGATGTACATGACCGCCTCGAGCCGGTCGAGTTCGTCGTCGGTCGGCTCGACGTGCCGGCGGTAGGCGTTGACGGCAGCGTCGATCCGCTCCTGGTTCGGTCGGCGCGGGTTCCAGGAACCCGTGCCCCAGATCAGGTAAGCGAAGTCGGCGAGGCGAGGTCCGCGCCCGGAGGCCTTCCAGTTGATCGCGACTGGCCCTTGTTCGCTCAGGATGAAGTGATCGGGGGCGTGGAGGAGGTTTCCGTGGAGCAGACCTTCCGGAAGGCCGTGACCGTCGTCGGCCGAGCGTACCTGGTCGCGGAGCTGCTCGAATCGCTCGCGCTCGGCGGCCGCGACCTTGGTGTCGACGGCGTCGAGGAACGACAGGGCCGCCAGCAGGTCATGACGCGGCGTGCCCTCATGGCTCGGGTCCTCACCACTGGCTCCACCCGGGCGGCCGGCGGACTCGTCGTACGGCAGCGCGTGTAGCCGTCCGAGCAGCTCACCCATCATGGCGAATTTCGCGGCACCGCCGGGGAGCTGGGTGCCCTCAACGAACCGCGTCACGAGGACCGCGCTGCCATCGAAGTCAGATACCGCATCGTCGACCGCCAGGCGCTCTGCGGGATAGTCCTGCCACTCCAGGAATCGCAGGATTGCGGCGTCGCCCTCCACACCGGCACGCGGCCGAGCAGGGGGAAACGCGCGGGCGACCCACGGGCTGCCGTCATTGCGGTCGATGCGGAACACGTAGGTCTTGTGCACGCTGAGTTTGGTCGCCGTGATCGGGTCTATGCCGTAGCGATCCCGCAGATGAGCAAGGAGTTCGTCAGGAACTGGCTCGTGGTGCATTCGCGCGCCGAGACCCTCGAGATCCGTCAGCGCTTCGGTGTAGCGCTGCCCAGTCTCCTCCGCGTGCCGCCGGACAACCTTCTTGAAGCTGGCGTCCCTGGTCATGGACAAGCCTCCCCTTGACACCCTCGTCCCCCAGCGACGCGGTGCAGGAAGATGGCCTGTGACATTGACGACCGAGAGGGCGAATCCCCTTCGCCAATGGAACCCCCGGCTGGAGCGGATGTTCCACAGCTCGGCGACCGGTCGCCGCCGTGAACAAACTCTTCCTGAGGCGCCCGGTCTTCGTCAAGCGCTCCACCCCGACCAGATGATGCGCCTGGGCATATGTGGGGTTGACCGCGCCGGACGAAAGGTCAGCCGGATGCCGCGGTCAGTTCGGCGAGTAGTTGCCGAACTCGGTGGGCGATGTCGTCGCGGATCGGACGGATGGCCTCTAGGTCGAGTCCGGCGGGGTCGGGGAGGTCCCAGTCGAGGTAGCGCTTGCCGGGGTAGACGGGGCAGGCATCGCCGCAGCCCATGGTGATCACCACGTCGGCAGCCTTTACCTTGCCGGTTGTCAGTGGCTTGGGGAACTCGCGCGAGATGTCGAGGCCGATCTCGGCCATGGCCTGGACGACGGCCGGGTTGAGTTCGGCGGCGGGCTGCGACCCGGCCGAGGTGACGTGCACGCGTCCGGCCGCCTGGTAGTCGAGCAGCGCGGCAGCCATCTGGGAGCGTCCGGCGTTGTGGGTGCAGATGAACAGCACCTCGGGCAGGTCGGCCACTGCTGGCTCCTTCCTTTCTTCAGCCTGCGAGCTGGGCGGGCTGTTCAACCTGAATCCGACCGCACTGAACCGGGTAGATGGTCACGGCCAGGATGGTGCCGATCGCGCCGCCGGCGAGCTGGGCGGCGATGAACGCGGGAACAGAGGCGGGGGCGATACCGGCGTAGGTGCTGGTGAGGGACCGGGCGATGGTGACGGCGGGGTTGGCGAACGACGTGGATGCGGTGAACCAGTACGCTGCGCCGATCCAGGCGGCGACCGCCCATGCGACGTGCTGGAGACGGCCGGTGCGGGAAAGGGACACGATGACGAACAGGAGCCCGGCTGTGGCGACGACTTCGCTGAGCAGGATGGGCGGACCGCCGCGGTGGTGCCGGGAGGGACTGAGGACGGGTTCGGCGAACATGGCGTCGGCTAGCGCGGCCCCGGCGATGGCTCCGGTGATCTGGCAGGCGATCACGGCGGCGGCCTGGCCGAGCCCGTAGCGACGGCCCAGGATCCAGTCGGCGGCGGTGACGACCGGGTTGAAGTGCGCGCCCCCGGCCTGGATGAACACCAGGATCAGCACGGCGAGGCCCAGGGAGGTGACTACCGAGTTGACCAGCAGCCGCAGCGCGCCGTCAGTACTCAGGCGGGTGGCGGCGATGCCGGACCCGACGACCACCGCCACGAGCAGGCCGGTGCCGGTGAATTCGGCCAGCAGGCGCCTGCCGGTGGCGGCGTTCATGCAGCGGCTGGCTTGACGGCCCGGATGATCGCCGAGTGCATGCCCGGAGCGGCCTGGCTGGTGAGGGTCACCGATATGCCGGTGAACCCGGCGGCGGCCAGGCCATCGAGGTATTCGGCCCGTGACAGGGCACCGGCGACGCAGCCCACGTAGGAGCCAGCCGCCGCGCGGTCCGCGGCCGTCAGGTGGTCGTCGGCTATCACGTCGGAGATCCCGATCCGCCCGCCAGGGACCAGCACCCGGAACATCTCGGCCAGGACCGCGGGCTTGTCGACAGACAGGTTGATCACGCAGTTGGAGATCACCACGTCCACCGCCGCGTCCGGCAGCGGGACCGCCTCGATGTTCCCCTTAAGGAACTCCACGTTGCCTGCCCCGGCCTTGGCGGCGTTGGCCCTGGCCAGGGTCAGCATCTCGTCGGTCATGTCCACGCCGTAGGCGAACCCGGCCGGGCCGACCCGCCGGGCTGACAGCAGCACGTCGATACCGCCGCCCGAGCCCAGGTCAAGGACGCGCTCGCCGGCGCGAAGGTCGGCGACCGCCACCGGGTTCCCGCAGCCGAGGCTGGCCAGCACCGCCTCTCGGGGCAGCCCGTCGGTCTCGCGCTCGCCATACAGCGGGCCGCCGAACATGTCCGCCGAGTCCAGCGCCGCCGATCCGGTGCCGCAACACGAGCCAGCCGCCGAGCCGCCGCAGCAGGATGCGGTGGCACCGGCTGTCGGTTCCAGGACGGCACGGGCCGCCTCGGCGTACCGGGACCGGACCGCCTCGCGCAGTTCGCCGCTCGTCACCTCGCTCATTCCACGATCCCTTCAGACATAGAAAAGTCTCGATGCCTAGCCTGGCCAAGAAATAGACAAATGTCAACCTCTGTCGCATACTGGGCGGGTGATCACCTCACCGGCTCGCCAGGCCCGGCCGCTCCTGCCATTGGACGAGGCATGCTGCACCCCGCTCCTGCGCGAACCGATTACCGCCAGCCAGGCAGCCGACCTCGCCGGACTGCTCAAGGCACTGGCCGATCCCATCCGCCTGCGGCTGGTCTCCATGGTCGCCGCCCACGAAGGCGGGGAAGCCTGCGTCTGCGAGCTGACCGAACCGCTCGGGCTGACCCAGCCGACCATCTCCCACCATCTCAAGATCCTCGTCAGCGCGGGGATCTTCACCCGCGACAAGCGCGGCGTCTGGGCCTACTACGCACTCGTCCCCTCCGCCCTGCAATCGCTCGCCGCAGTGCTCAGCGCGGACCGCTAGACGTGGCAGCACTCCTGCCAACAATGCGCCCGGAACCGCGCCACCCGCATGCCCTGTGCTGCCGGGTCAGATCATCTGGTGGGTGCGCTAGCTCCACTTGCCGCCGTTCCGGTGCAGGATGGTCGTCTGGTCGGAGGTGCTGGAGTCCACTGCCCACGCGTTCGCGGCCGAGGTCACGGCAATGCCCCAGATGATGTCGTATCTCGAGGGGACGGACGTCAGCTTCCACGCGGTGCCGGTCCAGCGCAGCAGCATCGGCAGGCTGGTGGGGCCATACCACCAGGCGAGATGACCGACGGCGGCGATGGCGACGCCGACTCCGCCTGAGGGCGGCTCGGCGACGGCGACGCCACGTCGGCCGGCGTCCTCGCCGCAGCCGAGGCCCCCGTCGCCAGGCAGCCGCCCGTGACCATTGAGCCAGCCAGGACGATCGCGGCAGTACCCATGACAGAGTGGATTGTGAACGCGCGCACGACCGCGATCCCCTTCCAGGCGGCGCTCCCCACCCCCGCGGACAACTCCTCTTCCATGAAGGCATTCGTCGTACGTCTTGTCCAGACAGGCCCGTTAGGTGGAAGAACTTACCTGCCGGGTGCCGGTGCCGCACGGCGGCGTTGCCGCAGCCGCCGGGGTGTGGAAGGTACGGCCGTCCGGATAACACCCTGGCTAACTTAGCGCAGTGACCGGAACGCGGCGCGCAGCTCGGCGGCGAACAGGGCCGGCTCTTGCCAGGCGGCGAAGTGGTTGCCCCTGTCAAGCTCGTTGAAGTACATGAGCTTGGGGTATGCCCGCTCGGCCCAGCTGCGGGGGACCTTGTAGATCTCGTGCGCGAAGGTGCTGACGGCGGCCGGGATGGACACGTGCTTGACGTCGAAGAAGCCGACCGTGTTCTCCCAGTACAGGCGGGCGGAGGAGACCCCCGTGTTCGTCACCCAGGTGAACGTGACATTGTCCAGGACCTCGTCTCGGGTCAGGCGACCGACGGGGTGCCCGGCGAAGGCGTCGGCGATGTCCTGGTAGCTGGCATCATCATGGTTGAGCATCCAGGCCGCCAGCGCGATGGGCGAGTCCGCCAGGCCGTACATCGTCTGCGGTCGCGTCCCCATCTGCACCCCGTACCCGACGCCCCGCAAGAAGAAGAAGTTCAGCTGCGCGAACGTGCGGCTTTCCTCCTCAGACAGGCCGGATGGCGGCGGGCCGCCGGCCCCCAGTACGTTGCGTGC
>NZ_JASIAL010000039.1:0-21438 GCF_030042015.1 Trebonia sp. | reverse complement strand
CTGAATAGCCCTGTGTCCGAAGACAATGACGTGGCCGGGCGACCAGCGATGCCTGATGGGAGCGTTCAACCGACGGGCCAGGACCCTAGAGGAAGCGGCCATCCATCCCGCCTGCGTCCGGGAAGTATTTCCTTGGCGCAAGTGTTATGGGTAAGCGTACGTCACGCAAGTCTTGTCTACTATGAAGACTTACAGGGCAGAGGAAGTGAGAGCGTTGGCTGATTACCAGGTGCTCAGCGTGCATGAGGCGGCAGACATCCTCGGTATCAGCATGCAGCGGGTGCGGCAGATGATCCATGGAGGCCAGCTCGCTGCGCGCCGCTCTTCAGCCGGATGGCTGATTCCAGCAGCCGAAGTCGCTGAGCGCTCGGAGAGACTCCATCGAGGCCGACCACCGGAGCCGCACACGGCGTGGTCGGTCCTAGCCCTACTTGCCGCCGCTTGTACTTGTGTATCGGAGGACGATCAGCCCGGGTGCATCGAGTCTGCGGCGCAAGTGGTTCCCGACCGGAAGCAACGCCACCGTGTCCTTCGCATGCTTGCTTCGCTGCCTGATCCGGTCGCCGATCAGACCCCCTGGCGTCGCTTGCTATCAGCACGTGGGAAGGTGCACTACTTGTGGGTCCACCCTGGTGTTCTTGACCGCTTGGCGGCAGATCCTCGGGTGTCTAAGGGCGGGGCCGAGGCGATGGTCGGCGACCACGACGGCCTCACCAGGCCGGGAGCACGGCTAGAACTCTATGTTCATGAGGCAGATGCGGACAAACTTATTCGCGGCTACCACATGCAGGAGGATCGCAACGGTCAGGTCTACCTGATCATCGTGCCTTCTAGCGTCCCTCCCGAGCTCGCGCCTGATCGCGGCAGGCCGGTACCCGCCCCTGCCGCAGCCTCAGACCTTCTCGAAGAGAAGGATCCTCGCGCCCGCTACGCTGGGGCAATCGAACTCCGCTCTTGCCTTGATGCTTTGCATAACATCGGATGGCTCGACCACATCGACTCCGGAACCACCCAACGCGGTGACTAAACACTGAACTCCAAGTTACGACACTTGGTGCGACAGTCGGGGATGAGGAGTTAATGAGCCCGGTAACGCTTACCTCAATGACACCCGCGCAGGCAGAGGGCTGGCGGATCCTGCTGGATCTTTACGAGGACTTCCAGACCGGCTGGTGCCTGATTGGTGGCCAAATGGTGTGGCTGCTTGCTCTTGAGCATGAGGTCCAGCCGATGAGACTGACCGAGGACGTCGATGTTGTAGTTGATCTCCGTGCCGATCAACAGGCGATCATGCGCTTGTGCAACTGGCTGGAATCGCATGATTTCGAACAAGAGGAAATAAGCCCTGAAGGCATAGGAAACCGATACGTGTCCAAAACCTACTCTGGGCCCGGCAAGGTAAAGTTCGATGTCCTTGCCCCAAACGACATGGAGGAGCGCGCTGATCTTACGACGTCCCCACCGGGGCGAACCGTTGAGGCTCCCGGAACTCGCAGTGCTCTCGACACTGCTGAAGCCATCGAAGTCGTTCTCCAGACACGTACTGGGCACGTCCGACGCCCCTCACTTGTCAGCGCAATCGTGGTCAAAGCGGCTGCCACAACGATCCCTGTACGACCTAACCTTGAAAGGGACTGGAGCGATGCGGCCTTCTTGCTCACGTTGGTTACCGATCCAATGGGTGCCGCGGCTGAACTCACCGGAGGGCAAAGACGCGTTTTGCGTAGCATAAGGCCACTTCTGGATGCGGACCACTGGGCTTGGGGGCAACTTGGCGAGCGGGCGCGCCTCGGTTTGACGGCGCTTGGGTTTCTCTCAGATTAGTGAAGGACTGTTTCGTGTCCATTCACGGGTCTGAGTCAATATGTAGCGACTGGCTTCTGCGGCTCGGTTCGACGGGTGCCTATTTGCCGGGTAGCGGTGGCCGTGACAGCCTGCGTGCGTGCGTGATGAGCCCGTGCCGGATGATGCTGCCGGGCTTCGTGCTGCGAACTTGACGCTCCGGAGGCTGCCGGCGGAGCGGGATGCGGAGATCGCGGCGCTGCGGGCGGAGCGGGATGCCGACCGGGAGGCCATGCGGTGTCTTGGGCTGCGGCTGGAGGAACTGGAGCGGCGGCTGCGGCAGGACAGCAGCGACTCGGGCACCCCGGCCTCGCAAGAGGGCATCGCAGCACGGGAGCGGCGGAAGGCGGAGCGGGCTGACCCGGATCGCGGTCGCCGGAAGGACCGCAGGCCCGGAGGGCAGCCCGGCCGCGAGGGAAGAGGCCTGGCCAGGGACCCGTCCCCGGGCAAGCGGGAGAAGGCCCCGCCGGCGGCGGAGTGCCGCCGCTGCAAGGCCGGCCTGGACGGCGCGGAGCCGGCGCCCGGGTCGTGGGCCCAGGTCATCGACGTGCTGTTCGCCGTGGTCACCACGGAGTGGGAGCTTCCGGGCCGCAGGTGCCCGTGCTGCGGGGAAGTCACCGTCGCCCCGGCCCCGCCCGGGGCGCACGCGGGCAGCGTGTCCTGCGGGCCGGCGCTGAATGCCGCCGCGGTCGTGCTCACGGCGCACGCCAATGTCCCCCCGGAGAAGGCGGCCCGGGTCATCGCCATGCTGCCCGGCGTGCCGGTGCCGGCCGGGTGGGCGGGCAAGGCCGCCTCCCGGCTGGCCGCCCGGCTGCGGAAGGCCGGGTTCGGGGAGGCGATGGAGGCGGCGCTGGCCGCCGGGGGCGCGCTGGCCGCTGACGAGACCCCGGTGAACGTGCTGGAAAGGGCGGCGGCTCCCGTCCAGCCCGGCGGGCGGGATGACGACGAGGCCGGCCCGGGCGAAGAGGGAAAGGCCCCGGCAGGGGCGCCGCACATCCTGGCGGTCCGCACCCTCGGCGAGCGCCTCACCTGGCTGCGCGCCATTGCCTCCCGCCGCAAGGGCCACGTCACCGGCGGTATCCCCGCCAGGTTCAGGGGCGTCCTGGTCACCGACGGGTACAAGGCCTACCAGGGGCTTCTCTCCCGGATCGCCGGGATCCGGCAGTGCTGCCAGCACGTCATCCGCCGCTGCCGCGCAGCGCTGAGGCCCGGCCCCGGCAGCCTGCAATCCTGGGCCGCCGACGTCATCACGGTCCTGCGCGAGGCGCACCAGGCCGTCCAGAACGCCAGGGCACGGCACGCGGCGACACCGCCCTTGACCAGGAGCTACTCGACGGCTTGCGGGATCGCTACGACAAGGCCGCCGCATTCGGGGCCATCCACAGCCGGCTCCGTGACCGGGACAAGGGCAACCACCCCGGCTGCGCCCTCGCCCGCTGGCTGCAGGACTTCAGGGAGCAGGTCTTCCTGTTCACCCGCGACTTCACCGTGAGCTGGACCAGCAACGCCGCCGAGCGCGCCGTCAAGGCACCCAAGCGCCACCAGGCCGTCTCCGGCTACTGGCACACCCTCGAAACCCTTGCCCGCCAGTGCCTCATCCGCAGCTACCTCACCTCAGCGGCAAACCACGGGACAACCATCCCCGACGCCATCCGGACCGCCATCGAGGGGAACCCCTGGCTGCCATCGCTCCCCGCCACATAACGCCAGCTCAAGCACACCCGTGAATGGACACGTTCCGTCCCTACGGGGGCGGGGCTTCAATGCCCTTGAGGTCGGGCGGGTTATTTCACCAACACGCCGCTGCGCGTCTCCGTCCCCGCCGCCGCGCTTCAATGCCCTTGAGGTCGGGCGGGTTATTTCACTGCCCAGGGCGCGCAGGATGCGCGACGGCAGGGATTCGCTTCAATGCCCTTGAGGTCGGGCGGGTTATTTCACCGGTAGCGTGTCGGCTCGTCAACGTCCGCTGACGTGTGGCTTCAATGCCCTTGAGGTCGGGCGGGTTATTTCACTGCTCGACGAGTGGGACGTCCTGCCCGTGCCGGTGCTGCTTCAATGCCCTTGAGGTCGGGCGGGTTATTTCACCGGCTGTTATTTCTGCGGTGCGACGCTCGCCGCGTAGCTTCAATGCCCTTGAGGTCGGGCGGGTTATTTCACACTGGGTGGTCGCGCTGAACGACCGGCTGGGCGGGCTTCAATGCCCTTGAGGTCGGGCGGGTTATTTCACCCGTGGCTCGCACTGCTTATAGCCTTCATAGCCGCGCTTCAATGCCCTTGAGGTCGGGCGGGTTATTTCACACCGGGGTCAGGGCGCACTGTCCGATCAGGCCGGTAAGCTTCAATGCCCTTGAGGTCGGGCGGGTTATTTCACTCGCCGCCGGAGCCGGCTACGTGCTGCTGGTGATAGCGCTTCAATGCCCTTGAGGTCGGGCGGGTTATTTCACGCTCAATCCCCCGGACGGGCATCCTGCTATCCGTTGCTTCAATGCCCTTGAGGTCGGGCGGGTTATTTCACTGGGCGCTGGACCTGGCGATCCTGCTGCAGGTGGTGGGGCTTCAATGCCCTTGAGGTCGGGCGGGTTATTTCACGAGCCGCTGGCTTGGCGTGCCTACCGCGTGACCATGCTTCAATGCCCTTGAGGTCGGGCGGGTTATTTCACCTGCACGAGCGCCAGCAGCTGGCCGCCGATCAGTACGCTTCAATGCCCTTGAGGTCGGGCGGGTTATTTCACCGACGGCCGCGACCGGCTCGCGCAGGCGACCGCCGAGCTTCAATGCCCTTGAGGTCGGGCGGGTTATTTCACGTAAAGCTCGGTGACCAGCTGCCGCTCCGACCCCACGCTTCAATGCCCTTGAGGTCGGGCGGGTTATTTCACCGAAAAAATGTCGCGCGGTATCGCGCCGGAGAAGATGCTTCAATGCCCTTGAGGTCGGGCGGGTTATTTCACTGATGAGCGACGCGGAAAAACATGCGCGCGAGGCCGCTTCAATGCCCTTGAGGTCGGGCGGGTTATTTCACCTTCACCGGCCCCCAGGTCCAGCCGTGCGCGGCCTTGCTTCAATGCCCTTGAGGTCGGGCGGGTTATTTCACAATGCGCTGACGTCGGGGATCAACGCCTACGGGATGCTTCAATGCCCTTGAGGTCGGGCGGGTTATTTCACTGATCGCCAATGCGCCGCCGAAGTTCGAGACCGACAGGCTTCAATGCCCTTGAGGTCGGGCGGGTTATTTCACGACCGTGGCCAGGCCGAGCATCCAGCTGCTGCCGTCGGCTTCAATGCCCTTGAGGTCGGGCGGGTTATTTCACCGTCCTCGACGCCGAGCAGATGTACATCGAGCAGCTGGTGCTTCAATGCCCTTGAGGTCGGGCGGGTTATTTCACTCGTTGCCGTACCGGAGCGCTACTTCCTGGTCAGTCTTGCTTCAATGCCCTTGAGGTCGGGCGGGTTATTTCACAGGAACACCGGCCGGAAGTCGGCGACCCAGTTCCTGCTTCAATGCCCTTGAGGTCGGGCGGGTTATTTCACCCGCGAAGGCGTGTTCCTCGTCATCTCCCGCGACGGGGGCTTCAATGCCCTTGAGGTCGGGCGGGTTATTTCACCCCGCCCGCACCCGAGTATGTGGAGTTCGACATGTCGCTTCAATGCCCTTGAGGTCGGGCGGGTTATTTCACCACATCAGCCGCCCATACCCGCTGGGCACAATCTTCGGCTTCAATGCCCTTGAGGTCGGGCGGGTTATTTCACCGCTGCGCCGGCAGCCTCACCGGTCGGTCAGGCTGGAGCTTCAATGCCCTTGAGGTCGGGCGGGTTATTTCACCCTCGCCGGTCACCGGGCTGGCCGGCTGCGACGGGCCGCTTCAATGCCCTTGAGGTCGGGCGGGTTATTTCACCGGTACTGTGCCGCCACCTTGGCCGCCAGCCGGCGGCTTCAATGCCCTTGAGGTCGGGCGGGTTATTTCACTGGAGCAGGCCACGCAGATCCTGGCATCGGCCGGCCTGCTTCAATGCCCTTGAGGTCGGGCGGGTTATTTCACCAGGCTACGATGGCGAGGCAGCGTATGACATCTGGCTGCTTCAATGCCCTTGAGGTCGGGCGGGTTATTTCACCCGGCGTGGCCGTGGAATCAGGGCACCGCCTACGGGCAGCTTCAATGCCCTTGAGGTCGGGCGGGTTATTTCACGGCACCGCCCTGTACAACTTCGGCCGCAACATCATCGCTTCAATGCCCTTGAGGTCGGGCGGGTTATTTCACGAGTTCTCGATCTCCTGGTCGAACACGCCGACCGGGCTTCAATGCCCTTGAGGTCGGGCGGGTTATTTCACGGTAGAGGACATTCCGCTGCTGTCAACGGCAGGCACGCTTCAATGCCCTTGAGGTCGGGCGGGTTATTTCACCACTGACCCTGGACCCGCTTACCCGATTGAAGGTGTGCTTCAATGCCCTTGAGGTCGGGCGGGTTATTTCACGGGAGCACTCCCGTTCCATTCATTGTTGTTCATCTGGCTTCAATGCCCTTGAGGTCGGGCGGGTTATTTCACCCGGCGCGATGGACGTCTCCGGGCAGGCCGTGTCGCAGCTTCAATGCCCTTGAGGTCGGGCGGGTTATTTCACCGTGACGGCCGTCCTGGCGGCGCCGAACGGGAAGGGGCTTCAATGCCCTTGAGGTCGGGCGGGTTATTTCACCGCCCCGTCCCTTGCGATGGGGCAGCGTACCCAGGATGCTTCAATGCCCTTGAGGTCGGGCGGGTTATTTCACCAGCACGGTACCCGTAACGGATATGTGCAGCTCGCCGGCTTCAATGCCCTTGAGGTCGGGCGGGTTATTTCACGGGGTATATGTGCGAGGGACGCGACTATAACCCCTGGGCTTCAATGCCCTTGAGGTCGGGCGGGTTATTTCACCTTCAATGAGTGAGAACTACTGCCCCTACTGCGGACATGCTTCAATGCCCTTGAGGTCGGGCGGGTTATTTCACTCAGCGGTAATACGCCGCATGACCTGACGGCACTCGGGCTTCAATGCCCTTGAGGTCGGGCGGGTTATTTCACAGGATAGCCGAGACTGAGCAGGAGCTTGACAGGGCAGCTTCAATGCCCTTGAGGTCGGGCGGGTTATTTCACTCCGTCTCGTTACCGAGAAAAAGACGGTTATCTTCCGGCTTCAATGCCCTTGAGGTCGGGCGGGTTATTTCACTGCCAAGCTGCCAGCGTCGTTACCTTGCCTGCCTAGCTTCAATGCCCTTGAGGTCGGGCGGGTTATTTCACTCTGCTGACCATGCCCCGTGCCGTCGGTTCAGAGCTGGGCTTCAATGCCCTTGAGGTCGGGCGGGTTATTTCACCAGGCGGGCGGAACGCACGGATACTCAGTGTGAGGGTGCTTCAATGCCCTTGAGGTCGGGCGGGTTATTTCACCGGGGCAAAGCCGACTTTCAACGCGAGTATAGCTCAGCTTCAATGCCCTTGAGGTCGGGCGGGTTATTTCACCTGGCGGGGCACTCGTCATACCGCAGATTTACTCGCCGCTTCAATGCCCTTGAGGTCGGGCGGGTTATTTCACGCGGAGGGTGGCTTATCGGATGAACATTCTCGGGCATGCTTCAATGCCCTTGAGGTCGGGCGGGTTATTTCACTCGGACTGCCCTCCCGTGGACGCGATTTCCCAGCCGGCTTCAATGCCCTTGAGGTCGGGCGGGTTATTTCACTGCCCTCTACGACCATGGCTTCCGCATGCCAGACCCCGCTTCAATGCCCTTGAGGTCGGGCGGGTTATTTCACACCTCTGTATCCGCTGACTCGGCTAACGGTCCCGAGCTTCAATGCCCTTGAGGTCGGGCGGGTTATTTCACCGCGCCTATGAGGATCGGCAGCGGGCCGCGGAGCTAGCTTCAATGCCCTTGAGGTCGGGCGGGTTATTTCACCTGGATATCACCCAGCTCGGCTAGCTGACGATCATAGCTTCAATGCCCTTGAGGTCGGGCGGGTTATTTCACCGCGACCGGCCTGTGGGGTGTCTTCCACTGGGTGCGGCTTCAATGCCCTTGAGGTCGGGCGGGTTATTTCACGGCTTGCACCCATGCGGCATTGCTTGTATATGTAGCCGCTTCAATGCCCTTGAGGTCGGGCGGGTTATTTCACCACCTGTTCTGGTCGTTCACCGGCGCCCGGAACGAGCTTCAATGCCCTTGAGGTCGGGCGGGTTATTTCACCGGCCTGGATGAGGTTCGCGGCGTCGAACGTCTGCTGCTTCAATGCCCTTGAGGTCGGGCGGGTTATTTCACCCCGATCGAGCTGGACGGCACGTGGGGCGGCGCGTGGCTTCAATGCCCTTGAGGTCGGGCGGGTTATTTCACCCGGTCTCGCTGCCGGGCTCAAACATGAAATCGACGTCGCTTCAATGCCCTTGAGGTCGGGCGGGTTATTTCACCCTGCAGGTACACGAACCGGTCACGGTCCCACCGCTGGCTTCAATGCCCTTGAGGTCGGGCGGGTTATTTCACCCGCGGCCATGGTGCAGGATCACGAGAACCGGCTGCTTCAATGCCCTTGAGGTCGGGCGGGTTATTTCACAGGGGAATACACAGTGGCATTTGAGGGCATCTCTGCTGCTTCAATGCCCTTGAGGTCGGGCGGGTTATTTCACTAGGCGAGCCACGGACTCCTGTCAGGCAAATCCCCGTGCTTCAATGCCCTTGAGGTCGGGCGGGTTATTTCACTCGGTTAGGAGAGACATATGAAGCGAACGTTCGCTGGCTTCAATGCCCTTGAGGTCGGGCGGGTTATTTCACCGAACCGCTGTATGTGCAGCTAGCGAACATTCTCCGCGCTTCAATGCCCTTGAGGTCGGGCGGGTTATTTCACCTTCAAGCGGCTCGGCTACACCGACGCCGACGACGCGGCTTCAATGCCCTTGAGGTCGGGCGGGTTATTTCACCTCCCGCAGCTGCATGGCGTTGGCCTTGATCGCGTCGCTTCAATGCCCTTGAGGTCGGGCGGGTTATTTCACGTTGTGCAACTGGTCGCAGCCAGTGTATAGACGGCAATAGCTTCAATGCCCTTGAGGTCGGGCGGGTTATTTCACCCGGATCAGGGCGGCTGGCGCAACGAGCCGCTGCAGCTTCAATGCCCTTGAGGTCGGGCGGGTTATTTCACCCGACATGGGAGTCCTGGACGCCCGCAGGTGGCCGATGCTTCAATGCCCTTGAGGTCGGGCGGGTTATTTCACCTAATCGCCGCGATCATGGCCTGGGTCGCGCAAATGGCTTCAATGCCCTTGAGGTCGGGCGGGTTATTTCACAGGGAATGTTTGAACGCTGGCGGGGCGGTAATGCGGCTTCAATGCCCTTGAGGTCGGGCGGGTTATTTCACCCGCCAGCCTCAAGCTGTTCCCGTTCACCAAGGACGAGCTTCAATGCCCTTGAGGTCGGGCGGGTTATTTCACTTGGCGTTGTTGTTGGAGGACACGTAGTTCGGCACGCTTCAATGCCCTTGAGGTCGGGCGGGTTATTTCACCGGAAAAGACCGGCGCCGGGGCGACCACGACGACCACGCTTCAATGCCCTTGAGGTCGGGCGGGTTATTTCACAACCAGACGCCCTCGGGCGCCCCCGGGGGCCGGCGGCCGCTTCAATGCCCTTGAGGTCGGGCGGGTTATTTCACCACCAGCCCGACGAGCGGGTCATCGTCTATGACCTGGCTTCAATGCCCTTGAGGTCGGGCGGGTTATTTCACTCCGAGTCCGGCACCACCGCCACCGCGGCGCCGGCGCTTCAATGCCCTTGAGGTCGGGCGGGTTATTTCACAGCTCGGCAGATTCATGTGGGCTGACCTGCGCGAACACATGTCCTTGCGAGTGGTCCGCCACCAGGCCACGAGCGGCCATCGCTGTGGAGTTGTCAAGGTCCGGAACTGGGCTCCCACCTGCGTGCGAGCGGTCCCTGGCGATCGAGTTACCACGTCGGCGCTCGCAATCACATCATGGCAGGAAGCCGGACCCGCCGCTCAGGAGTGGCGTGGATTGCCAGCAGTTAACCCCATGGATGATGACCAGGAGCTTTGCAGGGGCGTTACCTTTGTCGCACCAAATCCATGTGTGACCTGCGCGCCAGTGCCGCAGTATTCGGCGAACCTGGCGAGCGCGCCGAAGGCCTGCCGGACCGCCGTCGGCGCTCCGGTCTCCACACGCAGGGTCGCCGTGCCGACCAGGCCCGCCTGCTGACGATAGCCCGCCGATGACCGGTAGCCGGTGTCGCGAACCTCCGTCCGCAGCCCGGAACCCGTCACGTGCAGCGCGAGGTGAGTATCGCGCCAGAGTTCGTCGTCCATGCCCAGCTTGGACCCGCGTGGCAGCGAAGCGTTCCACCGGCGCCGCCACGATCCGGCGATGAGCCGAGGGTCGAGTTCGGTGCTGGACGCGCCGTTCTGCGAGAAATAGGTGGGGGATAGCAGTTCCAGCCGGATTCCGTCGATCAGTGGCACGTCCGCGAGTTCGTCGTGGGTCGCCTCCCTGAAGGCAAGGTCGGTGACGGCGCACAGTACGGGCCCGAGGCGAACCTGACTGAGGGCCGCCAGCATCGGTCGCGGGAAGCCGTGCCGGAGCCATGCTGCCCGCAAGAGCCAGCCGTCGGGCTCCGCGTGCAGCGGCCAGACCGAGAACGGCTTCTCCTGCGCGGAGTGGTCAGTGTCGCTGGCGCGGTATGCCGCCTCGAACAACGTGCACGCGAGACCGTGCAGTTGCCGGGTAGTGGGTCGGAACGAAGAAGCATGGGAAAGATCCCTGTCCGTACTTGGACCGGGAGCCAGCCGCAACTCGATGACCGTCGGCATGATCACTCACGCACTGCGTCGGTGCCAAGCTCAAGATGCGGCACCACGTACGAATCCGCAGGCTTCCGGTACACGATCGGCCACAGATGAGACGGCCAGGCAAAACAGCTCTCCTGCCCCGCGGCTATGCCGATCCCCAGCGCGAGCTCGTTGGGGATCGTCGTTCCCAGCAGCAGGACGTGCCCGGCAAGTTCCGCGGACTTACGCTGCACCCAGGCCACGGCCTGCGCGGCCAAAACCGGGAAGTCAGCCCAGTCGAACTGCTGCGCTACCCCCGGCGGCGTGCAGCGCAGCTCATGTATACGCACCGAGGCGGCTCCCTTGACCGGAATGACCCCTGCCGTGTCCTGCAGCGTCAGCGGCCACGGATCCGGATCGGCGGGCTCGGCATCGACCGCGGGTAGGGGCTTCCACGGTGCGTGCCCGAAACGCAGGAGCAGCACGCTGACCGGGTTGCCATCCGGGATACCGCCGTGATCGTTACCCCGTACGACCGTAAGGTCCGCATCCCAGAAAAGCTCCCGGAATACAAGCCCGGCCGATCCCTGGACCGCGGGAATGTCCCCGAAACGGTGCCCGTGCTGGCGCCAGATCTGCGGGTCAACCTTGCCGGCGCGCCCGCGGCTGCGGCGTTGCCATACCTCAAGGTCGAGGCTGCGGTCGCCGGCCGTCACGCGCCGGCCGAACGCGAGCGCGACGGCCCACCACGCGGTGACGAAGACCGCGTTCGGGACGCCCGGCTCCCTACTCGCGAGGTAGAGCACGCGGAAAGAGCGGACGAGCTCGGTGACCTTCCCGTTCCAGTGCCGCGCGTCCGTATCGAGCGGCCAGTCCCACGCGCGCCCGGTCCGCCCAGGGCCGGGCACCTCGAGCACGCGGGCGAACCGTCGCCGCACCTGGCCGTGGAAGTCGTCGGAATCGTCGGCATCCCAGTCGCGGGCACGTTCCCTGACGATGTAGGCGGTGCCATTCCGTTTCAGCATGCGATTCCGTCCCTGTCGCGCGACCTCTGCCGCAGCGTAGGCCACCGCCGCCACCACGAACGCGATCCACATCAACCGCTGCAGCCGCTGGTCTTGCGCGGCGGTCAGCCCGCCGGGCACGAGCGCGCCCAGCGCGCTGAGCCCGACGCCGAGCGCAAGGCTTCCCAGGCTGTAGCCGAACGGCACTATCCGCGGATACCGCACCGTCCATGCCCAGCCGGGATGCAGCCAGCCGCGCAGCCGCTCACCCATGCCGGTCACGCGCCCGGTCAGAACGCGGCCGCACGAACGTAATCGCGCCGGTCGCGTCGCCGGGTCCGTGCACGACAACCTGCTCGTAGGCGGTCCCGACACCATGGTCCGTCGGACCGGCAAGCCGCATGGCCGCGACCCGTCCGTCTCCGCTCGGTCCCGTCGACCATGGCACCGTGGGGACCCCGGACCCGTCCTGCTTGTGCACCGCGACGTACGCGACGTTCGCATCCAGCCGCAGCCGCACCAGCAGCGAATCGGGCCGCCAGCCCCACATGATCGACGTGCGGGGCGGAGTATCGGGCGGCGACGCCACGTGCAGCCCGTCCAGGTCCTGCCACAGGCACGTAGCCCCGGCCAGCGGTCCCGCCACCGCCTCGCTCCAGGTCATCCGTCCCTCAGTCGGCACCGTGCTCACCTTTCTCCGCCATCCGCCGCAAGACGGCACGCGCTTCGTCCCGCCCGGGTAGGAGGCTCGACGCGAAGTCCACCGTGACGGTCCCGTAGCCGCGGGCGACACCGCCGCCAAGACCGATGATCCCGTCGTCGAGGTCCTCGAGCACGAGCCGCAGCACCGCCCGGATCTGCTCCGCCAGCCCCTCCGCGTCGTGGTCGAGCAGGTCCACGCGCAGCTCGAACGTCCCCGCCTCTAGGACCTCCATGGTGTAGAGCGCGCCATCGAGCGCGCCGCCCGTGAACCGGTCGATCGCGACGTGCGTACGCTCGGCTGGCACCGCGCCGGTGATCTCCGCGTCGGGTATCCGGATGAGGGCACGCCCGCCGACTGAGTCCGAATTCTCATCGGTTCCGCCGCCGTAGCCGAATACCACGCACGGCCAGCACTTCTCGCAGCGCTGATCCTGGCAAGGCTCAGCCGGCACGTCCACGCTGCGCAAGATGAACTCCGCCCGCGACCGGAGCAGCCCTTTCAGCCCGGAACCGGGAACCACGGGCGCCCCTCCGACCCGGAACAGCGGAATGGCCTTGCCCGGCTCATCCGTGCCCGCCTTCTCGCCGTTGCCGATCCGCACCGGCCCGTCGATCGACACCGTGACGCGCAGCAACGGATCCGGGGCCGCCTGCGCGGCCTTGGGCACCTCGTGCACCGCGACCGATCGCGCCAGTTCGGGGCCGCTCAGCGTCAGCCACCGCAGCAGCGCAGCCGGCTCGTCCAGGCGCAGCGTGCCGTGCCTGACGGACTCGACCTCGCAGGCGCCTCGCCCGCGGCTGACGCCGCGTCCGAGGAACGGCCGCCACGCCGTCAGCAGCTTCGCGAGATTCGCCACCTCTCCGTCGCCCGCGTCGTCCCACCGGAGGAACACCTCGAACCGCGATCCGGCGGGCAGCACCTCCTCGGTGCGCAGGGTCGCCGGATCCGCCGCCGCCCGCGTCCTGTCGATCCTGGTTGAGGTCCGGTAGTCTTTGCCGTCGCCGATCCGCCTGCTGCCCAGCACCCACACCCGGCTCACCCGCGGTTCCGCGTCGGCTCCAAGCAGCGGCCCGAACAGCGCCTCACGGCACTCCTCCCCCACCGCTTCCCGCAGCGCCCCGGCCAGCGACGTCCCCGGAAGGTGCACCTGTCCGTCCAGTCCGGTGTCGAGCAGCGACTGGACCCCCGCGGGATCGCCGGGAACTGTCACCCCTCCCGCTTCGATGAACTGGAGGATAAAAACAATGAATGACACCGAACGGACACGTGGTTCCCGCTCCGGCTCCAGCGCAATCCCCGCCGTGCTGGTCGTAATAGCCATCCGAGCTCCTCAGCGAGATCCTTCGCGTCCCCCGGCGGCAGGTCCAGGAACAGGCGCAGCGCCAGGCCTACATGCGCGTCGAAGGGGGCGTCGGCCTCGCCGCGCAACTGCCGGGACGCCTCCGCATCGCCCCTCGCGTGGCCGACGAGCAGCGCGCGCAGCCTCGGCCACCGGTCGGGGAACCGTACCTGGACACCCTTCAGCGCCGCCACCCGGTCTTCAAGTCTCTTCAGGCACCGCGCCCTGGCATCTCTTGCCTCTGTGCCATCGCGTAGGGCGGGGACCGGGGCGAGGTCGCCGAACCCCTCGTGGCGCCGCAGGCCGACCCCGCGGCGGGAAAGGGCCAGCAGCGTGGCAGCCGCCACCGGCCGTTCGGTATGAATCAGGAAAGCCGAGCCGGCACAGACGGCCAGCTCGGTCGCCTTCGGAACCCCGCTGGCCACATGCCAGCCACCAACCTCCTGCCAGCGGCTCCAGCGGCGCTCGACGAACGCGGGCACGCCGAGCGCTTCTTCCAGCTCCTCGCCGCTGGGCTTGGGGCGGGGCCGACCGCAGGCGTCGGTGAAGATCGCGGGCGAACGGAGCCGCAGCACGAACGTCAGCGGGTCCAGCTGCTGGGGTTCCGGCGGTTCGCCGTCGTCGATCGCGACTTCGGCCAGGCCGTGGGTGGTACGGCGGCCGCCGACACGGATCGGGCCGAGGTCCCGCAGGATGTCCAGGTCCGCCGGGTCGTCCGCGAGCAGCGTGCCGGTGAAGCGCTGCCTGGGGCAGAGCGTTTCCCTGGTGAAGAGCTGACCGTCGCTGGCGACCTCGTGCTCGTCGTCGATCGCGACGCTGGTGCGGCGCCGGACCGCGGGCATGGTGTCCGCCTGGCTGTACAGACCCTTGCCCTGGGTGAGCGGGGACGAGCAGTCCGGGCACTGCAACGGCGGTTCGTGCCCCCGCGCCTGGTCGTAGTCCACGTGCCGGCACCGGTTCTCGTCAGGGTCGTACTTGTGCCGGAACACGGCGCGGGAATCGAATTCCGTTCCCGGCAGCAGCAGGGCGCCGAACCGCACTCCGCCCTCGAACAACCGCAGGAACTGCTCGCGCTTCGGGTTGCCGGGTTCCGGCGCGCCGTTGCGCGCGATCCATGCCGCGGCGAACGCGCCCCGCACCGCCGTGCCCGGTACGTGCCGCAACGTCGAGAGGACGAAGTCGTCGCGGGGCTTATCGCCGAGCTGCGCAGGCTGACGCAGGGTCAGGGTCAGGGCGCTCACTGGCGCTGGCCCTTCAGGGCGAGCAGCCGTTCGACCTCGCCGCTGGTGATCGGTCCGTCGTGCGCGGTAATGCCGACCCAGCCCAGGCCGCGGCGCCGCCAGGCACCCAGGCCGTGCACGCCAGCGGCCGCACAGCGGAGGATCAGCCGGTGTTCGGCCTCGTCGTCGGGGGCGAGCCGGCCGACCTGGGTGACCTCGAACCAGGCGGTCGTGCGCGGTGCCGCCTGCTCGGCGAGGACGAGGCGGTCCTTGACCGCGGAATGCGTCCGCGGGTCGATCGTGACGCGGTGACGGCTGCCGATGTTCCAGTCCTCCGGGTTACCGCTGCTAATCGTGGCCGACGACCACGACCACGGGGAGGGGACACGGACCGAGCCGAATATCTCGTCAAGCGCGCGATGCCGGGCGCCGAGCAGGGCGACCGCCGCGAACCGCATCACGCCCTTGAGGTGGTCAGCGGGCAGCGGATCGTCGTGGTCGATGGCCGCGTCGACCCCGTCGCGGGCGTAGGCGGCGCCGACCCGGAACGGGCCGTGGAACGTGATCGTGAAGCCGAGGACGGTCATGGCGTCTCCCCCCGGTCCGCTGGGTCGCGCGGGCTCTCCCGGCGGGGCCGCTCGGTGTAGTGACGCGCGATGTCCAGGAGCCGCCGCAGTTCGCCCGGCTTGCCCAGGTCGTCCCTGAGTGCCTGCCGTGCCTCGTCCGGCGTCGCCTTGCCCTGCTTCTTCAGGCCGACGATCACGTCCCAGAGCGGCTGATTGTCGGCAAAGTCGCCGATCCGGCGGATCACGTCGTCGTATGCCTCCTGCCGCAGCAGCGTGAGCAGTGCCTGGCGGCGGCTTTGCGGGCACTGCTCAACGCATGCCAGCTCGCCCGCGTGGTCGGTCAGGTAGCTGAGCAGGACCGGCTCGCGATCCACCGCACCGCCATCGGCGGTCAGGTCGAGGAACGACACCACCGCCTCGGTGCCGCGTACCCAGCGCTTCGCCTTCCCGAGCTCGTCCTCGGCGAGGCGGACCGTGTCCGAGAACGGATGCTTGAGGTGGTGGAAGACCAGGCCCGCCGATAGCGTCGGGCGGTTCCCGATGCCCGGCCATTGTCCTGACGCCCCGTTGACGCGGCGGCCGAACTGGTCCAGCAGCGTGCGGGTGAACAGCCAGGCGTCCGCGGCGGGCACCGAGATCAGCAGGTCGTCACCGCCGGCGATGTTCGCCAGCACGGGCGGTCTCTTCCAGTTCCCGAACCGGTTCCGCACCGCCTCGGCGAGCGCACCGATGGTGGCGTCTCGGATGACGCGGACGATGTCGCTCTTGTCGATCGTGCCTGAGCGATCCGCGAGGGCTTCGTGCAGGAACGCGCCGACCCGGTTGCCGTCGGCGAAGATGAGCGCCAGTTGCGACAACGAGTCGTCCCCGCGCTTGCGGCCAGCGGCGGCCATGTCGGCGAAGTCGTCGGAGAAGCCCTCGACATGCACGCCTATATCTTCGAGCGCCGCCTTCATGCGCCGTTCCGGAAGCGGCGGCCGGTGATCACCCTTGGTGCCCTTGGCGGACAGGTGGCGCTGATAGCACTCCTCGCACAGGTCCGGGTCGCGTTCGCGCGGGTCCTTGTCCCTGACGATGACGATCTCTGGGTGCACGGCCGCGGCCGAACGGCACTGGTCGCACGGCTTGGCCAGGATGACTTCAGGCGGCGCTGGCGGCTCGTCGGCCAGGAGCCTGCCGTCCCGCCTGGCCTTTTCCATCGCCTCGTACGCCGCGGCGTAGGCACTGCCCCGGCCATGCACCGCTTGGACCTGGCAATGGGGCATCAGGTCCTGGATCTTCCTCGTGACCTCGCGGGCCGCGTCCAGGGCCGCCTGCTCGCCGCCGTCGACGACCAGCGAGACCACCCCGTCGACGTCCCCGGCCTCCTCGTTCCATCGCGTGCCCGGCGGAAGTGCTTTTTCCACTTCGTCGCGCGCCGTCGCCTCGGTGAGCAGCACCGACGCGCCGCGTCGGAACCTCAGGTCGGGAGTCCGGGCCAGCCAGTCCTGGATCCGGATCACGGAAACGTCGAGGTAGTGGTTCTGCGCGGATGCCTGCCCCGCACTGGATGGGGTCGCCTGGGCGGCTGCCGCACGGGTGCCACCCTGGTCGTGAGCGGTCGCGCCCTGGCGCTGGCCGGTGGCGGCCCCAGGAACCCTGCGCCTTGCCTGGGCGTCCTGCTGCTGCCGCGCCCGCGCAGCCTGGCCGCTCTTGCCCTTCTTCTTAGCCACGGCCACCTCGCTGGTCCCGCTGTCGCCGCTGTTCCCGGCCGTTCGTGGGGTCGCTGCCGTGCGCCGGTGAGTCGAGGACCTGCGCCTCCGGGGCCTTGGCCGGGTCGGGCAGGTCGACAAGCACCCGCCTCTCCTTCCGCAGTTCCACGCCGTTGGTGAGCGCGAAGAACTCGAAGCTCTCATCGAAGGTCTTGTCGCCCTTGGCCCCGGGACCCGGCGGGTACCACACCAGGTCGTCGTCCACGTATTCCGGGCTGAGGACGTGCCGGAGCCGCTCCCACTGGGCGTACGCCGGTTTCGGAACGCTGGCCGCGAACGCCCGCACTGCCTCGTCCGGCCCGGGGACGCGCCCCGTCTCGCCGAGGTACCGCATCCGGGCGTCCGCCACCTCTTCCGGCCGCACGTCGACGTGCACCGAGCCGAAGCCGAAGGGCTTGCCTCCCCCGACGCTCGTCACCGTCTCCCGCCAGGCCGGGTCGCCTGCCGCGTCGAGCAGCCGGGGGTCGAGCGCCGCCAGCAGCGAGCCGTAGTCCTCGACGCTCAGGTTGTCGAACCGTATCCGGCCGCGGAACACGGTGCCCGCCGGGATCAGCTCGACCTGTTTGCTCAGCTTCCTGGACTGATCCTTGCGCCGCTCACCGCGCGCGTGGGGCCTGGCCGGGTCCGCCGTGGTGCGCCAGTAGAACTTGCGGCCGCGGATCTGGCGGTTGGCCGGCTTGTCCGCGGCCGATCCCCAGGCGGCGAGCGGCTCGGCGTTCTTGGCCGCCACCCGTTGCGCTGGCGATGTCAGCTTGCTGTTGTCGAGATAGAACTGCCCCGCGCTAGGGCTCGGAGACGAGAGCGGCGCCAGGTGCCATGTGGGGCCGGTGAAATCGCTGTCGGCCAGGAGGTCGTCGAACCGGACGTGGCCCCGGTAGCCCCGCTGCACGGCCAGGTCGTTCTTGCCCCTCCCCTCCGTGTCGGCCGAGCCGAACACCCGGCACGACCAGCACAGGTGGCCCGGCTCCCGGCACGGCCCGGCCTGGCCGACCCGCTCCCCGACCGGGCCTTTGCCCTGGTACCGCCACAGCCTCGACAGCCGGATCTCGGATATCTGGTCCGTCTCGTCGCCGAAGGCGGTGAACTTCACCCACACCGGCTGCCCGACGTGGAAGTAGGTGCGAGCCCGGAGCCGTTCCGCGACCGGCTTCCCGCCCTCCGACGGCCACGTGACCTCGTGATATTCCGGCTTGCCCGGATCGTAGGGCGGTTCCCCGCCGCCGTCGATCCCGTCGTCCGCAAGCGTTGCCGTGCGCAGGTCGTCCGCTCCCGCGACGGTCTGCCGATATCTTTCCAAGGTCCCGTCCGGGATGACGTACGAACGCGAGTCGGGACCGAGGCGCCCGGCCGCGAAACGGAGCGGATCCCTGTCGCGCGCCTTCGTGTCCGTGACCAGCAGCACCCAGCAGTCCTGTGTTACCCGGCCCATCCGGCTGAGTAGCTGGATGCTGCCTTCGGCCACCCCGTCCAGGTACGCCTCGCTCCTGGCGTTCAGCACCTGCCGGTCGTAGTCCTTTGTGTCCTTTGTGACGGCGGCTTCCGGGAAGTGCGCGGCCTCGGTCCCGTCCGGGCGGTACTGCAACTGGTCGCCTGTCCTTGGCAGCCCGCCCGTGGCGCCGGGCAGCAGCTTGACCGGGATCATCATCCATTCGTCGCAAACCGCCACCCGGACCTGACTCTTCTCTGCGGTGTCCCCCGTGCTCACGTCGGTCACGACCGCGAGACGCAGGTCCTTGGTCACCGATGGGCTCGCCGGGTGCCGGTGCACGGCCACCCAGTCGGTGTTCAGCACCCGCAGGCAGCCCCCCGCCAGCGCCTCGTGCACCGAACGCACAGCGCCGAGGAACCCTGAGCCGGGAATCATCGGCCGATTCGCGGGCTTCTTACGCCGCGGCGCTCGGTGCACGCCAGCGCCGTCCTTCTCGCCGCCGCCGATCACCAGCGGCGAGTGCGCAGTGACGGTGACCCGCAGCACCCCCGATAGCCGCCCGGCCTCCATCTTCGCGTGCCCGGCAGGCTCATCCCTTACCGGCGCATCGACATGCGGGACAAACGTATAGGGGTTAACGAACTGAGTCATCCCCGGTCCCCAACGCAAAGAGGTCATCTCGCCTCATTTGACGATGACCTTATCGGGGATCCGGGAACGGCGCAGCCTGAAAGTCCCTTTCGCGGGACTACCCGAGAGCCGACGAAGCTGCCCGCCGCGACCGGGCACGACCCAGTGCGGGCCGATGCGGCGGCAATCACCCCAACAACATGCCCTCCGTGTCGGGCGGGGGTTAGCGACGCACGGGTACTCGGCCGCGACAACGTCTGGTTCAGGTTTCTATGCCCTCGGTGTCGGGCGGGGGTTAGCGACGCTCTTCGCCGGCTGCGCCGTCGGGTTCATGTTTCTATGCCCTCGGTGTCGGGCGGGGGTTAGCGACGATCAGCGGTACTCGGGAGATTTGCAGTCCGTCCAGAGTTTCTATGCCCTCGGTGTCGGGCGGGGGTTAGCGACGGATAGGGTTTCTTGGCCGCTCTGACCTGCGCGTTTGCAAGCGGTTGCGCCAACCTATCAGCAAACGCGCCGGAAAACCGTCAAATCTGGTCCCCCCTTCTAGCTCAGGCCTCTGACCAGGTATTTCTCGTGCGCCAACTGAAGCCGTTTGAGCTTGTTCAGGGAAGCTCTGTACAGGCTCAGGAGAAGGAGCTGCGCAAGCCAGCGTGGCAGCGCAAATCCTCCGGCCGCCTGCAGGCCGGTTCCGGAGTGCCCGGCGAACCGGGCTGGCACGTTGGGATCTTTTGCGTGGCGGAGGCGCTTTCTGGCCGGCAACGGAATGTCGAGCCGGATCCCTGCCTTCCGTGCCCGGGATCGCGCTTCGCGCGCTCCGGCATCAATCGCTGCGGCCGGGTGTGCCGACCCAGGCGGGTACCAGGCGAGACTCCGCCCGACGTTCTGGCGGAAGCGCCGTGGGTGGCCAGGACGACACGGTCGCGGACGTGCGAACCGGGCCGGCCGATGACCGGCCGGATGGCTTACGTCTGCGGCGCGGACACGCCGAAGCTGAAGGGGATGAGCTGGCTCAGCAGCAGCGGGCCGCCGATCAGCAGACGTCAGACCGGATTAGGCTTCTTGATCCCTCGGAGGACTTCGATGCTCACCGACCCTTCGGCGGCGCGCCGGAGCCTGCCGTCGGTCGTCAGTAGCGGCAGGTCCAATTCCCCAGCGAGCTGAACGAACAGGGCGTCGTACATCCCCAGGTTCTTCCGGGCCGCCATGGCGGCGGCACGCTCCAGCCTGTCGGCGGTCGTTTCGTGCACGGTCACCCCGATGTCATCGATAACGCGGACCGCCGCGGTGAACTCCTCCACCGTGAGCCGCCCGGCCAGCAGGCCCTTCTTCCGCAGAACCCCTGCGACCTCGACCCGCGCAAAATCCACTGTCTCGACGGCCACCGAGCCGTCGATCAGCTTCTGCTGAAGCTCGCGGGCATGTTCGAACCCGTCTTGGTCGATGAACCAGCGCAGGAACACACCGGTATCGACCACGTAAGCGTCAACCACGACCCGCATCACGGAGTCGCTGGAGCTCCTCATCGACACCAGTGACTCCGTGCATGCGTTCCCGCACGAGTTCCAGCGTGGCTGCGGCCCGCACCTTGCGCTCGGTGGCCGCATCCCTGCGGATCAGCTCGAGGACTGGGGCAAGCCGCTCCTCAGGCAACTGGTCCACCAGGTGGTGGAGCTCATCCCGCGTGACGCTCATGCGCCGAGTTTACGCCGACCACTGCCGGGCGACCGCGACGGTAGCGACGGCGCCAGGCGCGGGGGTTAGCGACCTATCAACAAATGTGCCGGGAAGACGTCAGGGTGGGTTCCTCCTTCAGGGCAGGCCTTTGACCAGGCACTTCTCACGCGCCAACCGAGGCCGCTTGAACTCGTTCAGGGAACCTCTGTACCGGCTAAGAAGAAGCGTCCGTGAGCGCCGAAACCTGTGGGGATGGCGGGGAGCACGACTGGCAGGGGAGTAAGGCCGGTCCGTTCCGAGTGATGGGATGCGGAACCGGACGTGACCGTCGCTTTTGCTTGCGGCCGCCGGCCGGCGATCGCCTAGTCCTGCTCCGGGCCGGGCATGCCGAGTTCGGCGCGCAGCCAGGCGACGTCGATGCCCTTGCTTCCCTGGGAGACGGCCAGGCCCGCCTGGTACTCGAACTGGCGGAGCAGCGATTCCAGCCGGATGAC
>NZ_JASIAL010000305.1:0-13053 GCF_030042015.1 Trebonia sp. | reverse complement strand
CCCGGCCGGCCGGGACCGTCAGGCACCCTGCCGCGCGGCGGGCCGGGCGGCGCGGGTTACCCCGGCGGGCATTCTCCGCTGCACTACGGCGCCCGCGCGCAGGGCGTCGCCCAGGTGTACGCGGACCGCGCCGCGCGCGAGCAGCAGGCGGCCGCGCCGCAGCGGCCCAGGCCGCAGATCACCATCGACGACGCGATGGCCGAACTCGACGCGATGGTCGGGCTGGCGGGCGTCAAGGAGCAGGTGCGCTCGATCGCCGCGTCGATCGAGGCGGCGCGCCGCCGGGCGGCGGCCGGGTTCAGCAATGACAAGCCGATGCGGCATTTCGTGTTCCTCGGCCCGCCCGGCACGGGCAAGACCACGGTGGCGCGGGTGATCGGCAAGATCTTCTACGCCTTCGGCCTGCTCGACCTGCCCGACGTGGTGGAGGCGCAGCGGTCCGACCTGGTGGGCGAGTACCTCGGCGCGACGGCGATCAAGACCAACGAGCTGATCGACTCCGCGCTCGGCCGGGTGCTGTTCATCGACGAGGCCTACAGCCTGGTGAACGAGGGTGACGGGCAGAGCGACCGGTTCGGGGTCGAGGCCGTGCAGACGCTGCTCAAGCGGGCCGAGGACGACAGGGAGAACCTGATCATCGTCCTGGCCGGGTACGAGAAGCAGACCGAGTCGTTCCTCGCGTCCAACCCGGGACTGGCGTCCCGGTTCGCCACCCGGATCCGGTTTCCCACGTACTCGCCCGCGGAGCTGCTCGCGCTGGCCGAGGCGCAGCTGCGCGGCAAGCACGAGGAGCTGGCGGCGGATGCGCGGCCGGTGCTGTGGCGGATGCTCGAGGAGGTCGGCCGCCGCCGGATCACCGACGAGCTCGGCAACGGCAGGTTCGTCCGCACCCTGCTTGAGAAGGCCGGCCAGGCCAGGGACGTGCGGGTGATGGGCGCCGGCGGCGACCCGGCGGCCGAGGACCTGATCACGATCGGCGGCGCCGACCTGGAGAAGGCGTTCGCGGAGCTGACCTCGCGGCTGCGCGGCTACGAGGACACGCCCACGCTGGAGAGCGCGATCGCCGAACTCGACGAGCTTGTCGGGCTCGAGCCGGTCAAGCAGCAGGTGCGCGCGATCGCCGCGCAGCTTGGGGTGGCGCGGCTGCGTGATCGCCAGGGCCTGGCCAGCCAGCCGCCGGCCAGGCACTTCGTGTTCACCGGCCCGCCCGGCACGGGGAAGACCACGGTCGCCAGGATCCTGGGGCGGATCTTCGCCGCGCTCGGGCTGCTGGTGCGGCCTGAGGTCGTCGAGGCGCACCGCGCGGACCTGGTCGGCGAGCATCTGGGCTCAACCGCGATCAAGACGAACAAGCTGATCGATTCCGCGCTCGGCGGGGTGCTGTTCATCGACGAGGCGTACTCGCTGCACAACGTCGGCTACTCGGGCGGCGACGCGTTCGGCTCTGAGGCGGTGCAGACCCTGCTCAAGCGGGCCGAAGACGACCGGGAGCGGCTGGTGATCGTGCTTGCCGGGTACACGGCCGACATGGACAGGTTCCTGCGCAGCAACCCGGGCCTGGCGTCCCGGTTCAGCATCCGGGTGACGTTCCCCAGCTACACGGCCGCGGACCTGTCGCAGATCGCGGTGCTGCACGCTGAGCAGGCCGGCGACGTGTTCGAGCAGGCCGCGCAGCGGGTGCTCGACCAGATCTTCGCCCGCGCGGTCAGCTCCGGCCGGATCGACGAGCTCGGCAACGGCCGGTTCGCCCGGTCGCTGTTCGAGCGGGCGTGCGCCTTCCGTGACGTGCGGGTCGTCCGGCTCGGCGAGGCGGCGACCGCCGCGGACCTCACCACGCTGACCGAGGACGACGTGCGGGCCGCCTACGCGGAGCTGGCGGGCCAGGGCTCCGCCTGACCCGCGCCTGGCGCTGGGGCCCACAACAACGAACCTATTGGCGCGGCGGGCCCCACCGCCAGTCCGCCTGCCCGGCCTGGCCGGGTTAGGCTTACCCGGTGAGCGGCCGTTGGGACTTCTGGATCGACCGGGGCGGCACGTTCACCGATGTGGTCGCCCGGCGCCCCGACGGGTCGCTGGTGGCGCACAAGCTGCTGTCGGTCAGCCCCGCCTACGGCGACGCCGCCGTGGCGGGGATCCGCGAACTCCTGCGCGTGCCGCCCGGCGAGCCGGTCCCTGCGGACCGCATCGGCACGGTCCGGCTCGGCACCACGGTGGCCACCAACGCGCTGCTCGAGCGCACGGGCGAGCGGTGCGTGCTCGTCGTCACCGAAGGGTTCGGTGACGCGCTGCGGATCGCCTACCAGAACAGGCCGCGCATCTTCGACAGGCACATCGTGCTGCCCGGGCAGCTGTACGAGCGGGTGATCGAGGTCCCTGAGCGGGTCGGCGCCCGCGGCGAGCTGGTCCGCCCGCTGGACGAGGCGCACGCCGAACGCGAGCTGGCCAGGGCCTACGACGACGGCTTCCGCGCCGCCGCCGTGCTGTGCATGCACGGCTACCGCTACCCGGCACACGAGGCGCGGATCGGCGCGATCGCCAGGAAGATCGGGTTCACCCAGGTCAGCGAGTCGCACCAGGCCAGCCCGCTGATGCGGCTCGTCTCCCGCGGCGACACCACGGTGGCCGACGCCTACCTGTCCCCCGTGCTGCGCCGGTACGTCGAGGAGGTGGCCGCGCAGCTGTCCGGGGTGCGCGTGCTGTTCATGCAGTCCAACGGCGGCCTGACAAGCGCGGCGAGCTTCCGGGGCAAGGACTCGATCCTGTCCGGGCCGGCCGGCGGGATCGTGGGGATGGCGCGCACCGCCGCGGCGGCCGGCTTCGGCCGGGTGATCGGCTTCGACATGGGCGGCACGTCCACGGACGTCTCGCACTACGCGGGCGAGTTCGAGCGGCAGTACGAGACCGAAGTCGCCGGGGTCCGGATGCGCGCGCCCATGCTGTCCATCCACACGGTCGCGGCCGGCGGCGGGTCGATCCTGCACGTCGAGGGCGGCCGGTACCGGGTCGGGCCGGACTCGGCGGGCGCCTACCCGGGACCGGCCTGCTACGGACACGGCGGGCCGCTGACCGTGACCGACGCGAACGTGCTGCTCGGCCGGATCCAGCCGGGCTACTTCCCCCGGGTCTTCGGCGACCGCGGCGACAGGCCGCTCGACGCGGGCGCCACCAGGCGGCTGTTCGGCGAGCTGGCCGCGACGATCACGCGACGGACGGGCGACCGGCGCGCACCGGAGCAGGTCGCCGCCGGCTTTCTGCAGATCGCCGTGCAGAACATGGCGAACGCGATCAAGAAGATCTCCGTGCAGCGCGGTTACGACATCACCAGGTACGTGCTGTCCACCTTCGGCGGCGCGGGCGGCCAGCACGCCTGCGCGGTGGCCGACGCGCTCGGCATGACCAGCGTCCTCATCCACCCGCTGGCCGGCGTGCTCGCCGCGTACGGCCTCGGCCTCGCCGACGTGCTCGCGATGCGGGAGACCGCCGTCGAGGCGCCGCTGGATGCCGGCCTGGCGGCCCGCCTGCCGGACACGGTGCTGCGCCCGCTGGAGGAGGCCGCACGCGCGGAGCTGGCCGCCCAGGGCGTGCCGCAGGACGCGGTCCGCGTGGTGCGCCGCGCCCACCTGCGCTACGACGGCACCGATACGCCGATCCCCGTCGCGTTCGGCGACGCCGCCGAGATGACGCGGGCGTTCGAGGCCGCCTACCGCCGCCGGTTCTCCTTCCTCATGCCGGACAGGCCGATCGTGGTCGAGGCGGTCTCCGTCGAGGTAGCCAGCGCCGCGGACCGCGCGGACCCCACCGACGTCCCTGACGCGGCCACCGGGGCAGCCACCACCGGCGCCGCGCACGCCGCTCAGTCACCGGACGCCTCCCCGGTCACCCCGGCCCGTTCGGACGAGACAGGAGAGCCCCGGCCCGCCGAATACGTGCGCCTGTTCACGGCCGGGCAGTGGGCGCGGGTCCCGCTGTTCCAGCGGCACCAGCTCGCGCCGGGCCAGGCCGTGGACGGCCCGGCGATCCTCGCCGAGGACCTGGCGACGACCGTGGTCGAGCCCGGCTGGCGGGCGTCGGTGACCGGCGCGCGCGACCTGCTCCTCACCCGGACGGCGCCGCGGCCCGGCGCGGCCAACCCGGCGGTGAGCACGCGGGCGGACCCGGTGCTGCTCGAGATCTTCAGCAACCTGTTCATGTCGGTCGCCGAGCAGATGGGCGTGCGGCTGCAGTCCACCGCGCACTCGGTGAACATCAAGGAGCGGCTGGACTTCTCCTGCGCGATCTTCGACGCCGACGGCGGCCTGATCGCGAACGCGCCGCACATCCCGGTGCACCTCGGCTCGATGGGCGAATCCATCAAGATGGTGATCAGCCGCAACAGGGGCCGCATGAAGCCGGGCGATGTCTACGTGCTGAACGACCCGTACCACGGCGGCACCCACCTCCCCGACGTCACGGTGGTCACTCCCGTCTTCGTGCCCGACCCGGCGGCCGACCCAGCGCCCGGCGCAGCGGCCGACGCGGCCGACGCGGCCGAAGCCGCACCCCGGACGCCCACGTTCTACGTCGCCTCCCGCGGCCACCACGCCGAGATCGGCGGGATTTCCCCTGGGTCCATGCCCGCGACCAGCACGCGCGTGGCGGAAGAAGGCGTGCTGATCGACAACTGGCTCCTCGTCGAGCACGGCCGGCTGCGCGAAGCGGCGACCATCGACCTGCTGGCCGGCGCCGAATACCCGTCCCGCGACCCCCGGACCAACCTCGCGGACCTGCGGGCGCAGGTCGCGGCCAACGAGAAGGGCAGCGCGGAGCTGCACAAGATGGCCGGCTACTACGGCCTGGACGTGGTGACCGCCTACATGGGCCACGTCCAGGACAACGCCGCCGAGGCGGTCCGCACGGCGATCAGCACGCTCAGCGACGGGGAGTTCAGCTACGAGCTCGACAACGGCGCGACGATCCGGGTAAGGATCGCCGTCGACCACGCCGACAGGACCGCGACGATCGACTTCACCGGCACGTCCGCCCAGCTGGCGGGCAACTTCAACGCACCGTCCAGCGTGGCGATGGCGGCGGTGCTTTACGTGTTCCGCACCCTGGTCGGCAAGGACATCCCGCTTAACGCCGGCTGCCTGCAGCCGCTCACCGTGCTGATCCCCCCGGGCACGATGCTGTCGCCGCGGTACCCGGCCGCGGTCGCCGCGGGCAACGTCGAGACAAGCCAGGCGGTCACCGGCGCGCTGTACGGCGCGCTCGGCGTGCTCGCGGAGGGGTCAGGGACGATGAACAACGTGACGTTCGGCAACGAGCGGTACCAGTATTACGAGACTGTGGCGAGCGGCTCCGGGGCGGGCGAGGGGTTCGATGGCACCGACGTGGTGCAGACGAAGATGACCAACTCGCGGCTGACCGACCCCGAGGTGCTTGAGTGGCGCTACCCGGTCCGCCTGGAGTCGTACGCGATCCGCCGGGGGAGCGGCGGCGCCGGCCGGTGGCGCGGCGGCGACGGCGGGGTCAGGCGGCTGCGGTTCCTCGAGCCGATGACGGTGACGACGCTGGCCGGGCACCGGCGGGTGCCCGCGTTCGGCATGGCCGGGGGCGGCCCGGGCGCGCTCGGCCGCCACTGGGTGGAGCGCGCGGACGGCTCGGTGACGCCGATGGCCGGCTGCGACTCGGTGCGGCTTGAGGCTGGTGATGTGTTCGTGATCGAGACCCCCGGGGGCGGGGGATTCAAGCCAGGCGGGGGGCCGCATTAGGAGATACCGAACGATCCCGGCCGCCTCCCCAGCCTCCGCCGCTCCCTAGGGTCGCAAGTCCTCGCCGCCCGTGTCTTCGCCGCTCAGGCCCGTCGCGAGCTCGTGCAGCGCGGCCTCGAACGCGGCCTCGTCGCCGTCGGCTGCCTCGAGCACCTCCATGAGCGCGTGCAGCACCAGATGCCGGTCCTCGCCCGCGTCGAGCAGCCGCTGCGCGGCATCCCAGAGCGCCGGCGGCGAGCCGCGCCACAGCCGGTCGGCTATCGCCAGGTGGCTGTCGATGTGGCGGCCGACGCCCGCCGCGCTCGGGCTGCCGGTCTTCGTGTCGTGGTCGGCGGCGAGCAGCAGCCGCCGGTCGGCGGGGTTGGCCGGGTCCAGCCTGGACAGGTCGACGCCCCCGTACTTGCCCTCGAGCACAGGGAACGCGAACGCGCGCCGCGGCAGCGCCTCGAGGTCGGAGTCGGGCAGCAGCCTGGCCACCAGCTTCTCGTCAAGGCCGAACTCCGCGGGATCCCGGTAGATCCGCGAGAACGTGCTCATCGAGTCGAAGACGGTCTCCAGGGTCTGGCCGATGGCGCCGCTGGACTGGCCGCACTGGCGGCCCGCCCAGCGGACCCAGGACGCCAGCGCGTGCGGCATCGCGTCCTGGTCGGCCGAGGACAGCATGACCTTGCGCGGCAGCCAGCTGAGCAGGAAGTTCTGCACCTTGACCGGGCTCATCCGCAGCGGCCGGCCGCTGTCCTGGTCGCACCCGAAGTCGATGATGCGGTCGACGCAGCGGCTGGCCGCCTGCCTGTCCGACAGGTCTTCGGCCTCGTCGGAGGCGAGGAATTCGGCGGCAAGCAGCGCCCGGCGCTCTCGCGACCAGGCGCGCCTGGCGAGCAGCGCCCGGCCCGCGGCCGGCGGCAGCGCGCGGATGCGCGCACGGATGAACGCGTGGTAGGAGGCGAAGGAATCGCTCACCGGCGGGTCCTCGGCGGCGTCGGTGGCGTCGAGCGCGGCCTGCAGCACCTTCCTGGCCTGCTGCGGTTCGAGCTGCCTGAAGCCGTCCTCCCTCCTGGCGTGCGCGCCGATGTGCGCCGCGGCCTCCGGCTTGGCGTCCGACCCGGCGTCCGTCCTTGCGTCGGTCCCGGCTTCCGTCCTTGCGTCCGTCCTCGCGGCGGACGCCTGCCTGCAGTGCTCGAGCAGCTTGTCCACGCGGGAGGTGACCCAGCCGTCCCGCATCATGCCGCCGGCGTTGTAGTCCACCATGCACACGAGCGCGTGGGATTCCTCCCCCGCGTAGCTGAAGACGCAGACGATCTCGTCCTGGTCGCCCCACTCGTCGTGGTTCACGTAGCATTCGGCGGGCGCCACCGCGCCCAGGTGGTCCGCCCAGCCGGGCGCCTTGACCCCGCTGTCCATCATCGCGATCGCGGCCTGCTCGGCCGCGACGGCCTGTCGCGGCGTGCCGAGGCAGGCTATCCCGGAAAGCAGCGCGAGGGCCGCGGGGGAGGGCTGCCCGGCGGCGTACTCGACCAGTCCCTCGCCGACCACTTGCTCCACGCCGGCCCCGCCCGCGCTGCGGTGCCGCTGCGCCCACCAGGTGCCGAGCAGTTCGCTGACCATGAGCTCCGCGTCCAGCGGGCTGCGCACCGCCAGCAGCTCTCGCGCCGCGTGCAGGATCTCGCGGAACAGCGCGTTCGGTGGCTGGACGCTGCGCGCGTGGCTGCGACGTCGGCTCGGCGGGCTCACCCTGATAGCCTCTCAGATCTGGACACGCGGGCGCTACGCTACGCCCCGCTGCCCGTCGTGGCGGGGCCGGCGGGGGAAGCATTTCCTCCCCTTGCAGAGAATTTACCTATGCCGCCATCCGTGTGTCCGGAGATGGCGGTGATCCCGGCCGTGTCGCGCTGCCGGTGCCTGCCGGATCGCGGCCGGCCTCAAATGACCGGTCTTACCTGCGACTAGCTGGCAGCATCGGTACCCGGATTGTGGCACGCTTGTTCTGAACGGTCGCTGTGCGGGCGGTGGCGAACCGCGCTGCCGGCGGACCGCCGCCGGGCGCCGGGCGAGGCGGCGCGCGTGCTGGCAGGTGGAGGCTGGAAGGAGCCGCCAGTGGCAGGCGCCTGCACGGAAGGTGAGGAGCTCAGGTGAGCGCTGACACCTCCGTGCCAAAGCAGCGGGAGGCCGGGTTGGACGAGTTCGAGTCCTGGCTCCCGGATGCCGTGCTGCGCGGCGCGCCCGCCGGCATCGCCTTCCTCGGCACCGACATGCGCTTCGTCTGGGTCAACCCCGCGCTCGCCCGGATGTACGGCCACGACGAGGCCGATTTCGCCGGGCAGCCGATCGCCGCGGTGTGGCCCGCCGTCGACGCCGCCCGGGCCGAGGCCGCGCTCGCGCGGGTGCTCGGCGAGGACCGCCCGGCCACGGAGATGTTCGCGTCGGGAGCGGCGGGGGCGTCCGGGGCGCCGGGGGCGCCGGGGTCGGCGGGGGCGTCGGCCGAGGCCGGTTCAACCGGGGAGGCCGGCTCCGCCGGCGAGGCGATGACCGGGCCGCGCTCGTTCCACTGGTTCCCCGTGCACGGGCCGGACGGCGTGCTGAGCGGCGCGGGCCTCATCGTCGTCGCCGACGGGCTCGGGCTGGGCACCGAGGAGGCGCTGCGCCGCAGCGAAGAGCGGTACCGGGCGCTGGCACAGGGCGGCGCCCAGGTCATCTGGGTCGCCTCGGCGGACGGGGAGATGCTCGAGGATTCCGCCGAATGGCGGTGGATCACCGGGCAGTCCCCCGAGGAGTTCCTCGGCAGCGGGTGGCTGGACTCGATCCACCCAGAAGACCGCGAGCGCGTGGAGCGCGACTGGCGGGAGTGCCTGCGCACCGGGCGGATCTTCGACGACCGGTTCCGGATGCGGACAAGGGGCGGCGCGTACCGGCACTACGACGTGCGCGCCGTGCCGATCGAACGGGACGGCAAGGTCGCCGAGTGGGTCGGTGCCATCACCGACGTGACAAGCCAGCGCGAGGCCGAGGAGATGCGCAGCCGGCTGACCGAACAGCTGTCCGCGGCGGCGCTGCGCACCGCCCGGCTGCAGCAGGCGACGTCGATGCTCGCCGAGGCGCTGACCGTGGAGCAGGTGGTCGAGGTGATCACCGAGGTGGGCCGCACCGCGATCGGGGCGCTGCGCTCGGCGGTGGCCCTGCTCGACGCCGAGACCCTGCGGCTGCGGGTGGTCAACCCCGACGGGCTCGCGCCCGTCGGGCCGGACTCAGTCGGCAAGCGGCTGACCCTGGACACGCCGAGCGTGATGACGCGGGCGATCGCGACCCGCCGCCCCGTGCTCATCCACGACCCCGAGGAGCTGCGCAGGCAGTTCGCGGACACCGCGGACACCGCCGACGGCGGGCACCGGATGGAGGACACCGGCGACGAGCGGTCCTGGGTCAGCCTGCCGCTGCTCGCGGCGGGCGCTCCGCTCGGCGCGCTGCGGTTCTCCTTCAGCAGGCCGCGGCGGATCACCGAGGAAGAGCGGGTCTTCCTTGAGGCGCTGGCCGGCCAGTGCGCGCTGGCCGTCGAGCGGGCCGCGATGTACGAGCGGGAGCACGCCACCGCCGAGACGCTGCAGCGCAGCCTGCTGCCTGACAAGCTGCCGACCGTGCCGGGCCTGGTGCTCGATGCCAGGTACCTGCCGGTGACGCGGAACATGGAGATCGGCGGCGACTGGTATGACGTGTTCTGGCTGCCGGACCGGCGGCTGGCGGTCACGGTCGGCGACGTCATGGGCAAGGGGCTGCAGGCCGCGGCGGGCATGGGCCGGGTGCGCAACGCGCTGCGCGCCCTGGCGCTGACCGACCCGCGCCCCGCGGCGGTGCTCGCCGGGCTGGACCGGCTGTTCAGCGCGACCGAGCTCGAGGAGCAGGTCACCACGGTCTCCTACCTGGTCATCGACCCGGACACCGGCGAGGGCCAGGCCGGGAACGCCGGCCACCTGCCCACGCTGCTGCTCACCCCGGGCGCGCCGCCCGTGCTCGACCAGGCCGAGGCGGGCACGCCGCTCGGCTGGGCGAGCCCGCGCAGGCAGCACGCGTTCCGGCTGCCGCCGGGCAGCACCGCGGTCTTCTACTCCGACGGGCTGGTGGAAAACCGGATGCGCGGCCTCGACGCCGGGCTTGACGAGCTGGTCCGGGTCGCCGCCGGCGCCACCGACGAGCTGCTGAGCGTCCCCGGCCTGTTGCTTCAGTACTTGCTTGACCATATGCTCGCCGGCCATGAACAGGATGACGACGTGACCGTGCTCGTCATGCACGTTCCGGCGGGCCTTGCGGCAGAGAGGCCGGCGTACGGCCCGCCAGCGGCAGGCGGCCCGTCAGCGGCGTACGACCCGCCAGCGGCAGGCGGCCCGCCAGGGCACCGGCGGGGGACGCGGTGACCGCCGGCGTGGGCGCCGGCGCAGGCGCCGATGTGCACGCCGATGTGTACAAGGCACTCCCACTTGCCGCCTATGGTGGACTGAAGGAGGAGGCGGGCGGGTTGCTGTTTAAATTCCCAAGACAGGCGGGAAGCCCGCTTCCTGGCACGGTCCAGGCGTCAAGACCCTCGCGGGAGGGCCCGATTATCGCTATGCGTACGCAGCTCAGCCGAGCTACCCAGCGAAGGAAGAGGTGACCGTGGTGGTGAGCGCTGCCAATTCCGCGGCGCGCAAGCGCTCCCGGCCGGCCGGTTCCGCGGGCCGGGACTCGCGGGTGGCCGATGACACGACGACCGAGGGCGCTGCGCAGGAGCAGGCTCAGGCCGCTCCCGTATCGGGCAACGGTCTCGCGGGCGCGGGCAGCCACGCGGCCGCGGCCAAGGGCCGCGACGAACTCGCGGCCGTACCCCCGCAGGACCTCCCCGTCGACCTGGCGGTCGTGGACCTCGACGATGACGATGAGGACGCGGACCTCGACGAGGAGGTCGACCTCGAGGACTTCGACGACCAATTCGACGACGACCTCGGCGACGCGCTCGGCGCGGACCTGGAGATCGCCGACTCGCCCGATGCCGAGCTGCCGGACGCCGACCTGGCCGACGAGGTGCTCACCGACGATCCGGACGTGGACGCCGGGGCGGCTGCCGATTCGGACGGGGCCGCGGACCCTGACGGCAAGGTAGCCGGCGAGGTTGGCGACGACGAGATCTTCGTCTTCGGCGACGATGACGACGACCTGCCGGCCGCCCAGGTGGCGGTCGCGGGCGCGACCGCGGATCCGGTCAAGGACTACCTCAAGCAGATCGGGAAAGTGCCGCTGCTCAACGCCGAGCAGGAGGTGGAGCTCGCCAAGCGGATCGAGGCCGGCCTGTTCGCCGAGGAGAAGCTCGCCGAGGGCAGCGGGCTGTCCCCTGATCAGCGCATCGACCTGGAGTGGATCGCCGAGGACGGCCGGCGCGCGAAGAACCACCTGCTCGAGGCGAACCTCCGGCTGGTCGTCAGCCTGGCCAAGCGGTACACCGGCCGCGGGATGCTTTTCCTCGACCTGATCCAGGAGGGCAACCTCGGCCTGATCCGGGCCGTGGAGAAGTTCGACTACACCAAGGGCTACAAGTTCTCCACGTACGCCACCTGGTGGATCAGGCAGGCCATCACCAGGGCGATGGCGGACCAGGCGCGCACGATCCGCATCCCCGTGCACATGGTCGAGGTCATCAACAAGCTGGCCCGGGTACAGCGGCAGATGCTGCAGGACCTCGGCCGTGAGCCGACGCCGGAGGAGCTGGCCATCGAGCTGGACATGACTCCCGAGAAGGTCGTCGAGGTGCAGAAGTACGGCCGCGAGCCGATCTCGCTGCACACCCCGCTCGGCGAGGACGGAGACAGCGAGTTCGGCGACCTGATCGAGGACTCCGAGGCGATCCAGCCGGGCGAGGCGGTCTCGTTCACGCTGCTGCAGGAGCAGCTCCACTCGGTGCTCGACACGCTCTCGGAGCGCGAGGCGGGCGTGGTCTCGATGCGGTTCGGCCTCACCGACGGCCAGCCGAAGACGCTGGACGAGATCGGCAAGGTCTACGGCGTCACCCGGGAGCGGATCCGGCAGATCGAGTCGAAGACGATGTCGAAGCTGCGCCACCCGTCCCGGTCCCAGGTGCTGCGCGACTACCTGGACTAGGCCAAGGTCCCCCTACCGCCGCCCGCACCCCACGGGAACCAGCCGTCACAGCCTGCCAGGCCCGCGCATTGGGCCAGTCACGCCAACGGCCCGGCTCTATTGGGTCAGGTGCGCCAATGACCCAGTTCCTGTCGGCGAGCCAACCGCCCGTCGGCGCCCGGCGCGCATGCTGTGGTCCCGTGCTTAACAAACGTCACGGGCGCCGCAGCGCCCTAGCGCCGCGGCGCCCCGTGCGGCGCCTATATTGATCTGTGAAGCCTTTTGTGCTGCGAAGTCTGTGCGCGGCCGGGTCAGTTCTCCTGGCTGGTCAGGCGCTGGGTCTCGTCCTGGATGTCGACGGCGACCTTGGCCAGAGCCTCAGCGTGTTCCCTGCCATGATGGGCGCAGAAGAGCAGCTCACCCGAGTTCGGGAGCAGGACGCGGACGTATGCCTGGGCGCCGCAGCGATCGCAAAGATCCAGGGCGGTCAGCGGCTTGGTGGGGGCTATAGCTCCGGTCACGTCGCCTTCCTCGTCTCGTGCCTCCGGCTGCTGCGTCCGGCTGGCTCCTGCCTTACAGGACAGCACAACACATTCTCCGGCCTCAGGCTTCCCCTAGCCGAGTGGTGTACGCCACAAGCGAAAAAAGCCGCATCTGATCGCGTGACCAACCTTTGCCGACCCTGCCAGCGCTGGCGCGATACCCGGTGACGACACCACCGTGCGGGTAGTCACCGGCGAGATACCCGTGCGGTTCGTGTGCTTCATACCCCCTGGCGCGCATCGTGACACATTTGGTCGCAACTATCCCCCGCCCGGCAGCGGCGTGGCAGCGCGCCCCCACCCGCCGCGGGACGCTACGCTTCGAGTGAGGCAGCCCCCCGCGTGCCGCCCGTGCTTTCGAGAGGAGACGCCGCCCGTGCCCCCGCTCACCGACGCCGTTCGGGCGCCCGCGGAACCTGCCGCCACCCCAGGTGCCCCTGGCGCCCGGGGCGCCCTGGCCGCCCCGGCCGACTCGTACACCGCCAGGCACCTGTCGGTGCTCGAGGGCCTAGAGGCTGTCCGCAAGCGGCCGGGCATGTACATCGGCTCGACCGACGGCCGGGGCCTGCAGCACTGTCTGTGGGAGATCTTCGACAACGCGGTCGACGAGGCGATGTCCGGATACTGCACGCGGGTCGACGTCATCCTGTACGCGGACGGGTCGG
>NZ_JASIAL010000304.1:0-28324 GCF_030042015.1 Trebonia sp. | reverse complement strand
CGACTCGTACACCGCCAGGCACCTGTCGGTGCTCGAGGGCCTAGAGGCTGTCCGCAAGCGGCCGGGCATGTACATCGGCTCGACCGACGGCCGGGGCCTGCAGCACTGTCTGTGGGAGATCTTCGACAACGCGGTCGACGAGGCGATGTCCGGATACTGCACGCGGGTCGACGTCATCCTGTACGCGGACGGGTCGGCCGAGATTCGGGACAACGGCCGCGGCATCCCTGTCGACACCGAGCGCAAGACCAAGCTGTCCGGAGTAGAGCTGGTGATGACCCGGCTGCACGCGGGCGGGAAGTTCGGCGGCGGCTCCTATACGGCCTCCGGCGGCCTGCACGGCGTCGGCGCGAGTGTCGTCAATGCGCTCGCCGTCCGGCTGGACATCGAGGTCGACAGGGAAGGGCACACCTGGACGACCAGCTTCCACCGGGGCGTGGCCGGCGAGTTCGCCGCCGACGGCCCGGACGCCGAGTTCACCAGGCGATCCGGGCTGCGCCAGGTGGGGCGGGTCGCGAAGAACAAGACTGGCACCCGGATCCGGTTCTGGCCGGACCGACAGGTGTTCCTGCGCGACGCCACCTTCAGCTACGACAGCCTCACCGAGCGGGCCAGGCAGACCGCCTACCTGGTGTCGGGCCTGACGATCGCCGTTCGCGCCGAACGAGCGGACAACGCCGAGAACGCCGAGCATGGCGAGGCCGTCAGAGAGGCCGAATTCCGTTTCGCCGGCGGCATCAGCCAGTTCTGCGACCACTTGGCCACGAGCGAGAAAATCACCGACGTCATCCGGCTCACGGGCGACGGCACGTTCACCGAGACGGTGCCCGTGCTCGATGACCGCGGGCACCTGACGCCGACCGAGGTGGAGCGCACACTCGACGTCGACGTGGCGATCCAGTGGGGGACCGGCTACGACACCACCACCCGCTCGTTCGTCAACGTGATCGCCACCCCGCACCACGGCACGCACGTCACGGGCTTCGACCGCGCCCTGGTCCGCACGCTCAACGACCAGCTGCGCGCTGCCCGGCTGCTGAAGAACGGCGACGAGCCGGTCACCAAGGAGGACGTGCTCGAAGGACTGACCGCGATCGTCTCCGTCCGGCTGCCCGAGCCGCAGTTCGAGGGCCAGACCAAGGAGGTCCTCGGCACGCCGGCCGCAACCCGGATCGTGAGCCAGGTCGTTTCCACGAAGCTCAGGCAGTACTTCGAGAACCCGCCGCGCGGCGCGAAGCAGCAGGCCAGAGCGGTGCTCGACAAGGTCGCCGGCACCGCCAGGGCGCGGATCGCGGCCCGCGAGCACCGGGAGAACCAGCGCCGCAAGTCCGCGCTGGCCAGCTCGAGCCTGCCGGCCAAGCTGGTCGACTGCCGGTCCGCCGACGACCGCAGCGAGCTGTTCATCGTCGAGGGCGATTCGGCGCTCGGCACCGCGAAGCTGGCGCGCGACTCCGAATTCCAGGCGCTGCTGCCGATCCGCGGCAAGATCCTCAACGTGCAGAAGTCCAGCCTGGCCGACATGCTCAAGAACGCCGAGTGCGCCTCGATCATCCAGGTGATAGGCGCGGGCTCGGGCAGCTCCTTCGACCTGGACTCGGCGCGCTACCAGCGGATCATCTTCCTGGCCGACGCGGACGTGGACGGCGCGCACATCAGAACCCTCCTGCTCACCCTCTTCCACCGCTACCTGCGGCCGATGCTCGAGGCGGGGCGGGTGTTCTCCGCCGTCCCGCCGCTGCACCGGATCGAGCTGACCGGCCCGCGCAAGGGCCAGCAGAAGTACGTGTACACCTACTCCGACTCCGAACTGCACCGCACGCTGCTGGAGCTGGAGCGTCGCGGCCAGCGCTGGAAGGAGCCCGTGCAGCGCTACAAGGGGCTCGGCGAGATGGACGCCGATCAGCTGGCGGACACCACCATGAACCCACGGCACCGCACGCTGCGCCGGATCAGGATCGAGGACGCCGCGGCAGCCGCGGACATTTTTAACCTGCTCATGGGCACCGACGTCGCCCCGCGCCGCGACTTCATCATCGGCGGCGCCGCCGAGCTAGACCCCTCCCGCATCGACACCTGAACCCGGTGACCGCCGCGGTCCGGAGCCATCTCTGCAACGGATCCGTCCGGGCCAGCTGCGCCATTGGCCCGGCTCTATCGGGCCACATGTGCCATCGGCCCGGATCCTTCGGCGAGCGACTAGCCCTGGTCACGCGCCCAACGGGCCTCAACGCGGCGAGAGCGCTGGCATGGGAGCCGGGGGCCACCACGAGCCAGTGCCGTCGTCCCGGTCGCCGTCCACCGGAAGTGCCACGATTGGCAGTCGTGGCCGCTGCAGGCCGTTGGCGATCGCCGCCGCTATTTCGGCGGCTACCCCTTCGCCTTCATGCTTGATCCGGCGGGGTGAGAAGTGAAGCGGGAACACTCCGTACGCGATCAGCATGTCATGGCGATTCCGGTCCCTGTCCTGAGCGGCCGGTGACAGGTGGTACGCGCGTGAGTCGACTTCCGCGGCCACTCCCGCTTCGCCCCACCAGGCGTCGACCATCGCGATAAAGATTTCATCAAGTGTGTACAGTTTCGCGTTGTACATCGGCTCTGGCACCCGGCTCCGTGTGAGCAGCAGCCTGAAGTCCGCCTCAGCGCCGGACCTGACCCCATCGATAACCTCCGTCAGTACCGCCCGGAACAGCGAGGTGCGGTTCGATGGGCCTTCGTTCAACTCAGTGATCAGCTGGCCCACTGTGCAAGCGCGCCGTTGCACGGCCTCGTAGATGACCGAGCGCGCGTCTTCATAGGTGCTGAACTGACGCGCGGCGTCCGCGACGGCGCGCGGGACTTCGGCGAACCGGACCGGGCCGGTAGCGAACCACGTCCTCGGCATCCGCCCTGTCCGGTGCAGCCGGACGAAGTCCGCGTCCTGGCGTCGCACGCCCGGCGGCACCAGGACGTCCACGCTGTTGGGCCCCGGTGAGCGCAGCCGGTGGCGCCTGACCGCGCATGGCCCGGTGATCACGCTCTTCGGCCCCGCGTACAGGACGGCGGCGGTCTCCCGATGCTCCTGCGTGGCTGTCCCTGTGACTGTCAGATAGACGCCCGGCAGCAGTGGCTGCCACGGCCCGCCTGAACGGATCTTGTAGTCGATCGTGCTGTGCGGCAGGCCGCACGTGATGGCCTGCGCCCGCGTGATGATCTGGTGCTGCTCGGCGGTCATGCGAGCCAAGAGAGCCTTGTCATATCCAGATTGTTTTGGCATGGCCACACGATGTCATAGACCTCTGTCAAAGCCGCGTCCTCGCCGCCGGCGCCACCCCCCAGCCGTCCGGCCGTTGGCGTAGCTGGCCCAAATAGATTGGGCTGATTGCGCCAACGGCCCAAGGGGGCCCAAGCGCCAACGGCCCAAGGGGGCCCAAGCGCCAACGGCCCAAGGGGGCCCCAGCGCCAACGGCCCATCGCGGCCCGCCACCCCGGCGCTCACCCACCCCCTGGCCCGGCCCGCCAGCAAGCCCTGACACGCGCCGCGCCCGCGCCCGCGCCGTACCCGCCCTTTCACCCGCGCACAGGGCAGAATTGACCCCATGCCAGCACGACGCGGCGGGGCGACCACGCCTCCTCCCGAAGAGTTCGAAGAGAACATCCTCGACATCGATGTCGCCGAGGAGATGCGCGGCAGCTACCTGGAGTACGCCTACAGCGTCATCTACCAGCGCGCGCTGCCGGACGCCAGGGACGGCCTGAAGCCGGTCCAGCGGCGAATCCTCTACCTGATGAGCGAGATGGGCCTGCGGCCGGACCGCGGGCACGTCAAGTGCGCCCAGGTGGTCGGCGCGGTCATGGGTCGCCTGCACCCGCACGGGGACACCGCCATCTACGACGCCCTCGTGCGCATGGCCCAGCCGTGGGCGATGCGGCTGCCGCTCGTCGACGGCCACGGCAACTTCGGCTCCCTGGGCGGCGACGACGCCCCCGCCGCCTACCGGTACACCGAGTGCCGGCTCACCCAGGCCGCCATCGAGATGGTCGCCGACATCGGCGAGGACACGGTCGACTTCATCCCGAACTACGACGGCACCGAACAGCAGCCGGATGTCCTCCCGGCCGGCATCCCGAACCTGCTGGTCAACGGCACCTCCGGCATCGCCGTCGGGATGGCCACCAACATGGCGCCGCACAACCTGTCCGAGGTCATCACCGCCGCCCGGCACCTGCTGGCCCACCCGGACGCCACGCTGGACCAGCTCATGCGCTTCGTCCCGGGCCCTGACCTGCCCACCGGCGGCCAGATCGTCGGCCTGGACGGCATCCGCGAGGCCTACGAGACCGGCCGCGGCATCTTCCGCACCCGCGCCACCGCGAAGGTCGAGCAGCTGAGCCCCCGCAAGACCGGCATCGTCGTCACCGAACTCCCGTACGGCATCGGCCCGGAAAAGGTCATCGCCCGCATCAAGGACCTCGTCCAGGCCAAGAAGATCACCGGCATCTCCGACCTGAAGGATCTCACCGGCCGCCACCGCGGTCTGCAGCTGGTGATCGAGGTGCGCAGCGGCTTCAACGCCGAGGCCATCCTCGGCGAGCTGTACCGGCTCACGCCGATGGAGGAGACGTTCGGGATCAACAACGTCGCCCTCGTCGACGGCCAGCCGCGGGCGCTCGGCCTGAAAGAGCTGCTGGCCATCTGGGTCGACCATCGCCTGGGGGTGACCCGCAGGCGCAGCGAGTACCGCAGGCGCAGGCGCGAGGAACGCCTGCACCTGGTCGACGGCATCCTCATCGCGCTGCTCAACATCGACGAGGTGATCCAGGTCATCCGCACCAGCGACGACGCCGCAGACGCCAAGCGCCGCCTGACCGAGATCTTCGACCTGTCCGAGGTCCAGGCGCAGTACATCCTCGACACCCCGCTGCGCCGCCTGACCAGGTACGACCGGCTGGAGCTCGAGCGCGAGCAGGAAACGCTGCGCGCCGAGATCGCCGAACTGACGCAGATCCTGGAATCAGGCGACAGGCTCCGCGAGCTCGTCAGCGGCGAGATGGCCGAGCTTGCGAAGAAGTTCGGCACGCCGCGCCGCACGCTGCTGCTCGAAGGCGGCGCGCCGGTGAACGCCGCTGTCCCGCTCGAGGTCGCCGACGACCCGTGCGTCGTGGTGCTGTCCGCGACCGGCCTGCTGGCCCGCTTCCCCTCCTCTTCTCCTGATACCGAACGATCCCTGGCGTCTCCCGCGGCCCCGCCCGATCGCGCCGCCCACGACATCGTCGCATCGGCGGTCTCCGCGACCGCCCGCGGCACGATCGGCGTTGTCACCTCGGCTGGGCGGATGATCCGGCTCAGCGTCCTGGAGATCCCGGCCCTCCCGCCGAACGACTCGGCACCCTCCCTGTCCGGCGGCCACCCCGTCACCGAGTTCGTGACGACGCTCGACCGCGGCGAGACGGTCCTCGCCCTGGCCAACCTGGACGCGCCGGACGCGGGGGTGGCGCTCGGCACCGCCGAGGGCGTGGTCAAGCGCGTGGTCCCTGACTACCCGGCCAACAGGGACGAGTTCGAGCTGATCGCCCTGAAGGACGGCGACCGCGTGGTCGGCGCGGTCCAGCTCGCCGGCGAGGATGCCGAGCTGGTGTTCGTCACCAGCGACGCCCAGCTGCTGCGGTTCCCTGCCGCGTCGGTGCGCCCGCAGGGCCGCCCGGCCGGCGGCATGGCCGGCATCCGGCTGGCCGACCACGCCTCGGTCGTCTGGTTCGGCGCGCTCGGCCCGGGCGCCCCCGGCGCCCCGGGCGCCCCCGACACCAACGCCGACACCAGCGCCGACACCGACGTCGTCGTGACCGTCGCGGGCCGCGCGGGCGCGCTGCCCGGCGCGTCGGCGGCCAGCGTCAAGGTGACTGCGTTCGCTGAGTTCCCGCCCAAGGGCCGGGCCACCGGCGGCGTCCGCTGCCAGCGTTTCCTCAAGGGCGAGGATCGCCTGGTCATGGCCTGGGCGGGCCCCGGTCCCGCGCTCGGCGCCACCGAGGCGGGCGTCCCTGTCGACCTGTCCGGCATGCAGGGCAGGCGCGACGGCTCAGGCACCCCGCTCACCCGCCAGCTCGCCCACATAGGCGCCGCCATTCGCCCTCAGTAATCCCGGCCCCCTGATCAGTCACTGTGTATGCTTGGTGTATGACCATGCTCCGCACGAACATCGAGATCGACGAGGAACTCGTCACCGCGGTCATGCGGCGGTATGACCTCAAGACCAAGAAGGACGCCGTGGACCTGGCACTGCGCCGAACCGCGGGCACTCCGCTCACCCAGGAGTTCCTGGACGAGGTGGAAGGCATGGGCTGGGGCGGGGACCTGGCCGAGATCCGCAACGAACCCCCGATCGCGCAGATTTGACCGTGTACATCGTTGATTCTTCCGCCTGGATCGAATACCTCCGCAAGACCGGAAGCCGGGCCCACCTCGAGGTAAGGGCTATGGTCCGCCGTGAGCCGCCGACCGCCGGCGTCACCGAGCCGGTGATCATGGAACTGCTGGCAGGCGCCCGTGATGCCGGGAATTTCCGGCGGATCGAGCGGCTCACCGATGCGATGCCGCTCTGCCAGGTGGACCCGGTCTGCGACTTCGCCGAGGCAGGCGCGCTGTACAAGGTGCTGCGCGATGCCGGCATCACGATCCGGTCGAGTGTCGACTGCCTCATCGCGGCCATCGCATGGCGGCGCAACGCCACGATCGTGCACGCCGACCGCGATTTCGACGCGATCGCCGCGCGCTACCCCGTCCAGGTGATGTCGCTGGTGTAGCGCGCCGCCTACGTCACCGAGAAGCCGCCGTCCACGTAGATCGTCTGGCCGGTCACGTAGTCGCTGGCGGTGGAGGCGAGGAACACCGCCACGCCGGCGAAATCCGAGGGCTCCCCGTTCCGCCCGGCCATCGTCCGCGCCGCCAGGGCGGCCGACCGCGCCGGGTCGGACGACACCTCCACGGTGAGCGGGGTCGAGACGAACCCTGGGCAGACCGAGTTCACGCACACCCCCGAGGGCGCCCATGCCTCGGACTGGGACCGCGTCAGCGCGGCCAGGCCGCCCTTCGAGGCGCCGTACCCGCCGCTGTTGCCGAACGCGCGCTGTGCCTGCTGCGAGGTCACGTTGATGATCCGGCCCCAGCCGCGCGCGGCCATCGCCGGGCCGAACCGCTGCCCGAGCAGGAACGGCGCGGTCAGGTTGACGGCGAGCATCAGGTCCCAGTGCTCCTCGGACAGCGACGGCAGCGGCGGCCGCAGGTTGACGCCCGCGCAGTTGACCAGGATGTCCGGCTCGCCGAACGCGGCGGTCGCCGCCGACGCGGCCCGGCGCACCTCGGCCCGGTCGGCCAGGTCGGCGCTGACCCACGCCGCTGAACAGCCGGCCGCGCACAGCGACGTCGCGGTGGCGGACAGGCGGGTCGGGTCCCGCGCGATCAGCACGACTCGCGCTCCCGCCAGTGCCAGGGCGGACGCCATCGCCTCGCCGATCCCCGAGCTGCCACCCGTCACGACGGCTACCCGCTCATCGAGTGAGAACAACTCCGCCAGGAAGCCTGTCACAGTCGATTGCTTACCATACGCGCGGGTTTGCGCGAAGGGATTCGGCCCGCCCCTACAGGACGGGCCGCGCGCCGATCAGGTTGAGCGCGTGCGCGGCCAGGCGGCAGCCGCTGCCGAGTGCCTCGGCCGGCGGCTTCTTGTCCAGCCACGCGGGCAGGAACCCGGCGACGAACGCGTCGCCGGCGCCGGTCCCGTCAATGACCCGCTCGACCGGGGGCGCCGGCACCCGCACCGGGGGACGGCCGTTGGCATAGAAGAGCGCACCGTCCCCGCCGAGCTTGATGACGACCTGGGGATACCAGGCGGTGAGCACGCGGGCGGCCTGCTCAGGGTCGTCCCGCCCGGTCAGCACCTTGGCCTGCGCGACGTTCACGAACAGCAGCACCGCGTTGCTCGACAGCTCGAGGAACGGCTCGGCGCCCGCCCGCTCGAGCGGCGCCGCCGACGCGCCGTCCACCGACGCCGACATCCCGGCACGCCGGGAGAAGTCCAGGGCGGCGAGCGCCGCCGCCCGCGACCCCTCCGCGAGCAGCGTGTACCCGGAAACATGCAGGTGCGCGCCCGGCACGAACAGGTCATGCGGCAGGTCGTCTGGCGACAGTGCGGCGTTCGCGCCGGGGTCGGAGAGCATCGTCCGCTCGCCCTTGTGCGTCACCATCACGACGCACGTCCCGGTGGGCCGCTCCGGGTCCATCACGAGCCGCGCGTCAACCCCGTAGCCCATCAGCTCCATGTCACGGTTCCGGCCGGCGATATCCGCACCGCGCCGTCCGACAAATGCCACGTCAGCGCCATCCGCCGCCAGCCACGCCGCGATATTGGCGCCCGAGCCGCCGCCGTGCATGGTCACGGTCGCCGGAGTGTCGCTGCCCCGCGCGAGCGGCAGCGTGGCGTGGGCGACCGTATCCGTCATCAAGTCGCCAATGACAACGATGCGGGCCATGATGGTCATCACCTCATCATCTGGATCATCAGGAGGTGAGCCGCCGGTACCAGGCAGCGATGCCAGGGCGACGGACAAAACCCTTATCAGGGACTCCTACGGTATCTGTATCCGCCCGGTGATGGCCACCGCGTTGGCCTGCACGGTTATCAAAGTGGTAAGGTACGCGCCCAATTCGCGGCCCGCCGTGCTCGCGCGGTCGCGCGCCGGGCGCCCAGCGGCGGGCGGGTCAGCCGAGAAACGACAGCCGCACCTGCCTGTCCGGGTTGTCCACGTTCAGGTCGATCAGCGCGACGGACTGCCACGTGCCGAGCGCAAGCCGCCCGCCGAGCACGGGGATCGTCGCGTACGGTGCCACGAAGGCCGGCAGCACGTGCGTCCGGCCGTGGCCGCGCGACCCGTGCGCGTGCTGCCACCGGTCATCGGCGGGCAGCAGGTCCGCGAGCGCCGCGAGCAGGTCGCTGTCGCTGCCCGCGCCGAGCTCGATCAGCGCCACGCCCGCCGTGGCGTGCGGCACGAACACGTGCAGCAGCCCGTCCCCGCCGCCCGAGGCCGACCTGGCGAACTGCGCGCACTCGCCGGTGATGTCCGCCACGGACTCCCGCCCGCCGGTGCGTACCCGGATGATCTGGCTCTCCATGATTCCGCGATGATAAGCCCCGGCCCCGGCGGCCCCGCTCGTGGCCTGCCATCCGCACAGTGCCGCAAGCCCGGAACCGCCCTGGCCCCTTGAACCGGGCCGAACGTACAGCACGTTAGATACATCGAACGCCATCGAAAAGGCCGCGTTCCTGGCCCACGCTGGTGTTGCATAGCCCAAACGGCGGAGCGACGCCGCAGGCGAGCCATCGGGAAGCGGGAATTCACATGATCAGCATTGACACCTTCCGGGCGCGCCGGACACCGGGCGCCCGCACGATAGCCATGGCCGCGGCCGCCGCGGTATGCGTGCTCGCGACCGGGCTGGCGCTGGCCGGCTGCGGCTCGGCGGCCAGTTCGGGAAGCAGTACCCCGGCCACGTCGGCGGCCAGCACGGCGACCTCGGCCTCGACCGCCTCGGCCACGACGCCGGCGGCTTCCAGCTCGTCGAGCGGCGTCGTCTCGCTGGCCTCGGTGCCGTTCCCTGTGGCCCAGGGCAACACCTGGAAGTTCAAGGTCACGACCGCGGCCGGGGACGGGACGACGGTGAGCACGATGAGTTCCGTTGTCCCGGTCGCCGCCGGCCAGCAGGTCACGATGACCAGCACGAACGACATCCTCGGGACGACCACTACGAACTCCTCGACCTACGTGTTCGAATCGGACGGCTCGATCGTCTACCCGCTGTCCGAGAACGAGGTGAGCAGCGGTGTGTCGGTGAGCGGCAGCGGCGTCGTCTGGCCCAGCGCGGCAGTGATCGACTCAGGCAAGCCGTCGACGTCCGACCTGAAGCTGACGATCAAGGCCGACGGCGAGACGATCGACACCACCGCGCACATCACCGTGCAGGGTGCGGGCACGCAGACGGTCACCGTTCCTGCGGGCACGTACACGGCGACGGTGGTGGACATGACGGAGGCGTTCTCGATCGAGGGCATCACGGCGTCGATCGAGATCAAGACCTGGCTCGCACCGGGCGTCGGCCCGGTCAAGGACGAGGTGCTCACCGACGACGCGGGTGCCAGTGCCGTTTCGGCGAGTGAGGAACTGGAGTCGTTCACCAAGGGCTGACGCCAGCCTCGCCCTCAGGCCCCGGTCGCGCCGCGGTGCCCTCGATGAGCTCGCGCAGTTCGCGGTCGAACTCGTCCGCCGGGGCAGGCTCCTGTCCGCTCGTGGCATCGGGCATGGCCAGAACGAAACAAGCGAGCCAGCTCAGCGCGAGCCTCATGAGGCAGCGATTCGGCCGCATGCGCTCACGAACACTCGCGGACGCCGGCCGGACGCGACACCATTGCCCACAATATTCACTTCCGCCCACTTCGCACACTCCCTGCATGGACAAATCGCCCATAATGGACCGCAAAATGGTCACAGAGTGTGCAAAGTGGCATTCGCAATTACAAACCGCGGGCGGCGCACCGGACGCACGTCAGGGCCGCCGGGCGGGCGGCCAGTCGCGCGGCGCCGATCGGCTCGCCGCACGCGTCGCACTGGCCGTATCGCCCGGCGTCGAGCTTTCGTGACGCGGCCTCGATCGCCGCGAGGCGCGAACGCGCCTGCGCAAGCAGCGCGGCGATGTGCTGGCGCTCGAAGGCGACCGTGGCGCCCTCTGGGTCGTGCTCGTCGTCGCCGCCCGACGACCCGTCCGCGGCGCTCGCGGCAATGCCGTTGAACTCCCGCTCGAGTTCGGCGGCCCGGCGCAGCGTCTCGTGACGTTCGGCCTCGAGCCGGGCTCTGGCCGCTTCGCATTCAGTCACCTGGGCCGCCTATCATTTAAGGCGACGATACCCCGTGGCCGGGGACGGAATTTCCCCGGCCGTTCTGGCATTATGAAAGCAAATGACCAGCTCAACCACGAGGCGCTTTCCGGTGACGGTCACGCGCCTGCCTGTTACCCGCTGCGAGGTCTGTCAGCGCACACTCGCTTACCGGCCCGGCGAGGCGAGTGCCGTCCTTACCGAGCACTATCGCCGGATGCACCCGGAGGCGCTCGGCGCCGTTTCGGAAGCCGAGGACTAGGCCGGGACTAGGCCGCCCCGGCACTTAGCCGCCCAGGCGGTGCCGGCGGGCCGCGAGTGCCCGCCGGCGTCAACCGTCCCGGTCAGTGCCCGTAAACCGGGACGAGCAGCCCGCGCGCGATCGTGTGGAACCGCAGGTTGAACCCGGCGACAGCGGGAGAAACGTCCGAGTCGATGCCCAGCGTCTCGACGTCAAGCGCGTGCACGGCGAACACGTACCGATGCGGCGGGTCGCCCGCGGGCGGTGCCGCGCCGCCGAAGTCCTTGGTGCCGTAGTCGTTGCGCACGTGGAAGGCGCCCGCCGGCAGCCCGTTGGCCGCGACGCCGGCCCCGGATTCCAGCGACGTCACCGAAGCCGGGATGTCGATAACCAGCCAGTGCCAGAACCCGGACCCGGTTGGCGCGTCGGGGTCGAAGCAGGTCACCGCGAAGCTCTTGGTCCCCGCCGGGAACCCGGACCAGGACAGTTGCGGCGAGATGTTCTCCCCGGTCATGCCGAAGGCGTTGTACACCTGCTTGTTGCTCATATGCCCGCCGTGGGTGATGTCCTCGCTGGTCACCGTCAATGCCGGAACGGACGGCAGGAAATCGTACGGAAGCGGTGCGCGGTCTGCCATGAGTACCTCCTTGTATCGCGTCCAACGCTATCGGCGGGGACCGCGCCGCGCTCGTTTTCCGTGGCCTGGCGGGGCCTGCCGCGGCCGCTCCCGATCCGCAGCGACCGGTTAACGTCATCTCCGGCGTGTCAGTCACGTAAATCGCTCTACCCTTGTTGCCGGGTATCGCGAAGAGTTCGGCAGGTGATGAAGCGGAGGCGCAAGGCGGTGCGCGGATCCCCGGCCTGGGTGCGGCGCGGGGTGCTCGCCGCCGCCCTGCTCGCCGTCGTGTTCTTCCCGGTGAACGGGTCGGCGTCCGGGCAGCAGCCGCAGGCCTGCCGTGGCTGCCGGCCACAACCCGCGGACGCCGAGCGCTGGGTCACCCGGCTGCCCGGGCAGTGGGCGGTGGACGCGGGCGCGACCGGCACGGTGCCCGCCTCCGGGCAGGCCTACGTCGCGGTTGGCGGCGGTGTCGCCGCGGTCGGCGACGGGCTGACGGTCACTGGCTTCGGGCTGAGCCACGGCCAGCTGCTGTGGCAGGTCACGCTGCCCGGCCCGGCCCGCGCGACGATCATCTCGGTCCGCGCCTGGGACGGCGTCGTCACCGCGGGGGTCGCCGGGCCGTACGGCCACACCCGCACCGAGGTGGTGATCGACAGCGCGACCGGCGCGGTGCTCGGATCGTATCCGGCCGCGATTTTCGGCGGCGCGGTGCTGGCCTCCGTCGCGACCACGGTGGTCATCGGGCCCACGAGCGTGACCAGCTATGACAACACCGACGGAAAGGTGCGCTGGCGGCGCGAGGTGGGCGCCGGCCAGGCCTGGCGCGCGGACGGCGGCACTTTGTACGTCGCCGAGTCCGCGGGAGGCTATCTGGGGCCCGCGCCCGTAACAGAGCTGCGGGTGATCGACCTCAATTCAGGTACCGAACGGACCCTGCCTGCTCCTCCCGGGGAAGCTTTCTCCGGCACGATGTCGCTCGCGGCAGACGGTGTCGTGCTGTTCACGTCCGCGGCCGGGGTGACCGCCTACAGCGGCGAGACGGGCGGCATGCTCTGGTTCATCGCGGGCGCGGTGCCCGAGGGCGCCGACCCGTCGGCGCACCTGGTCTACCTCACGTCCGCGGCCGGTGCCCTGGTCGGCGTCGATCCGCTGACCGGTGCGGGGAAGACCTCGGTTTCCGGTTCCACCGCGGGCGGTTCGGCCGGCATGTACGTGGTGCGCGGGGGAGTGGCGCTCGGCCTCGACAGCGGGGCGGGCGGCGAGGCGTGGGGCTACGACCTGGCCGCCGGGCGCGTCGTCTGGACCGCTACCGGGCTGCCATGGCCGCACTACTTCTCGGACCTCAGCGGTCTGGGCGGCAGCGCCGCGCAGTCGGGGGACATCGCGGTCATCGCGGCGTGCGCGCGGCTGGCCCCGGCCGCCGCGCCAAGCGCATCGCCGTCCGGCGCTGTCTCGCCGGACGGCACCCCGGTCGCGACGTCACCTCAGGCCAGTCCCGGCCCGGCCGTCACACCGAGTCCGTCTCCGACCGCGAGTCCCGGCGCTGCGCCGGCGTCCCTGTGCGCGGTCCCGGAACTCGTCGCCCTGAACCTCGGCGCCTGACTGCGCCTTCCCGCGCGGGTGAACGGCCGGGCAGCGGGTAGTCACCGGGAAGATGAACGTGGTGAGCAGATCCATCGACGCGGCCGACCGCTTCCAGCAGCGGTGGCCGCCGTTGGCGTTTCCGGTCGGCGTGTACAGGAAATTCGCCGCCGACCGGGCCGGCAACCTCGCCGCGCTCATCGCCTACTACGCCTTCCTCGCCCTCTTCCCGCTGCTGCTGCTGTTCGTCACGGTGCTCGACATGACGCTGCGGGGCAACCCGGACCTGCGCCAGCGCCTGCTGAACTCGGCGCTCGCCCAGTATCCGGTGATCGGCGACCAGATCAAGAGCAACCTGGGCTCGCTGCCCGGCACCGGCCTCCCGCTTGTGGTCAGCATCGTGGTCCTGCTGCTCGGGGCGCGTGGCGTCGCGTCGGCGATGCGCAACGCGCTGTGCGAAGTCTGGGACATACCGCGGGACCGGCGGCCGGGGTTCCCGCTGTCCCTGCTGAACGAGATAGCGCTGGTCCTCGTCGTCGGCATCGGCCTGGTGGTGACCACGGCGCTGTCCGGCCTGGCCGGGGGCGCCGGGCACATCCTGACGGGCGCGGGCGCGTTGATCGGTGCGGTCGCGATCTCGCTTTGCCTTAACGTCGGGGTGTTCTGGCTCGCGTTCCGCATCGCCACCGTGCGCCAGGTCCGCTGGCGCGACCTGCCGGTCGGCGCGGCGATCGCGGCGGTCGTCTGGCAGGTCCTGCAGGTCTTCGGCGGGTACGTGGTCACCCACCAGCTGCACCGCGCCTCGTCGCTGTACGGCACGTTCGGTGTCGTGCTCGGCCTGCTTGCCTGGCTGTACCTGCAGGCCGAGGTGACGCTGTACGCGGCGGAGATCGACGTCGTCCTCGTCCGGCGGCTCTGGCCGCGGTCGCTGCGGGGCGAGGTGAAGCAGCAGGAAAGCCAGGACGAGAAGGAGGGACAACGGGATGACCAGCGAGCAGCCTGAACCCGACGGCCGAACAGGCGCGCCGCGCGTGGTCATCGTGGGTGCCGGCTTCGCCGGGCTGTCCGCGGTGGGCGCGCTGCGCAAGGCTCACGTCCACGTCACGATCATTGACCGGAACCTCTACAGCACGTTCCAGCCGCTGCTGTACCAGGTCGCGACCGGCGGGCTGAACCCTGGCGACGTCTCGTACGCCGTCGGGGGCTTCACCGCCAGGCGGCACACCCGCTACATCCGGGGCGACCTGGCGGCGATCGACCAGGCGGCGCAGCGGATCAGGCTGACAGACGGGCGCGACCTCGGCTACGACTACCTGATCCTGGCCAGCGGGGTGTCGGCGGCCTACTACGGCGTCAAGGGCGCGGCGGAGAACACGTTCGGCCTGTACACCCGCGTCGACGCGATCGTGCTGCGCGACCACATCATGAACGGCTACGAGCAGCTGAGCGCGGGCACCGACCCCGGGCGCGAGTTCGCCATCACGGTCGTCGGCGGTGGCGCCACCGGCGTCGAGCTCGCGGGCACGCTCGGCGAGCTGCGCAGCGACGTGCTGCGCGCCACGTTCTCCGACGTCGACCCGGCGCGGGTGCACGTCAGGCTCGTGGAGATGGCGCCGGAGCTGCTGATGCCGTTCAAGCCGAGGCTGCGCGAGTACGCCAGGAGGCAGCTGGCCGCGCGCGGCGTCGACATCCTCCTGAACACCAAGATCCTGCGGGTGCAGCCGGACAGCGTGGTGCTCGGGGACGGCAGCTCGCACCACAGCGACCTGACCGTCTGGGCGGCCGGCGTCGCCGGGCCGGAGGCGGTCGCCGGGTGGAACCTCCCGCAAGGGCCCGGCGGCCGGATCCTGGTAGGGCCGGACCTGCGCGTTCAGGGCAGCGACCGGATCTTCGCCGCGGGGGACATCGCGGTCAGCGCCGACGACCCGTCGCCGCAGCTCGCGCAGCCCGCGCTGCAGGAGGGCAGGCATGCGGCGCGGCAGGTCATCCGGCTGACGCAGGGCGGGCAGACCCAGCCGTTCCGCTACCACGACAAGGGGATGATGGCGACGATCGGCCGCCGCTCCGCCGTCGTGCAGCTGGCCAGGGGCGCCCGGTTCACCGGGACGCTGGCCTGGTTCGCCTGGCTCGGCCTGCACCTGGTGTACCTGCTCGGGTACCGGAACCGGATCTCGACGCTGATCAACCTGTCCTGGCGGTACCTGGCCTGGGGGCACGGCGGCGGCGTGATCGTCGGCGACGAGCCGCCAGAGCCGCTGCCTGGCCAAGCCGGACAGGGCGGCGCCCGGCAGGCACTCAGGTCGCTGGAGTAGCAGCCTGCCGGTGGCCGCCCTCGAGAAGGCAGCCGCGCGCGCCTGACGCGCGGCACGGCGAAGTGATGACTAAACTCACGTGACAGCGGCGCCGCCGCCGTAGCAGGCTGGAGCCATGTCTAGCGCGACCACCGCCAACCTCGTCATCGGCCTCGCCGTGCTCGTGCTGTTCGTCAGCCTGCAGCTGACGCCCCGGCGGCTGCGCGAGAACTACCGGCTCGTGATAATCCTCGCGATCATCGGCGTGGTCCAGTTCGTCACGTTCCTGGACGGCCACCCGCATCACGACGGCGCGATCATCGCCGCGGTCGCCGGCAGCCTGGTGCTCGCAGCGGTGCTCGGGGCGGTGCGGGCGCCGACCGTGAAGATCTGGCGCCAGGACGGCCAGCTGATGCGCAGGGGGACCTGGCTGACCGCCGTGCTGTGGGTGGTGGCGTTCGCCGCGCACCTTGGTTACGACTACCTCGTGGCAGGAGATGTCACCGGCAAGAACGGCACGAACGTAGGGGACGCCACCGTCGTGCTGTACCTGGTGGTCTCGCTCGCCGTGCAGCGCTTCATCATGCTGTCGCGCGCGGCGCGGCAGGAGGCCGCCGGCCAGCTGGCCGCGAACGACGCACAGGTGCCGCTGCGCTAGAAAGCGGACGCAATAGTGGACTGGTACGCGTGGCACGCCCGGTATGACGACCCCGGCAGCGACCTGGCCCGCCGGCTTGCCCTGGTGCAGGACCGGATCCGCATCGCGCTCGACGGCGCCCCGCCCGGCCCGCTGCGCGTGATAAGCCTGTGCGCAGGCCAGGGCCGCGACCTGATCGGCGTGCTCGCCGGCCACCCGCGCCGCGACGACGTGACCGCGCGCCTGGTGGAACTCGACCCGCGCAACACCGAGGTGGCCCGCCGGCTGGCCGCGGAAGCGGACCTCACTGGAGTCGAGATCGTCACCGGCGATGCCGCGCTGACCAGCGCGTACGCCGACATCGTCCCGGCCGGCCTTGTGCTGGCCTGCGGGCTGTTCGGCAACATGACGCATGACCACATCCGCGCGACGATCGGCTACTGCACCCAGCTGTGCGCCACCGGCGGCACGGTGGTGTGGACCCGGGGCCGCGCCGAGCCGGACCTGGTGCCGCAGGTCTGCGCGTGGTTCGAAGAACTCGGCTTCGAGCGGTTGTGGGTTTCCGACCCGAGTTACCGGTATGGCTGCGGCGCCCACCGCTTCGCCGCCACGCCCGCCCCGCTCGCCCGCGGCGCCACGATGTTCGCCTTCGGCCGCGGTCCCCGCGATACCACGTGAGCGTGCGCCCGGCGGCCGATCCGCTACGCGTACCCGCCGCGGCGTCCGTGTTCGGCGTGCCGCGCGTACCCGCCCGGCCGAAGGACGCGGCCGCCAGGAACGGCGCCGCCCTCGCGTCCGGCCATGGCCAGCAGGATGCCGGTCGCGTCCAGGTGCCGGGTGACCGGGCCGATGACACGGGCCGGCAGGAACTGCGGCCCGCCCGGCCAGCCGTGGCCCCCGCCGTCGATGCGGTACAGCGCCACGGGACGGCAGGCGGGCGCGGCCCAGGTCTTCCGCGTCACCGGCAGGTCGCCCGGCGGGGTGGGCAGTTCCTCGATCGCCGGGGCCGCCGTGATGCCGTTGCCCGCTGCCCAGTCGGTCGCGACTTGCTCCGCCCCCGCCACGACGTCCTCGCCGCGAAGTTCCCCGTGCCTGCCCGCCCGCCGCCGCAGCAGCATCCCGGACAGGCCCCGCCTGGCGAGCCGCCCGCCGGCATAGGGCACCGAGCGGTCGCCTGTGCCCATGATCAGGACCACGCCCGCGCGCAGCCGCGGCACCGGCGCGAGGCGCCTGCTGAGCGCCAGCGAGGTCCCGGCGACCAGGAACAGGCCGGTCACCGGCAGCAAGGCGTGCCGCGCGACGTGCTCGGCGAACCACGCGCCGTTCGACACCCCGGCCAGGAAGACCGGCCAGGACCGGGCCGCGCCCTGGGCGCCGAGATGGATGCTCAGCTCCTCGAGGAACAGCGCGTCGTCAAGGTCGGGCTCGCGGTCCGGCGGCCGGGCGGCGTGCCAGACCCCCTTCCACCCGTCGGGGAACACGGTGGTGATCCCGGCGGCAGGCCCGCGCCTGCCCAGACCGGTGAGCCAGGCCATGCTCCGCCCGTCCATGCCCGAGCCGTGCAGGACGATCAGCAGCGGAGCGTGGGTCGGCTGCCCGGTCCGTGGCGCCCGCGCCAGCCAGTAGCTGCGCGGTACCCCGGCGACATCGATCGAGCCCCGCTCGAGCGCTTCCATGAGGCAAGGGTAGAGTCACGCCTCGCTCCGTGAGGGGTTTGCACGTGCATGCACGCGACACAACCGGGGCGGCAACGTACGTTACAACGGTAACCGGCAGAATGGGGCAAGCGAGCCGACGGCACACGGACGAGGGGAGCCAGGTCGAATGTCACGGTCCGGGCGCTGGGCGGGGCTGCTGCCTGGGGCGGCGGGCACCGGGCATGACGGCGACGACGGCAGCGAGCCCGATCCGCGGTTTACGTTCGCTAACGAGCGCACGTTCCTGGCCTGGAGCCGGACCGCGCTCGCGCTGGTCGTGGCCGGGCTCGGCATCGTGCAGCTGCTGCCGCCGTTCCCCGGCGTACCGGTTGGCCGCCACCTGCTCGGCGTGCCGCTGATCGTGCTCGGCGCGGTGCTCGCGGTCGTCGCCTACAGCGAGTGGGCGCGCAACCAGCGGGCGCTGCGCCACGGCGACCCGCTGCCGAAGTCCGTGATGCCGTGGATCCTGGCCGCGACGATCGCGGGAATGGCGGTCATCTCCGCCGTCATCCTGCTCATCTCCGCCATCCGATGACCCCTGCCCCGCCGCCTCCTGCGGAGCCCGGGCGCCCGTCCGGCGGCTCCCAGCCGGGTCCCGACCCGGAAGAGCGCGACCCTGGCCTGGCGAGGGAGCGGACATCGCTGGCATGGACCAGGACCGCGATCGCGTTCGCCGCACTCGGCGGCGTGGTGCTGAAAGCGAACGTGGTCACCGGCCTGATCATCCTGGCGATCGCGCCGCTGGTCTGGCAACTCGGGCGGGTGCCGGCCCGCGGCGGCTCGCCAGGCGCAAGCCTGGGCGCTGTCAGCGCCGCCCGGCTCCGCTTGATCACCGTGTCGATCGTCGCGGTCTCGCTGCTGTCACTCCTGGTCGCCGTGCTCGGTCACTCCGTCCCTGGCGCCCTCCGCTAGCGCGCGCCGCTGAATGCGGGTCGTCGACGACGGCCCGCGCTCGTGCGGCGGCCGGGGGTAACGGCTCAGCCGATCGCGGCGAGATAGTCCGCTACCGCCGCGACGTCGCCGGCATCGGAGATCAGCGCGACATAGCCGTCGGGCCGGATCAGCACGAGCGTGCGGCCGGCCGGGCCGTAGGCGCTGGCAAGATGGCCTTCGGTGTCGGCGATGTCGTCGGGGCCGGCCGGTTGTCCGACGACATGGAGAGTCCTGAGGTCGGACGGACAGCCTTCGACCGCGGGCGCGGCCCCGAAGCTCAGCAGCGTGAAGCGCCCGCCGCGCGTCAGGTCGAACAGCCGGCGTTCGCCGTCCACCGTCGTCAGCTTGGTCGCGTCGGGGGCGCGGTCGCCGGCCCGGAGCAGGGCAGCCTCGTCGCGGTCGTCACGCGCCAGGGCAGAGCCGCGATAGCCCACGTCGAGCTCTATCGTGCTCGCATCGCGGCGGGTGGGGACTTCCTTCTGCTCGAGCGCCTGCCTGAGGCGCGCGTTCGAGAGCGCGAGCACGCCGACTGCGACCGGTCGCCGCTCGGCCTCGTAGCTGTCGAGCAGCGCCGGCGATGCGCCCTTCGCGACCGCCGCGAGCTTCCAGCCGAGGTTGTGCGCGTCCTGGATGCCGGTGTTCATCCCCTGGCCGCCGGCGGGCGAGTGGATGTGCGCCGCGTCGCCGGCGAGGAACACGTGACGCTCGCGGTAGCGATCGACGAGGCGGATGTTGGCGCGCCACAGCGACGACCACTCCGGCTCGTGGAGGCGGATGTCGGTGCGGCCGGTCCGCCGCTCGAGGATCGCCTGCATGTTCGCGAGGCTGAGCTCGGGGTCCTGTCCCGGCGCGATGACGGCCTGGTACTGGAAGACGCCGGTCGAGGGCAGCGGGCAGAGGCTGAAGAGGCCGTCCTCATGCTGCCACGCGTGCCAGACGTCGCGATCGAGGCCGTCGACCTCGACATCGGCGACGATCATCCGCACCTCCTCGCGGGTCTCGCCTTCGAAAGCGATGCCTGCCTGCGCACGGACGATGCTGTGGCCGCCATCGCAGCCAACCAGCCCGCGCGCGGTGACCGTCTCGGCCTCGCCGCCGTTGACGACGACCGCCGACACGCCCTCCTGCGACTGCTGGAAGCTGCCGAGCGCAGTGCCGAACTCAACCGCGCCGCCGAACTCCGCCAGCCGCAGTCTCAGCGCTTCCTCGACCCGCCATTCGGGCGTGATCAGGCTCGCCGGATAGGGGATGTCGGGGCGATCCCGCAACGTCTCGGGCACGGCGCCGCCCAGCGTCACCCGGCCATCGGGGGCGGTCGAACGGATCGGCATCGCGATCCGGCCGTTGGCGATCACCCGATCGACGATGCCGAGATCGTCGAACACCTCGAGGGTGCGCGGCTGGATGCCCTTGCCGCGCGAGCCGGGCTGCGGTCCCGGGGCGGCCTCGATCACGCGGCAGGAGACGCCGCGGCGGGCGAGCTCGCAGGCCAGCGTCAGCCCGGTCGGGCCGGCGCCGACGACAAGCACCGCCAGCACGTTCCGCACCTGCGGCGATAGCTTCGTTCCCCTCGTATCGGCCATCGCCTCATCCCCAGTCACGGAAAGGAGTCGCTTCTAATCAGAGTAGGAGCACGAGCCTATCCATCGCGGGGCGGCCCGCTGCCCAGCAGTGGTGATCACGCACGCGGACCCCGCTGCACCGCGTACGCGGCGATGACGTCGTCGATGGTGGGAAAAGACGGCAAGGTCTTGCCTGCCGCACCCGGCATGAGGGTTTTGAGCATCTGCCCGACCTCGCCGTAGGGATCTCGCACGTTCTGAAAGCTGCGCGAGATCACATGGGCCTGCCCGTCCGCCGACCGCAGCCGGTACGCCGTCACCGCCATCCTGGGATCCATCTCGTCCGCGCCGGCGTGGTACACCGGTGTCCAGACCGGGCCGACCTCAGTGACCTGGCTCCAGCGCACGGGGATCGCGTCGGTTCGCTGATCGTCCAGCAGCAGGAACCCCTCGGCGAAGGCGTAGCACCAGATGCTCCGCCTCGGCTCACGTCCCCACAGCATGCAAAGGCCGAACCAGGCGGCCCAGGCGAACGGAAAGGGCAGCAGCAGCACCCCCACACCCCGGACACCGACGGCGACAGCCGCGATCAAGACGGGGATCGCTGCCAGCGGGAGCAGGCCTGCGACCAAGGCCCCGCGCGTGGCCCCGCCGCCGGCCCGCGCGGTGAAGACCCCGATCACCGCACCGCACCCGAACCGGGCGGCCAGTTCCGCTGCGTGCGACAATTGCGCGGCGTACCGGCCGCGCCGCTCGTCGACGCGCCGCTGGACGCGTCCGCTCAGCTTCCGTTCCCCCTCGGGCCGGACCTGCACTGCTGCCCTCCCGGCGCTCTCCCCGCGCTTTGCGCGCCGGTCCGCCTGTGACAACGTGCCGGAAGGCAATCCGGTTCGGCATGACGAACTGAGAGCGCCAGCGCTAGGGTCCTTGGTACGGGAAGGGGACCTGCGTGGAGACAACACTCGTGCTCGGAAGTCAGGCCGCGTGCAGCGACGGATACCGTGGCGAGGTGGTCGCCGTGGTCGTCGACCCCGCCGCCCGTACGGTGACCGATGTCGTGGTCGAGCCGGACGGCCGGCGCGGGCTTGCCCGGCTGGTTCCTGTCGGGCTTGTCGACGCGGGGCAGGGCCAGGTCCGGCTCCGTTGCACCCAGGCGGAGTTCGAAGGCCTGGCGGCCGCGGAGGAGACTCTCGCGGAGTTCGCGCTCGGCTATCAGGTTCCGGTTCAGCTGCTTCCCCCGGGCTGGCGGGATGCGGGCGGGCCGACCGTCGCGGGCGGCACGATCCCCCGCATCCCCGAAGAGGAAACGATCGACATCGTTCCCCCCGGCGAGGTGGAGGAGCGCCGCGGCGACCATGTGCACGCCACCGACGGGGATATCGGCCAGGTCCGCGCTGTCCGGTTCGACGCGGGCAGCGGCCAGCTGACCCATGTGCTGGTCAGGGAGGGTCATGTGTGGGCGCACAGGGAGGTCGCGATCCCCTTCGACAACGTGGCCGGATTCGACGACGGCATCCGGCTCAGCATCACCAGGCAGCAGGTGCGTGACCTGCCGTCGGCAGACATCGATCCCTCCGCCGGGTAGGTTCCGCCCGCAGCATGCTGGCTTACCGTGGCGCGCCGCCACGGCGCAGCAGCCGCAGCAGCGACGAGACCACGGCCACCGTCAGCACCGGGGCCGCGACGACCGCGACAGGAACAGGCGACCCGGCAACCTCCGCCACCAGCTGCAGCAGCGCCGCGCCGGCCGCGCCGGCCATGACCGCCGCGGCCACGCCGGTCACCGCCCGGTCAGCCATCCCGCGCCCCGCCGCCCGCCGGCCGGCCAGCCCGCCGAACCTTGCCGACCTCGCGTTGTCCCCGTCAGCCACGCCAGCCATCGCGCCTCCCCGGCTACTGAACCACCAGCCGCGCCCAGCATGCCCGGCGGCGTGCCCGGCCGGCAGTCAGCTGGCCGACGCCATCGCTGTCGGCTTCCCGACAGGGCGGGTCAGTCCCGCTGGGCGGGCCGGCTGATCCGGGTGGCGGCCAGGTCACGCAGGCTGACGACGCCGCGCACTTCGCGGCCTTCGAGCACCGGGAGGTGCCGGAAGCCGTGCAGCAGCATGAGCTGAGCGGCTTCCTCGATCGTGGTCTCCGGGGACGCATGCTCCGGGTCCTTCGTCATCCACGCGGACACCGGGGAACTCGTCAGGTCGCTGCCTGATCCCGCGGCGCGCAGCACGTCCCGCTCGGTGAGAATGCCGGCCAGGAAACGGCCCTGCATGATCAGCGCCGATCCCACCTTCTGCCGGACCATGGCGGCGGCGGCGTCCGCGACGGTCTCGTCAGGGCTGGTCGTGACCACGCGGGTGGTCATCACGTCGCCGACGGTCTGCGCGCGGCGAGGACGGTCACCCACCTTCGCCCACCTCATCGAGCTCCGGGTCCGCGTGCGGCGCCGACGGGCCGGACAGTTCCTCGGACAGCATGCGCCACAGCGCCCCGGTCCATGAGGAAACCTGCGGCCACCGCATCCAGAACAGCTGCAGGGTTGTCTCATCGAACTCGTTGTGCGCTCGCTCGGGGGAGATGGCGTCGGTGAAGTCCTCGAACTGATGGATGAGTTCGAGGAAACGGTCTGCGTTAGCTTCCATATGAGTACCTTCGGGCAGGCGATGGACGGCAAGCTGGGAGGGGCCAAAAGCGGCTGATTGCGCCGAGTGCGGTGATCCATACCCCGACAGAGCACGGCCGAAAAGCAGCCAGGCCAAGCGATCCCGGCCATCCGGGCCCGGGGCCCGGCTATCAGCCCAGGCGCCCGTTGCCGCCCCGCGGCTGACCCGGTGTCAAAGCGCCGGGCGGGGCTTGCCCGGGGCGACGGTGCGGGCCAGGATCCCGAGCGTCGCCCGCAGCGTGCTCTCCGGGATCACCGGGAAGATCGCGGCGTCCTTCCAGCTCTGCTCGGCCGCCGACCAGTCGTAGTAGGACGTCACGAGCGTACCCGCCTCGATGGGCTCAAGCCGGTAGCCGTACACGTGGCCGAGGTTGAGCTGGCCGCGGACGGTCCAGGCGATCTCCTGGTCCGGTTCGAACCTGACGATCTCGACGGTGACGTCGTACAGGCCCAGGGGGTAGTCGTTGAGTGCTTCCCTGTCCATGTGGACAACGAACGTATCGCCCGCCTTTGTGACAATGTCCCCGCTGGCCTCCATCAGCATGCCGGAGCTGTCTATCGCCACGTGCCCCAGGGGATCGGTGAGCACGGCGAAGATCTCGCCCGGTGCCGCGGCCACAGCCCGCTGTACTTCGAGTCGCTCCGGCATGTGCCGATTGTCGCACTAGCGCCATGCACAGCGATGCAGAGGCTCAGCTGGACGGTTCGCTGACCGCGAACCGGCAGCGGGGACCCGGTGCCTTCGCGAGCCGGGCGGTCGAGCGGCAGCGGGACGAACAGCAGGCCCCCGTTAGGCTACGGGGGTGGCGCTGGCACCGGGATTGCGGTCATTCGTGCGGATTGTCGTCGCGGGCACCGATACGGCGGTCGCGATGGGCAGCGGTGACGTGCCCGTGCTCGGCACGCCGCGGCTGCTCGCGCTGGCCGAGGCGGCAGCGGCGGCGGCTGTCGGGCCCAGCCTGGAACCCGGCCAGACCTCGGTCGGCACGTCGGCTGTCATCGAGCACACGCGGCCCAGCCCGCTCGGGGCCGAGGTCGTGGTCGAGGCCGAACTCACCGAGGTGGACGGGCGGCGGCTTGTGTTCAGGTACGTGGCCAGGCACAAGCGGCATCCAGGATCGCCGGCTGAGCACGCCGTGGTCGTCGGCGCGGGCACGCTGGAGCGGGTGATCGTCGACAGGGACCGATTCGTCAGCCGGGCCCAGCAGGAGTAACCAGGGCGCGCCAGCGCCGGTGCGGCTAGCGCGCTTTCCGGATGTTGACAATCCTGCGTTTGCGCAACGACTCGAGCCATTCCTGCCCGCTGAGCACCCGCGTGGTCTTGGCCGACTTGACCTCCCCCGCGGCGGCAACCGCCATCGCGACGCTGGCAGCGGTCATATCATCGGGCGCCTCGTACACGATGAGCACGTCATACTCGCCGAACGGAAAGCCAGCCACCAAGATCTTGGCTCCCACGTCCTCGAGTGTCGGCCTGATCGCTTCCACGGGGTCTTTCGGCTCCTTGAGCTGAGCCGCCATCGACTTTGCGGTATAGGAGGCTTGGTACATGTAGAGCGCCATCGAGATTCCCCTCGGGTGGGAACAGGCGAAGGGATCACCTGCCAGTCCCTGTGACGCCCCGCGGCTTCTGCTGACGTGGGCGAGGCATGAGGCTGGAGACCACTGCGGTCTAAAGATCGTAGACCCGGCCAGGACGGGCGCACCAGCCTCCGCCGGTGTCGGGACGCCAGGTGAGCCGACGCAGCACTCGCCCTTCCCAGGCCGGCATGACATGCGAGTGCCGCAGGGGTGATGCGGGCACTACCTGAGGAAAATGAAAGGAAGCTGACTCATGCTGCCTCGATGGGAGAACAGCGAGCTGGTGCTGCACGCCGCGCACGGAACAGGCAACTGGATCGGCGCTGCCAGTGCTCTTGTTCATGGTGATTACATTTATCTTGCCTATCGCGACAGGCACCCGGTCGACAAGGGGCGCGGCAACCGGGTCTATGTAGCCCGCTCTCCGCTGGACAACGGCATTCGTTTTGACGTGCTGTGCACCATCGATAAGCAGGACATGGATGCCGAGTCACTGGAACGCCCGGCGCTGGACGTGACGCCGGATGGTGATTGGGATCTCTACCTCAGTTGCGCCACGTTCCACTCCAAGCACTGGCGGATCGAGCGGCTGCGGGCACGCGGTCCGCGGGAATTCAGCGCCAGGACCCGGGAGACGGTTTTCCCCGGCAGCAGGGCGTTCGGCATCAAGGACCCGGTGCTGCTTCGTCGCCAGGATCTGCGTATCTGGGCGACAGTGCATCCGCTGGCCGAGGGTGACGAGAACGCCGATAAGATGACGAGCGTCGATGCATGCAGCGGCGAGTCCGTCATGGTGCCAGAGCCGGGCACGTGGTATAGCCGCGGCACTCGCCTGACGGCCGTCGTCGGCGAGCACGCCTATTTCGACGGCCGGGCGTCGGCAGCGGGGAACTTCGAGGAGCGGACTGGAATAGCGCAGTGGAACGGGACACGGTATATTCCCGTGGCCGGCCCGGCGTCCAGTCCTCATGGCGGCGGCGCGTTGCGCTACGTCTCAGCGATTGCGCTGCCGGGCGGCGGACGGCGTCTCTACTACGAGAGCGCGACAAACTACGGCAGTCACGAATTGCGCACCGAGCTCCTTGAGCAGCCCCGGCAGCCAGGTTCATTACCTCGCGCCCGCGGGGCCCGCTGCCCATCGTGCCGCCCGGGCCGGCGGCCTGCCTGCCGCAGCCGAGGCCGGCCGGCGTGCATCATGGCCTGCCGGCGGGAAGAATCAATAGCGCCGGCGGACGCCATCGCAGCGCGGGAACCACCGTGGCCAGAGGAGGACGATATGAGCGTGTACAAGGTCATCGAGGTGATCGGGACGAGCGGCACATCATGGGAGGACGCGGCCTCCGCGGCGGTCAAGACCGCTGCAGAGACGATCCGTGACCTTCGGGTGGCCGAAGTCGTCAAGCAGGATATTCACCTGGACGAGGGCGGCACCATAACGTTCCGCACCAAGCTCCAGCTCTCGTTCAAGTACGAACACGAGGCCTGAACGGACAGCACGGACCAGCCGGCCGCGCCAGGCGAGGTAATGCCCGGCGGGTGGGAAAGAGCGCGGGCGCTCCGCGTAGCCTGAACTGCGTGAGTTCACCCGCGCTTCAGCAGCCGCAGTGGCCCGACCCTGATCGCCTGGAGGCGGTGGTGCGCGGCCTGGAGGGCCTGCCGCCGCTCGTGCTCGCCGCGGAGTGCGACCAGCTGAAGGCGCGGCTGGCCGCGGTGGCGCGCGGTGAGGCTTTCCTGCTGCAGGGCGGTGATTGCGCGGAGACGTTCGCCGGCACCACGGTCGACAGCATCCAGGGCAAGTTCCGGACGCTGCTGCAGATGGCCGTCGTTCTCACCTACGCGGCCAGCGTGCCGGTGGTGAAGGTCGGACGGATGGCAGGCCAGTTCGGCAAGCCGCGGTCGGCGGCCACTGAGGTCAGGGACGGCGCGGAACTTCCCGTCTACCGGGGCGACGCGGTCAACGGCATCGAGTTCACCGCCACTGAACGGACGCCTGACCCCGGCCGGCTGCTTGCCGCGTATCACTGCTCGTCGGCCACGCTGAACCTGTGCCGGTCCCTGGCCAGCGGCGGGTACGCCGACCTGCGCCAGGTGCACGCCTGGAACCAGGACTTCGTGACCGGCAGTCCGGCCGGGGAGCGCTACGAGCAGCTGGCGGACGAGATCGACCGGGCGATCGCGTTCATGCACGCGTGCGGGGCTGACCCGCGGGAGTTCCGCGCAGTGGAGTTCTATGCCAGCCACGAGGCCCTGCTGCTGGATTACGAGCGGGCCCTGACCAGGACCGACGAGCGGAACGGGCGGGCCTACGACCTGTCGGCTCACCTGCTGTGGATCGGGGAGCGCACCCGCGCCCCCGGTGGCGCGCACGTCGAGTTCGCGCGTCAGATCCGTAATCCCGTCGCCGTCAAGATCGGCCCGCAAGCCTCGGCGCAGGACGTGCTTGAGCTGATCGACGCCCTCGACCCGGACCAGGAGCCCGGCAGGCTCACGCTGATCACCCGGATGGGCGCGGCGCGGATCCGCCAGGCGCTCCCGCCGCTGGTCGCGAAGGTGGCCGCCAGCGGGGCCGCCGTCGTCTGGGTGTGCGACCCGATGCACGGCAATACGGTGGAGGCGGCCAGCGGCCAGAAGACCAGGTACTTCGACGACGTGCTGGACGAAGTCGCCGGCTTCTTCGAGGTGCACCGCGCGCTCGGTACACATCCAGGCGGCATCCACATCGAATTCACCGGTGACGACGTGACAGAGTGCGTCGGCGGCGGCCACCACATCACCGAGAGCGACCTGAGCCACCGCTACGAGACGGCGTGCGACCCGCGGCTCAACCGCAGCCAGTCACTGGACCTGGCCTTCCGCGTCGCCGGGCTATACCGCCACCACCTCGAGGGCGCTGGCCGGGAGCCCGGCACGGTGGGCAGCAGCCGTCAGTCGTAGTAGTACTCGCCCCGGTCCAGCCGAACGACCCGGTAGTCTCGCTGACCCACCAGCTTGCGCAGGTGCCGTACCCCGCTCAGGCTCGCGATCGCGACAGCCACGGCCGCCGCCAGGATCGAGGCGCCGAACAGCGCGAGCCCGCCGACGACGTGTCCGAGCAGCATCATGATCACGCCGACGAACAGCGCTACCGGCACGGCGGCCACGAGCAGCGCGGCGAGCACTCCGGCCGCGATCACCGCCCTGGTCGACCAGCGCATCGTCCGTGCCGCGGACCACGTGGACCAAACAGCCATCTCGCTCACCCTTCATCACGTCCGGCTACCACTCACGATATATCGCGTACAGGACCGGCGCAACACGGCATGGGCGTGGGCAGGCCAGCCGGTGTTTTGGCCGGCGGTCCCGGGCGTGGCAGGGATGGCGACAACGCAGGCAATTTACCCGGATTGTACCGGTTTGTTCCCGACGACGATCCTGGCGGCCAAATCCCCGGCTCTGGCGCGGATAGCGGGATCACGCCCGTACCGGATGCCCGGTCAGCACATGCTGTTCCCGGTCCGCGGTGATCCTCGCGGTATGTTCGGGGTTTGTGCTGGCATGACGACGCGAACCCGGAACGTATCGCGGCGGCGGCCGGCCGGGATCGCCGGCCCGGGTGCCGCCGGGCATGGCATGGCGCCGGGGCGTGGCG
>NZ_JASIAL010000303.1:0-4328 GCF_030042015.1 Trebonia sp. | reverse complement strand
GGCGTGCGCGCGGCGCCAGGCGCGCGCGGCGCCATCGCGGTCGCGGGCAGCCGACGGCAGGCGAGCCAGGCGGCGAACGTGCCGAGCGCCACCGCACCGGGGAAACCGAGCACCGAGTCCCAGCTCCGTACCGTCTGCCACGGGCCGCCGTGGACCTGGGCGAGAAGGGCGCCGAGCGCCGCCGGGATCAGCCCCGCGGGGACCGCCCAGGCGGCCACGTCGGCGATGACCCCGCGCGGGCCGCCGGCCCGGCGGTACCTGCGGTCGGCGATCCAGATCGCCAGCAGGATGCCGGCGGCCACGCACAGCGCCTGCGCCCGGAGGGGCAGCGGCCCGAGATGCCAGCCTGAGCGCGACGGACTCGGGATGTACGCGAGCGGCATACCAGGAAGTTACCGCTCTTTGGCCCGGCCGGAGGGGGGTTACCGGCGGCGGACGCCGGCGGCCAGGTCGGCGGCCAGGGCGCGGACGGCCGCCACGCCGGCGGCGCTGTCGGGGGCTTGCGCGAGGCGGCGGACGAAGGCGGAGCCTACGATGACCCCGTCGGCGAAGGCGGCGACTTCGGCGGCCTGGTCGCGGTTGCTGACCCCGAGGCCGACCGCGACCGGCAGGCCGGTGTGCTCGCGGACGCGGGCGACGAGCTGGCCGGCGCCTTCGCTGACGGCATCGCGGGTGCCGGTGATGCCCATGAGGCTGGCGGCGTAGACGAAGCCGCGGCACACCCCGCTGATCTCGCCGATGCGCTGCGTCGTGGAGCTCGGCGCGACGAGGAAGACCCGGTCCAGGCCGTATGTGTCCGACGCCGCGAGCCAGGGGGCGGCCTCTTCTGGCGTCAGGTCCGGGGTGATCAGCCCGGCGCCGCCGGCGCCCGCGAGGTCGCGCGCGAAGGCGTCGACGCCGTAGTGGTCGACCGGGTTCCAGTAGGTCATGACCAGCGCGGCCGTGCCCGCGTCCGCGATCGCGTGCACCGTGTCGAGCACGTCCCTGACCCTGGTGCCGGTCCGCAGGGCCTGGTAGACCGCGTCGGCGATCACCGGCCCGTCCATCAGCGGGTCGGAGTAGGGCAGGCCGACCTCGATCACGTCCGCGCCCGCTTCGGCCATGGCCAGCACGGCCCTGATCGCGGTCTGCTTGTCGGGGAAGCCCGCCGGCAGGTAGCCGACAAGCGCGGCGCGGTCCTCCGCGGCCGCCTTGGCGAAGGCTGTCGTCACGGCAGTCATGTCAGGCTCCTCAGACCCCGAACCACGCCGAGGCGGTCGCCACGTCCTTGTCGCCGCGGCCGGACAGGTTCACGAGCAGCAGGCCGTCCTGGCCGAGTTCGCGTCCGATGTCCATGGCGCCGGCGAGCGCGTGCGAGGACTCCAGTGCCGGAATGATCCCCTCGGTACGGCACAGCGCGGCGAAGCCGTTCATCGCCTGCGTGTCGCTGACCGACCGGTACTCGGCGCGGCCGGTGTCCTTCAGCCAGGCGTGCTCAGGGCCGACCCCCGGGTAGTCGAGTCCGGCCGAGATCGAGTGGGTGTCGAGCGTCTGGCCCTCGTCGTCTTGCAGCAGGTAGGTGCGCATGCCGTGCAGCACGCCCGGCGAGCCCTTGCTCAGCGTGGCCGCGTTCCTGCCGGGGGCGTCGCCGTCCCCGCCCGCCTCGCAGCCGATCAGCCGGACGCCGGGGTCAGGGATGAACGCGTGGAAGACGCCGATCGAGTTCGACCCGCCGCCGACGCAGGCGACGACCGCGTCGGGGAGCCGGCCTGTGAGCTCGAGGACCTGCCGCCTGGCCTCGACGCCGATGACGCGCTGGAAGTCCCTGACCATCATGGGGAACGGGTGCGGGCCGCCGACCGAGCCGATGCAGTAGTGCGTGTGATCGACGGTCGTCACCCAGTCGCGGAAGGCCTCGTTCATGGCGTCCTTGAGGGTTCGCGTCCCGGCTTTGACCGCGATCACCTCGGCCCCGAGCATCCGCATCCGGGACACGTTGAGCGCCTGCCGCCTGGTGTCCTCTTCGCCCATGTAGACCGCGCAGTCGAGGCCGAGCAGGGCGCACGCCGTCGCCGTCGCCACGCCGTGCATGCCGGCGCCCGTCTCGGCGATCACCCTGGTCTTGCCCATCCGCCTGGTCAGCAGCACCTGGCCGAGCACGTTGTTGATCTTGTGAGATCCCGTGTGGGCCAGGTCTTCGCGCTTGAGCAGCACGCGGCAGCCGCCGGCCTGCCGCGCGCCGAACCGCTTCGCCTCGGTCACCAGCGTCGGGCGGGCGGCGTAGTTCTGGAGCAGGTGGCTGAGCTCCGCGGTGAATTCGGGGTCGGTCCGCGCGGCCTCGTACTCCTTGGTGAGCTGCTCAAGTGCCGCCATCAGCGACTCGGGCGCGAATCGCCCGCCGAAGACGCCGAAGTGCCCGGATACGTCGGGAACCGGGAAAATATCGGGTTCTGCTGGTGCCTGGTCCGCGGTTGGGGCGCTGTCCACGCCGGTTACATTACCCGCGTTCGCTGCGCAGCGCCGGATGCGACCCGGCGGTCACCAGGTCGGCGACCGCGGCGCGCGGGTCCTTCTCCGTTACCAGGGACTCCCCCACCAGCACCGCGTCCGCGCCTGCCGCGGCGTAGGCGAGCAGGTCATGCGGCCCGCGGACGCCGGATTCCGCGATCTTGACGACCCCTTCAGGTATGCGGCCGGACAGCCGGGCGAAGATCGACCGGTCCACCTCCAGGGTGGCGAGGTTGCGCGCGTTCACGCCGATCACCGTGGCGCCCGCGTCCACCGCCCGGTCGAGCTCCTCGTCGGCGTGCACCTCGACCAGCGGCAGCAGGCCGATGGACAGCGCGCGCTCCACGAGCGAGACCAGCGCGCTCTGCTCGAGCGCGGCGACGATCAGCAGCACCATGTCCGCGCCGTAGGCGCGCGTTTCCCAGAGCTGGTAGGCGCTGACCACGAAGTCCTTGCGCAGCAGCGGGACCTGCACGGCCCTGCGGACGGCGGCGAGGTCGTCGAGCGACCCGCCGAACCGGCGCTGCTCGGTGAGCACGCTGATCACCCGCGCGCCGCCTGCCTCGTACTCGCCCGCCAGCGCGGCCGGGTCGTCGATCGGCGCCATCGCGCCCCGGGACGGGCTTGCGCGCTTTAGCTCAGCGATCACGCTGACCCCGTCCGCCTTGAGCGCCGCGAGCGCGTCGAGCGGGGACGCCGCCCGGCGGGCCATGTCCTTCAGCTGCTCAAGCGAGACGCGCCGCTGCCGTTCGGCGAGATCGGCACGCACGCCATCAAGGATCTCGTCGAGCACACTCACGCGGTTCCGTCGTCTCCTCAAATCGGAAATGTTGCGCCACCGATGCTAGCCCTCGCCGGGAGCCGCGCTTGGCGGCCCCCCTGGAGTTTGCCTTCGCAATGCCTACGCCATACCTTCCCGTTGCCGTCGCTGTCCCGGGTGCGCGGGCCGTGCGGGCGGCCCGTTCGCCGCGGGCGGCGCGTCCACGTCCAGGACGTAGCCGACGCCGTGGATCGTGCGGATCGCCTCCATCCCGAGCTTTGCCCGCAATTGGGCGATGTAGACGTCGATCGCGCGCGGGCTCGGCCGCTTGCCCCGCTCGCTTTCGAGCGCCGCGAGCAGGCGCTGCCTGCTCAGCACCCGTCCGGGCTGCCCGGCCAGCGCGGACATCAGGGCGAATTCGGTTCTGGAGAGGCTGACATCGCGGCCGTTCACGACGATCTCGCGGCGGCTGGCGGCCAGGGTGCCGTGGCCGCCGTCATCGTGGCCGGGCTGGGTGGGCGGGACCGGCTGCAGCAGTTCGCAGACCGCGGCGAGCAGGGAGCGCGGGCTGAACGGCCTGGTGAGCCACCGCCGCGCCGCCGGGGCGGCGTTCAGGCCGTACGGCCTGGTGTCGCCGCCGTGGAGCAGGAAGACCGCGGGGACACCGGGGGCAAGCACCTGCCGGAGGCGGCGCACTTCCAGGCCCGGCATCGTCAGGTCGATCACGAACAGGTCGGCCGAGCGGTCGGCCAGCCCGCGCAGCGTTTGCGCCGGAGTGCACGTCACCAGCGCGCGTATGCGGGCACGCGCGAGGTAGCGGCGCGCCATCTCGGCCACCTCGGGCTCGTGATCGGCCACGAGCACGCTGGGCATCGGTCAGTCCATGCTCAGCGGCTCTCCGGGGGACGCCCCGCGCCCCCGGCGGGTGCCCCGCCTTCGGCGGGAGCCGCCGCCTGCGCGGCGGCCGCCGCCTCGGTGAGGTCCGCGCCGTCCGTGGGGTCCTCGCCGCCGCTGAGCGATTCCCACATCGACGCCGAGTCCCGCGGTCGCGGATGCGCCGCCGCCGGGCCGTCGCCGGACG
>NZ_JASIAL010000302.1:0-6339 GCF_030042015.1 Trebonia sp. | reverse complement strand
ATCCAGCGGGAACGGCTGCGGCAGCAGCACCTCCGGGAGAGAGAATTCCGGGCCTTTAGCCAGGCGCAGGAACGCGCGCAGCGCGAGCAGGTCAGAGCTGAGAAGGCTGCCGCACGAAAGGCGGCAGCTGATCTGAAAGAGGCTAAGCGGCTTTACCTGGAGGACCGCAAGGTCGAAGCGGAGGAGATGTCCCAAGCTCTGCGGGACCGGGTGGCTGGAGTCCGCGTTCACCAGGGACGGGGAGTTCCTGGCCGACGTGCACGTGATCGGCGACGAGGGGCACCTGTGGCTGGCGAACTTCGTCATCGCCCACGAGGGGCGGCTCGTCGTCACAAGGAACGGGTCCGTGGTGTCCGACGAACGGGCCGAGCATCACGACGCGGGCGACACGACGTTCGCCTGGCAGCTGCGCGCGTTCGCGGCGGCGGTGCTCGACGGCTCGCCGTTCCCCACGACGGCGGCGAGCGCGGTCACCACCATGCGGGTGATCGACGACGCGTACCTGGCGGCCGGGATGCCCGTCCGCGGGTCCGCCGCGACCTAGTTCCCGGCGCTGCCGTCAAGCAGTACCGCGGCGACCAGCCCGGGCGCGTCGGTCATCGGCACGTGGCCGCAGTCTGGCAGCCGCACGAACCTGGCATGCGGCAGCCGCTGCCTGGCGACGCGTGCCTGGCTGGGCGGCAGCAGGCGGTCCTGGGTGCCCCACCCGATCGTCACAGGGACGTCGGGCGGCACGGCTTCGGTGAACGACACCTGCGCTGCCAGTACCGCGCTGACCACCTCGCGGGCGGTGAAGAAGGCGCGGGCGTCGGCGGCGGCCTGTTCGGGCGGCATGCGCGCGGGCCTGTGCACGAACGGGCCGTCCATGACGTACCTGCCGAGTGTGCTGCGTGCCAGCGCGGGCACAAGCGGCAAAGTGAACGGCCCGGCCAGCAGCGCGGACTTGAAGACCGCCCGGGCGTAGCCGAACTGCCAGCCGTGAGCCCAAAAGCCGGCCGGCGACAGCGCTGTCACGGTCTTCGCGCGGCCTCGTGCGCCGGCGATCAGCGCGAGGGCGCCGCCCAGGGAGTTCCCCGCGATGTGGGGGCGGTCAAGGGCCTGCTCGTCGAGGAAGGCGAAGAGCTGCGTTGCGATCGCGCGGATCGCGGACTGTCCCTGGCCGGCTGTCTGCGCGAGCGGCGGGGACTCGCCGTGGCCGGGCAGGTCGACCGCGATGACGGTGCGGTGCGGCGTGAGCAGGTCGAGGACCGCGCTCCACGCCTGCCGGCGGTGCCCAAGCCCGTGCAGCAGCACCAGCGGCGGCCCGCAGCCGCGGCGCTCGTAGGCCAGGCCCGCACGACCTCCCGCGTCCGCAGATCCCAGCCCCTCAATTGTCATGGCCACCCTCATGGCCACCCTCATGGCCACGGAGCCTTTCGGCGAGCTGGCGGGCGTTGACCTGGGCGTAGTCGCGGTAGCAGTTGTTGAACAGCACATGGGTCAGCTCCGCGGCCGCGGCCAGGTCGCTCACTTTGCCGGCCCATTCGTCCAGCTCCTCGCCGGTGTAGCGGTAGCCGAACCGCTCATAGATGTCCTTGCTCCCCCACTTGTCCGAGTGGCCGTGCAGGCGGACGACGGCCAGGTCGCTGGTAACGGCAAGCACCGGCGGGACAGAGCTCGGGTATCCCTGCGGCATGTCCGCGCACACGTACGTCAGGCGCTGAGCCGACAGGAAATCCAGGGTCTCCTGCTGGTTGTCCGGGGTCAGCCAGGTGCGATTGCGGAACTCCACGCACACCCGGCGGGGCGCGACCCGCTGGGCGCACGCGACGATGTACTCCTTGTTCGCGCGGGAGATGGGGAACCACGGCGGGAACTGCAGCAGGATCGCGCCGAGCTTGCCCGCCTCGCGCAGCGGCTCGAGTGCGGCGAGGAACCGCTCCCAGGCCTGGCCGGTCACCTCCGGGTCGACGTCCTTGAGGTAGACCCGGTCCTTGCCGGCCTTGGCCGCCGCCTCGCGCAGCTCGGCCGGCAGCGCCTTCACCGGCGTGGGGTGGGTGGTGAACAGGCTGAACGCCTTGACGTTGAACGTGAAGCCGGCCGGCGTCCGCGCCGCCCACATCGCCGCGGTCTGGCTCGCGGGCAGCGCGTAGTAGGTGGAGTCCACCTCGACGAGCGGGAACTGCCTGGCGTAGAACCGCAGCCGTTTCTCTGGTGTGTCCGCCTCCGGCGGGTACCAGCCGGAGGCGGTCAGCGTCTTGTCGGTCCACGACGCCGTGCCTACCCGGATCTGCCCCATGCCAGCAGCTTAAATAACAGACCCGACCCGCTGGCCCGCCAACAGCGGGGCACGGCCGGGATTGGATGGCGCCCAGGGAGGGAAGGAGCGCCGCAAACCCGGCATCGAGGGGAGGCGTTCAGCATGAGGCTGATTCGGTCAGGCGCCGCCAGGAAAGCGGCGACCGCGATCGCGGCGGTCGTCGCGATACCGGTGATTACCGCGCTGGCGGCGGCGGTGACGGCCGCGCCGGCCAGCGCGTCCGGCGCGCATCCGGGTGTGGCGGGTGCCAAGCACCCGTCGACGGTCAGCGTGTCCGCAAGGCCAGGCACGGCCGTGGCCGGCATCAGCGTGACGCTGGCCGCGACCGTGCGGTCAGCGGGCGCGACGCCGACAGGAACGGTCAGCTTCGCGACGGGCCGGACGAGGCTGTGCGCCGGGCGGCTGTCGCACGGGTCAACACGCTGCACGGCGAGGTTCGCGGCGGCGGGCAGCTACACCGTGACGGGCAGCTATTCCGGTGACGCCACGCACGCCGGGGCCTCGGGGACGGCGCGCGTCACGGTGACGAAGGTCGCGACGACCACGCGGATCACGCTGATCAAGCCGGACCGGGTGCTCGCGGGCAGGCCGGCGACCGTCACCGTGGCCGTGACGGACAAGACGGCAGGGACCGCGGCCGCGACCGGGACCGTGAAGGTCACGCCGACCAATCCCGCGGACGTCGGGGTCGCGGGGTACTCGTGCACCGTCACCCTCACGTCCAGGTCGGCCGGAAAGGGGACCTGCAAGGTCACGCCCCCGGTCGGCACGTACGGGTTCATCTTCTACAACGCCACGTACAGCGGTGACGCGGCGCACGCGGCTTCGGTGTACGACGGCATGTACAAGGTGACCGTGCCGGACATCACGACGACGGTCGTCGCCTTCAGCCCGGGCGAAGGCACCGTCGGCGAGCCGGACACGATAACGGCCACGGTGACGAATCAGGCGGGAGACAACATCTCCCCGTCGGCGGGCGGCACGGGAACGGTGACGTTCTCGATCGGCGGCACCCCGATCGCCGGGTGCAGCGACGTCCCGCTTACCTACTCGGCGGCGGCCGGTAACACCGCGACCTGCTTCTATACGCCCACGGCGGCCGGATCGGTCACGGTGGTCGCCGCCTACTCAGGCGACGACGTCAACCTGGCGTCCTCCGGCAGCGCAGGCCTGTCGTCCGCGTAGCCCGCAGGGCGGACGCCCGACCCATTGCATCGCCGGGTAGTCAAGGGGCTGGCCGGCGGGCAGGGCCGGCGGGCAGGGCTCTGGGCCGGGGCGGGCGGCAGGCACGGTTGCGTGACCGTTTCCCTGCGGCTTCCTCGCGTTACGCGGCCGGGTGCAGGCGCGTTCACGCCGCCGCGTGCCTGCCGGCCGCCGCCCGGCGATGCGATATGCCCGGTATGCCGGAATCCGGGAACCGGACATTCCGGACAGGGCGATTATCGGGAAGGAAAAGACCGGTCAGGGGTGGCCATTTCTTTCCCGTTATCCCGGCCGGGCGCCTGCAAGGCCAGCGGGAGGGGCTGGCGTGACGGACGGGAATGGGCCGGGGCGGCCAGCACGGCCGCCAGGGGCACGGCTTGCACTTCGCTACGTTCCTGGCATTGCAACCCATTGACGCCCGGGGACAGATCCTGCCAGGCTTTCGGAAATGTTTAAATGCACGGACTTGTCGCGCCGTGCTGGCTGATGGGGGAAGCCATGTACTGCAGCAGTTGCGGAGCGGCCCAGTCGGACCGGGCCAGGTTCTGCAGCCGGTGCGGGGCCCAGCTGGACGACGCAGGCGAGCAGTCACCGCCTGCCGTGCCCACGTTCGAGCCGGCGCCCCAGCAGCCATCGCCCGCGGCTCAAGAGCCGTGGGCGCAGCCCCAGCAGCAGCAGCCGGCCGCGCCCGCGTACGCGCCGTGGGAGCAGCCACAGCAGCAGCAACAGCCGCCCGCCGCCGCCCCGGCGTACGAGCCGTGGGAGCCGCCACAGCCCCGGCAGCAACAGGAGCCGCAGGCAGCCCCCGCGTACGAGCCGTGGGGACAGCCCCAGCCCCAGCCCCAGCAGCCCCAGCAGCCGCCGGCCGCCCCGGCGTACGAGCCGTGGGGGCAGCCACAGCAGCAGCAGCCGGCCGCCGCTCCCTCGTACGAGCCGCCGAGTCCGCCGCCCGCGGCCTCCCCCTACTGGGCGGCGAACGAGCAGCCCCGCTTTGACTCCCCCGCTTACCAGCCGACGGTCGGGTACCAGCCCCCGGCTGGCCAGGGTTACCCGCAGCCGCCCCCTGCCGGCCCCGGCTACGCGCCGCCCGCCGGCCCGGGCTACGTGCCGCCGCAGCGGCGGCGGCGCGGGGCGACGCGGGTCGTGGCCACGGTGGCCGCCGTCGTCGTCGTGCTCGCGGTGCTGGCGGTGGCGGGCTGGAAGGAGCACTTTCCTTCGGCGCTGTTCGGCGGCTCGGCACCGAAGCCGCTGACGTGGAGCGCGGCGAAGCCGCCGCTGCCCGCCGACGCGTCGACGTCATCCGGCCAAACCGCGTTCCTGAACGACATAGCGTGCTCAAGCGTCGCGAGCTGCCTGTCCGTCGGCTACTACCAGAGCACCGGCAGCGACAGCGATGGCCTCACCGAGACGCTGTCGGCCGGCTCGTGGGCGCCGGCCGTGGGAGCGGGCGTGCCGGGCGCCAGCGGGGACACCTACGTCTACCTCGAGGGGCTGTCCTGCCCGTCGCAGGGCTCGTGCGTGGCCGCAGGCAGCTACTTCGACAGCCAGAACATCCAAAAGCCCGTGATCGAGACGCTCTCGGGAACCACCTGGACAGCGACCAGGCCGCCGCTTCCCGGCGACGCGAATAAGGACAAGAACGCGCTTCTTGCCGGGGTCGCCTGCCCGGCGGCGGGGATATGCGTGGCCGCCGGCTGGTACACCGACAGCAGCGGCGACACGCGCGCCATGCTCGACACGCTGTCGGGCGGAACCTGGACGTCGGCGGCGGCGCCGCTGCCCGCCGGGGCGGTGCCCGGTCCGCAGACGTCGTCGAGCGTGCCGACGGCCCTGTTCGTGGTCAAGTGCCCGGCGGTCGGCAGCTGCGAGGCAGTCGGGGATTACGCAGACGGCGGCGGGGGCTACCAGGGCCTGATCGAGACGCTGTCCGGGGGGACCTGGACGGCGACCACGGCGCCGCTGCCAGCCGGCGCGGCGGCCGCTCCGGTCAGCTACCTGTGGGCGGTCACCTGCACCGCGCCGGGGACCTGCGTGGCCGTCGGCAACTACACCAGCCGCAGCGGCCAGAACACCGACCTGATCGAGACGCTGTCGGGCGGCACCTGGAACCCGGTGGCCGCCGGGCTTCCGGCCGGCGCCGCGGCCAGCCAGAAGTTCAGCCCCGACGCGGTGACCGGGCTGACCGCGGTCGCGTGCCGGACGGCCGGCGCCTGCGTGGCCGCGGGTTCCTACACCGCGCGGGGCGGCGCGGTCGTGGGCGTGATCGACACGCAGTCGGGCGGAACCTGGACGGCGGCGCGGGCGCCCCTGCCCGCCGGCGCGGCCACGGCCAAGCAGTACGTCTTCTTCGACTCGGCCGTGTGTCCCGCGTCGGGGTACTGCATAGCCGTGGGCGGCTACAACGCCAGCAACGGCAGCACCCAGCCCCTGATCGAGACGGGCGCGGCCGCGAGCGGATGACGATCCGGGGGCTACAGGCCCTCGCGGTGGGCGATGGCGGCCGCTTCTGTGCGGCTGGCGGCGCCCAGCTTGGCGAGGATGTTGGAGACGTGCACGCTGGCGGTCTTCGCGGTGATGAACAGTTCCGCGCCGATCTCGCGGTTGGACAGGCCCCTGGCGAGCAGGCGCAGCACCTCGCGCTCGCGGTCGGTCAGCGCGCCCGCCACTCCCCCGCCCAGCCCGTGCCCGTTGCGCGAGCCGTGGCCGAACGCGCCTGCTGAGCCGGCGTCGAGGCGGGCGCGGCGGGCCAGGTCGTCGAGGGCGGCGGACAGCGGGACGGCGCGCAGCCGCGCCGCCGTCGCGGCGGCGGCGCGGCACACCGCCGACGCCTCGTCGCG
>NZ_JASIAL010000301.1:0-21210 GCF_030042015.1 Trebonia sp. | reverse complement strand
GTGGGCGGGCTCGCCCAGGCCCAAATTGACCAGGTGGAAAGCCTCGCGTCCCGGATTGCCGACGCTGTGGCGGTGCGCAGAATAGGCACGTCACTCGACGTCCGCGAAGCGGTGTCCAACGTGAAGAGCTACGGCGAGGGCACCGTGATGATCTGGTTTCTTGAGGATTACCGGGACGACGTCATCCTCGTGGTGCGAGTCCAGCACTTCGGGTTCCCTGATCCGACAGGCTGACCGCGTCGGCGACCGCACCTGTAAAGACACGTTCGCCCTGGTGCGGTGCGCCAGGTCCGTGCCCATGACCGGTACTCCCTCGATATTCGAAAACGATCTTGTGTCATTTGTTGTCCTACATAGAACGGGTGTGCTATAATCGTGGTAAGCCTGCAAACAAGACCCGGCTCCGGGGAGGTGATCCAGTATGCGCACCGGAAGCGAAGGCGAGAACGACGGCACGCCGGAGAGCGTTGCCGACGCGCTGCGGCTGCTGGGCGCCGGGCTGGACTACCTCAACTTCCCGGCGGCCGGTGAGTTCCCCGCTGCCGGGCTCGGGGAGGTGCTGGTCTCGCTCGGCGGGCTGCGGGCGAAGTTCGCCGCGGCGCACGCGGCGTTCCTGCGCCGGTTCGACGCGGCGGGCGCGCACGACGCCGACGGGTACGGGAGCCCGGCCGCCTGGCTGGCCGCCAGGACCCAGATGACCAGGAAGGACGCCAAGGCCGCGGTCAGGCAGATGCGCCGGCTCAGCGCCCACCGCGGCGTCGTCGGCGCGATGGCCGCCGGGCAGGTCTCCGAATCCTGCGCGCGGCAGATCACCGGCCTGGTGGGCAAGTATCGGACCATTTGTCACATATCAGGCATCTCGGGCATACGGCCAAGATCGTTTTGTCGGAGGTCGGCCTTACCATGAGCCTCGCACCGTGCAGACAGACATCGGCTCAGCAGGAGGTCGCCCAGCGTCACGAACCGAAGCGTTTCCCAAGTCGATATGAAGCCAGACGTGCGCCGAACCGCGGCCTAGCCCCCGAGACTGCCGAGGCACACCTTCGGCTACGGCGAGCCTGCGGCTCAATAGGTAAGCTGAACGCTTAGTATCTTCCAAGATCCCGCTAAGTAGTAGCGCGCGGAGCAGCGAAGGGCAAAGCGTATACGGTCGACATACCATGTCAAGCTAGAGAGGGGATGAAAGAAATTCCACCGCGTAAAGTTCGTCCTCGAACCTCAGAGGAGGTTGACGCTGCCGAGCGGCAGATCATCGAGCTTACCAAACGGATCGAGTTCTATATAACTGAGTACTCAGTTGAGCTGCTCGCTCTTAAGATGCGTGACGGATCTTTTGTCGTCCCGGCGTATCAGAGGAACTTTACGTGGGAGGAGCCGCGTAAATGGAAATTTATCGAGTCTGTAATCATGGGCCTGCCGATTCCCTTCCTCTTCTTCTGGGAGATGCCTGATGGCGAGCTAGAAATTGTCGACGGCTCGCAGAGACTGCGCACTCTCCAAGATTTTGTTTTTGGCGACTTGCGTCTAGGTGACCTAGAGCAGCTAACTGCGCTGTCTGGATTCACATTCAAGGATCTGCCGCAGTCGCGCCAGAAAAAGATCGTGAATCGATCAATACGGGGGATAGTTCTCAACGAGCGTGCAGATGATGCTGCCCGCCTAGATATGTTCGAAAGGATAAACACTGGCAGTAAAACTCCTAGGTTTGCGGAGGTTAGGAGAGGTGCCCTAGCAGGACCGTTCCTCGATCTCGTAATAGAGTTGGCTGAATGGGATGTTTTTGTTCACCTTGCTCCAATGTCCAAGGCGCAGCGTGAAGAACGCCAATCAGAGGAACTAGTCACGCGCTTCTTTGCGTACGGGGACGGACTCGAAGATTACCATGATCGTCCTTCTGACTTTCTGTTCGCGTATTCAAAGAAAATGAACAGTGTATTCGAGGAGGACGCTACGCGAGCCGATGCTTGTCGCCAACTCTTTATGGAGACGATGCAATTCGTCAATCGCGTCTTTCCGTATGGCTTCCGGAAGAACGCTACCGGTAACTCCACACCGCGGGCGCGTTTTGAAGCTATCGCAATCGGATCTCGGGCAGCACTGGAGGCTCGTCCTGATCTGGCTGAGATGCCCGCTGATAGGCTAAATGTCGAAGGCTGGATAGACAGTGAAGACTTTACGGAAGTTACAGGTTCTGACGGCGCCAACGCGATAGCACGGCTTCGCGGACGCATCAGCTATGTGGAACAGAAACTCCTTTCCGTATGACGACCTCAGACCTCCGCGACTTCTTCGAAGAGCGATTTGCGGAAATTGAATCTTATCTCGACCTGCTCCAAACTATTGAAGAAGCAGTGCGAAACGGCACACCGAGAATCGAAGGATCTGGTGTTGCCATTACTGCATCTCAGCAAAAGATCCTCTATTCGAGCGTCTACCTACAGCTTTATAATCTTGTAGAGGCCACTGTTTCCCGCTGTATCGGTGAGATAACTGAAGCCGCCACCTCACATCCCAACTCCTGGCGTGTAGATGATCTAATCGCCGAATTGAAGCAGGAGTGGGTTCGATCTATGGCGCGAACTCATATTGATCTGACTCCGGATAATCGACTCCAGGACGCTGTGGCAATGTGCAATCATCTAATCGCGCGACTCCCTGTGGCGCAACTAAAGATTGACATCGGTGGTGGTGGCAACTGGGATGATGAGGAGATCTATAGGATAAGTAAACGTGTTGGCTGTGAACTGCAGATCAGCGCGACGACTAATACTAGTGTGAAACGGCCCTTCCGCGACAACCTGGGCGCAATGAAACTAGTAAAGACTCGTCGCAACCATCTAGCTCACGGTCAGATCTCATTTGTAGAGTGCGCAGAAGGGGTAGTAGTCGCAGAGCTACGCGATATCACGAACGCAATAGGAGGTTATCTACGCGAGGCCATTACCTGCTTTTCGGATTATATTGACCTGTGTGCTTATGTATTGCCGGAGCGCAGGCCGAAAGGTGCCGCATGAGCCCCGGTAATGCCTCGCCGCGTATCGCAGCAATTGATTTGTTCTGCGGCGTAGGCGGTTTGACGCACGGTTTGATACTCGGCGGAATAGAAGTCAAGACTGGATATGACATCGACGCAGCCTGCAGATATCCATATGAGGCCAACAATTCTGCTACGTTCATACAGTGCGATGTTGCAAAGTTGACTGCCGATGAGATCAGGAAAGCTTTTGGCCGAGCCGATCTAACGCTATTGGCGGGCTGCGCCCCTTGCCAGCCGTTTTCTACCTATAGTAGAAGTGGCCGCAGTAAGAAGCGGGCACTTGATTGGCAACTTGTACCGAAGTTCGGTCGGCTGATCAGGGAAGTGCAGCCAGATCTTGTCACCATGGAGAACGTGTCTCAGCTGGTGGATCATAGTGCATTCAAAGAGTTTCTGGATCAACTTACCGGCTATCATGTTAAGTGGGCAGTAATTGAATGCTCTGACTTTGGCGTACCACAATCTCGTCGACGGCTTGTACTTCTCGCTTCTCGCCTTGGTCCCGATGGCCTGGAAATGCCGAAAGAATCAGGCGTAACATGCACTGTGCGAGACAAGATCTCTGAGCTTCCGAAACTTGACGCCGGCGAGCAGAACGACGAAGACCGTTTGCATAAGGCATCTTCGCTCAGCCCTTTGAACCTGCAACGTATTCGAGCTTCTCTTCCGGGAGGAACGTGGAGAGATTGGGATCCTTCCCTAAGAGCCGCATGTCACTACAAGGCAACTGGCGCGAGTTACCCGAGCGTCTACGGACGTATGGAGTGGGATAAGGTTGCGCCAACGATTACAACACAGTGCTTCGGCTATGGAAACGGACGCTTCGGTCATCCAGAGCGGGATCGCGCAATCTCCCTTCGAGAAGCGGCGATGCTCCAGACGTTTCCCCGTAACTATAAATTTGTCCCACCTGGCGAGCCAATTCTGTTCGCTAGGCTAGGTCGCTGGATCGGCAATGCCGTTCCAGTGAGAGTGGGTGAAGTTATAGGCGAAGTATTGCGTTCGCACGTCGGACTCTATAAGTGATCTGTTTCGGGCAGGCCAGGGCCGGTCTTGCATACTGCTGCGGACCTCTTGGCAAGTCCGAGCGTGTAGGCTCGCTTGGCATCGCTAACGGGCGCGCCGAAAGACATGCAGTCATGGGAGATAATCGCGACCTACCGGCACGCCTGGGCACTCGCCGAGTTCGCGCCATCCGGGTACCTCGCGAAGGCACTCGCCAGCTGGACGAGCACGGCGCGGCGCGAGCTGGAACAGCGAGGCGAGTGGCACCCAGAGCGGCTTCCGCCGCGCAGCCTATAGAAAACCCGCCGGATTGCCCGGCAAGGGAGTGACACAGATGAAACAAACGAGTACATCTGATCTGATCGCAGACCAGCGGAAGAAAGCCGAGAACTGGGACCTGCTGCTGGCCATGCTCAAGAATCCGGTAATACGCGATGACGCGATCAACAATCTTCGCCGGCTGCGGCTGGCGACGCTGATGCTGCTCGCCGCGCGCGAGGAACTACCCGACGCGCTGGTCACGGAGCTGCGGTCATACCGCGCACGTATCGATGCCCTTTTCCTGGAGGCAGTCGACGGCTATCGCGGCGACGGGCATGACATGCTGCCCACCTACATCACTGAAATGATCGCCGCCGAGCTGAGCCAGGAAAACGACGACGACGATTTGTGGTAATGCGCCGTCCGCAATCCGGTGCGCCCCGGACCGGCACGGGCACCGTGAAGGACCCGGGCCCTACTCTCTTCCCCTGAGCAGGGCCCGGTCCTTGAGCTTCTGCACGGCCCTGCCGAGCTTCGCCGTAGGCGCGCGCCCAGGATCGCTCTGGACGCGCCGTAACAACCGCGAAGCTTTGCGGTCGGGAATGTCTGCTCTCAGGCGTCCTGCGTGCGCCTGGGAGCCGTACGGCAGGCCGTCTACCGTCCACGTCCACGCCTCGCGCATGTCGGCGGAATCTGGACGTGGACGAACCGCCGGCGGCCGCGCGCCGTGTTTCCGGATAGGCACACCAGACCGTGAAGGGAGGCGATAAGACCCCGCCGAGTTGTCCGGAGGGGGGTGATACCCCGCGACTGATCTTGACCGTCAGAGGCGAGAAACGGAAGAGGTGACCGCCGATAGGGCAAAAGGGACACATGCGCGCTGCCCGCGGGCGCCGCTGAGCGCGGCGGAACGGGCGGTGATCCGCATGGCCGGCGCGGTAGACGCGCGCCGGTCACGGGCCAGGCAAGGGCTGCCGGAGCAGATAGACGATCCTGCCGTGATAGCCGTCCTTGCCGGGCTGCTGCGGACCGCGCGTAGGTCCCGGACACCCGGAACCAACCAAGAAAGGACGAAGCCGGCGGCATGACACCGCCCAGGAAAGGGAGAGCGGCGGAGGAGCAATCCCCCGCCGCTTTTCCGGGTCCTGCGGGGTATCAGAACCGCCAGTCGAATTCGCTCCGGTCACGGACCGCGCGCAGGATGAGATCGCGGTCCCTGATTCCGAAGCTGCGGTTGGGGGCGGGATTCACGATCACCCGGTTTAGGACGGCTTTGACCGCCGCGCGGCGCCGGTCGGTATTCCAGTCCTCCCACGCGTCGCGGACCATGTCGGAGGCGGGGATGTCGCCGAACACGGTCGCCGACCCGGTCAGCTTGTCGTATTCCTTCCGTGCTTTCGCGATCCGCGCTTCGGTGCGCTGCTTGATATCGAGCCAGTCGTCCTTGTCGATGACGTCCTCGGCCCAGTCCCGCCGCGCGTCGGCCCGCTTGTCCTGGGCCCTGCGGATTTCCTCCAGCAGTTCCGCGCGGCGCGGCGCGCCGGTATCCTGCCCGGCCCGCACCGCCTGCTGCACGCGCGGAGATTCCAGCGCGTCCAGCACCGCGCCGGTCACGTACTCATCCAGGATCTCCTGATTGACCGAGATCCCGCCGCACCCCTTGCCGGCCGGCCCGGTAACACACCGGTACGTCGCCGACTTCCCCGTCCTTGCCTTGTACGGGTACAGCGGCCCGCCGCACTTCCCGCACCGCGCGATCCCGGACAGCAGATGCCGTTTGCGGCCCACCACGTGCGCCCGCCGCGACGGATCGGAAAACAGCCGCACCAGCCGCTCATGCGTCTCCACGTCCAGGATCGCCGGCCACTGCGCCGGATATTTCTTCCCGTGCCATTCCCGCAACCCGGCCAGATGCGCCGACCGCAGCGTCCGCACCAGCGAGGACTCATCCCATTTCCGCGCCCGCGACGGCCGTATCCCGCGCGCCGTCCATTCCCGGATGATCGACCCGACCGCCTCGCCCCGCAGCACCCGTTCCGCCGCGTCCCGCAACGCGTCGGCCTCGACCGGGTTGATGTCCTCCCGCAGGATGACGCGCTTGCGCTTACTGGTCTCCTCCGGGTTGGCGTACACGCGGGTATACCCGAACCACCGCGGCCCGCCCCCGGACGGCTTCCCGCTGCGCGCGATCCGGTCATGCGCCTCGCGGACCCGCACGCTCTTGACGGCGCTTTCCCGTTTTGCCCGCAGCGTTTCCATGCCGCCGTAATACGCGCCTTCCGGGGTGGACAGGTCCAGGTCCCCGCCGGCATACGCGCTGAGGAGAACGCGGTGCTCGATCGCGGCTTTCTCGAACCGGCTCCAGTCCGGCAGGTTGCGGGTCAGCCGGTCCACGTCGCGGATAATCACCACGTCGATTTCGTCACGCTCGATGGCGTCGATCAGGTTGACGAAATCGTCCCGCTTGATTTCCTTGAACGCGGAATAGCCATCGTCCTTGAACCGGGCCACCACCCGCCAGCCGCGCCGTTCCGCGTGCCGGTCGGCGTTGGCGAGCTGCGTGGGCACTGACTCCGCAGCGTCGTAGGTCTCGCTCAGCCGCGCGTACACTGCTGCCCTGAGCTGAGCGTTCTTACTTTCCCGGTGTGTATCGGCCATGTCACCTAGAGTAGGTACAAAACGCGGACTAGGGCTACTCCGACAGCATCCCGGCCGCCATCCGCCGGGCCGTGCTGCTGCGCGACAAGGCCTGCGCCTGACCGCGGTGCGACCGCCCCGCCGCCTGGTGCGACGCACAAGAAGGACGGCGGCACCACCAGCGTCCACAACTGCGTTCTACTAAGTCAATTCCATCATGACGTTTGCATTCACCGGCGGGGCTGGGAGCTGGTCCTGCACCCCGACGGCACCACCACCGCCTACGGGCCCAACGGGCAGATGCTGCACAGCCACCCGCCGCCCACCCTCCGCGCCGACTAGCCGGCGCTGCCATGTGCTTACGATCCTGGCATGAGCCACCCGGAGAAGCCCCCCGATGAGGTTTTCTGCATGGGCTGCGGCCCGGGGACGATTCTGGATGCCGACCCTGGGGCGCACCGGCTGCGCTGCCCGCGCTGCGGCGGTGAGTCCTGGCTTCCCGCGCTGCCGCTGTTCGTAGTGACCGGCGCCAGCGGTGCCGGCAAGAGCACGATTACCGGACCGCTGCGGAGCCTTCTTCCCCGCTGCCTGGTCGTCGAGACCGACGTCATCTTGCACGTGGCCGCGCTCGGCTGGGACACCTGGCGCAACACCTGGCTCCAGCTCGCCCATGCGGCGGCGCTCGGCGGCCAGGCCACCGTGCTTACCGGCTCGCTCACCCCCGACCAGCTGGAGCGCCTGCCTGCCCGCAAGCTCATCGGCCCGATTCACTTCGCGTTGCTTGACTGCCCCGACGATGTCCTGGCCGGCCGCCTGCGGGCACGCCCTGCCTGGCGCGCCTCATCCACCGAGGCGAAGATCGCCGAGCACCAGCGGTTCGCCGCATGGCTGCGCGCCCGCATCACGCCGTCATTCGACACCAGCACCGCCGGCGCGGCCGAGGCGGCCGACCGGGTCGCCGCCTGGGTTCAGGCGCTGCTTCCTGCGGCTTAGCCGGGCGCTCACACGTCGCGGCCCAAGGCCGGCCGGCCGTAGACCAGGTAGGCGAGGCCGCCCCACGGGCATGAGGCCAGGCAGATGACCGCCCAGCCCCACTTGGGCAGGTAGCGCACCCGCGCCCGGTCGGCCCTGGCCAGGTTGTACAGGCAGAAGCCCTGCCAGGCGGCCCACAGCGCGCAGCCGACGGCGATGATGGCGATCGCCCGAGGATTCATTTGCAGGCTCCGTTAGGTAGTGCGACGATGCAGCAGCCAGACCGCCGTGCCAAGCGCCGCGACGGCGACGGCCAGGTACAGGCCGCCCCCGATGAGCTGGATGGTCCAGAACCGGCTGGCGGGCAGGTAGGTGACGACGAGCTCGCCTGCGCTGCGCGTGATGCCGAGCACGAAGTCCCCGAGGTGGCCGGTGACCGGGGGCACCGAGACGGTGCTGGCGCCCGGGCAGCCGGCCCGGCACGGGATCCGCATGACGGCCGGGGCCGGGATATTGATCGGACCGCTGAGCAGGACGACGACGGTGCTGGGGACCTCCCACGCGAGGTACGCGACCACCAGCGCTCCGATGACGTTGCGCAGCAGCAGCCCGGCGAGCACCCCGAGCCCGAACGCGCACAGCAGGGAGGCGGTGAACGTCAGCCCCTCCGTGTTGGACATGCCGGGCTGGACCCTGGCGGTGACCTGGTCCAGCGGCTGATGGAACCAGGTCATCAGCGCGGTAACCGCGGCGCCGAAGACGATCAGCCCGCCGGTGAGCAGCCCGAGCTTGGTGACCAGCCACCGGGTCCTTGGCACGGTCTGGCTCCAGGCCAGCCGCCAGGTGCCGCGCTCCAGCTCCCGGCCGAGCAGCGGGGCGCCGGCGAAGATCCCGAGCAGCCCGGGTATCGCGATCAGCGGCACGTTGATGTACATGGCGATGTTGTTGTCGAACCTGTGCACGAAGGACGTGAGAACCGCCGGGCAGCCGGCGCCGCCGCTCGCCGCCAGGCAGGCGGGGAGGCCATCGGCACGGAACGACATGCGCATCCAGGTGCCGACGGCGAGCGCGAAGATCGCCACGGCGCCGAGCAGCGCCAGGCAGGCGATGGCCTGGGTGCGATGCTGGCGCCAGGTGACCCAGATCACGAGGCGACCCGGGCATGCTCGGCGGGACCGGCCGCGGGCCGGCGCTGCAGGTAGGCAAGCACCAGCTGCTCGAAGCTGACCGGCTCGGTCCGCCAGCCGGCGCCGCACGTGTGCGCGAGCTGGCCGAGGTCGGCGCTGACCAGCGCGGTGGAGTGCCGGTCGCTGTCGGTGCGGCTGATGACCGTTCCCGGCAGCCCGGCGTCGGGGACCGACCGGGGCACCGTCAGCAGGTGATGCGCGGCGAGCAGGTCGTCGACCGGTCCCGCCAGCTGCAGACGCCCGCCCGTGAGCACGATGAGCCAGTCGCACATCCGCTCAAGCTCGGCGATCACGTGCGAGGCGATGAGCACGGTGAGGCCGGTGCCGGCCGTCACCGCCATCAGGTCGCGCATGAACTCCAGCCTGGCGATGGGATCCAGGCTGGCGACCGGCTCGTCGAGCGCGAGCAGCGGTGCGCGCTTGGCCAGCGCCATGGTCAGCGAGACCTGAGCCTGCTGCCCGCCGGACAGGGCCTTGATCTTCCGGTCGAGCGGGATGCCGAGGGCGTCCATCCGCGCCTGCGCGAGGGCCTGATCCCACTGCGGGTTCATCGAACGGCCGAAATGGAACATGTCGGCGACGCTGAAGCCGCGGTACAGCGGATGGTCCTGGGCGAGGTAGCTGACCCGGGCCAGCGTCGCCGCGGTGTGGGCGCGGGACAGCTCGCCGAAGACAGCTACCTGTCCCTCGGTGGGCGCGAGCAGGCCCACGGTCAGCGAGAGCAGGGTGGTCTTGCCCGCGCCGTTGGGGCCGACCAGGCCGGCGACCGATCCCGCGGGCACCGTGAACGAGCAGTCGCGCAGCCCCCATACCCGGCCGTAACGCTTGCCCAGCCGGTCTGCCCGCAGCGCCACGCCGTCGTGGAGCGTCATCCGACCCGCTCCTTCCGTACGTCGTCGCGGACCACCGCGATCAGTGCGGTCACCGTCTCCTCGCCGAGCCCGGCGGCCTCGGCGGCGCGGAACCAGTGCTCAAGCAGGGCACGCAGCTCCGTGTACGTGTCGGGCGGGGGCGACGCCAACGTCGCGGTGATGAACGTGCCCTGGCCCGGCCGCCCGCCCGCCAGGCCCTCGTGCTCGAGCTGGCGGTAGGCCTTGACGACCGTGTTCGGGTTGATCGCCAGGTCCCCGGCGACCTCCTTGACCGTCGGCAGCCGGTCACCCGGACGCAGGTAGCCGAGCAGCAGCGACTGCCGCACCTGGTGGACCAGCTGCAGGTAGGGCGGTATACCCGAGGAGCCGTCCAGCTGGAACCTGAACATAACCCCTTCTTCCGTCGATTCCATTATTATATGATGTTAGTAGAATAGAATAAGCCTGGGACTGCTTGAACCCGCGTGCCCGGCACTGGTCCTGCCAGGATGTAGCCATGGATATTGACGCAGCGCTCGAGTTCGTCCGGACCCAGCACCACGCGGTGCTCGCCACCCTCAAGGGCGACGGGACGCCCCAGCTCTCGCCGGTGACCGTCGGCGTCGATGACGCGGGGCACGTGGTGATCAGCACGCGGCAGACCGCGTACAAGGTCCGCAACATCCGGCGCGATCCGCGGGTGTGGCTGTGCGGGTTCCCTGACGGGTTCTTCGGCAGGTGGGTGCAGATCGAGGGCACGGCGCAGATCGTGGAGCTGCCGTCGGCGATGGACGGCCTCGTCGACTACTACCGGCGCATCTCCGGCGAGCACCCTGACTGGGATGAGTACCGGGCGGCGATGCAGGCGCAGCGCCGGGTGCTGCTGCGGATCAGCATCGGCAAGGCCGGCCCGGACGTCAGCGGGTGATCAGATGAGCGGCGGCCGGAACTGGTAGCCGACCCGGTATTCGGTGACGAGGTACCTGCCGTAGGCCGGGCCGAGCTTGTGCCGCAGCCGGCTGACGTGCACGTCGACGGTGCGGCTGTCGGCGGAGAAGTCGCGCTGCCACACCCGCCGTACCAGGTCGGTCCTGGTGAACACGGTCGACGGGTGCGCGCTGAGGAAGGCCAGCAGCTCGAACTCCTGGAACGTGAGCGTGACCTCCGCCCCGTCCACCCAGACCCGGCGCTGGTCGTGGTCGAGCAGCAGCCCGGTACGGCCGTTCGCGGCCTCCGGCGAGCCGGGCTCGTCCGGCAGGCCCAGCGCCCCCACCGCGTTCACCGGGTAGCCGACGATCGCGAGCGACGTCCCTGTCCCCGGGATCGGGACGACCGCGAGCAGGGTCCCGTCCGCGCCGGCCGGCGACGGCGAGGCCGCGGGCTCATACGGCGGGGCCTCCATGCCGCCGAGCAGTCGGGTTCCTATCTGCACGTCCTCCGCCACCTCCATCCGCGCGCTTGCCCAGTATAGCCTAGTAAATAGATCGTTTTTGTCAAGAAATTACGATGCAAAACCACGGAAAAAACTGTGAACAACATGCTAGCGAGCCGGCGTCGTCCAGCCGCCAGGTCCGTCGGGAAGCTCGGCGCCGTACCAGTATTCGATCAGTCGGCGGGCGATCGAGGACGTCGGCGCGATGCCGAGCTCGCCCGCCTCAAGGCCGGCCAGCAGCTCCGGGCGGGTGAACCAGTGCGCCTCGCCGATCTCCTCGGCGTCGACCACGATCTGCTGCCCGGCCATGGCGACGGCCTGGAACCCGAGCATCAGGCTGCGCGGCATCGGCCACGGCTGGCTGCCCAGGTAGCGGATCTGCCCGACGGCGATCGCGGTCTCCTCGAAGACCTCGCGGGCCACCGCGTGCTCGGCGGACTCACCGGTCTCGACGAACCCGGCGAGCACCGACATCCGGCGCTGCGGCCAGGCCAGGTTCCTGGCCAGCAGGCACCGGTCGTCCGGGTCGGTGACCAGCACGATCATCGCGGGATCGACCCGCGGGAAGTGCTCGGTCCCGTCCTTCGGGCAGGTCGTCAGGTGCCCCGCCGGGGCAGGCACGGTCGGGGTGCCGCACTGCGGGCAGTGGGTGTGGCTCTCGTGCCAGTTCGCCAGGGCCACCGCGTGGGTGAACAGCCCGGCGTCCCGGTCGCTGAGCACCGCGCCCAACTGCCGCAGCGACATCGGCTTAGCGCCGTTCTCTTCTGAACGAGCCGTGGCGGCTGCCGCGAGCACGCCGCTCACCCCGAAGTAGGCGACGTCGTTCTCATCCACGCCCAGCAGGAACCTGGTGCCTTCCGGCGCGTCGCCCGGCGGCACGAAGACCAGCTCCGGCTGGTCACCGTCGAACCGGACGAGCGCCTGGGAGTCGCTGACCACGAGCACCCGGGTGCGCGGATTCGCCCACGCGGCCGCCACCCACGCGGCGTCGCCGCGCAGGTGCGTCGCCCGGTCGACCGCGGAGCGCGCGAGAGCGAGGCGGCCTAGCGGGCCGGCCTCGAAGGGTTCTGTGCCTGCGGGGACGCTTACCACGGGTCGGTCCCCGCGCCTGCCGCGAGCTCTCCCCACAGGTAGGCCGCCGCTTCCGCGCCCCGCAGCAGCCTGGAAAGGTCCACATACTCATTGGGTGCGTGAATGCGGTCCGCGTCAAGCCCTACCGCCAGGAAGGCGAGCGGCGCGCCGAGGATGCCGGCGAGGTCCGCCTCGGGGCCGCTGCCGCCCTCCCTGGTGAACAGCACCTCCCGGCCGAACGCGCGCTCCATCGCCCGGCGTGTCGCGGCCACAGCAGGTGAGTCGATCGGCGACCTGCACGGGCGTACTCCGTGTCCGGCGGTGACAGTCGCCACGAGTCCGTTCGGAGTAAAGGTCTTGATGTACTCCCGAAGCGATGTGATGACGGCGGCCGGCTCCTGCGCGGCGACCAGCCGGAACGAGACCTTGGCATGTGCCTGGCCCGGGATGATCGTCTTCGGCCCCGGGCCGGTGTGCCCGCCCCAGACGCCGTTGACCTCGGCGGTCGGCCGGGCCCAGATCCGCTCAAGCGTGGTGTAGCCGGCCTCGCCGTACGTCGCGCCGCTGTCGCCGGCGCCGGTCAGCCACTCCCTCTCGCCGAACGGCAGCCTCGCGAGCAGGTCCCGCTCGGCGTCCGACAGCGGGATCACGTCGTCGTAGAAGCCCGGCAGCGTCACCCGGCCGTCCGCGTCGTGCAGCCCGGCGAGCAGCGCCGCCAGCGCGTGCAGCGGGTTGGGCACGCCGCCGCCAAACGAGCCCGAGTGCAGGTCGTGCGACGGCCCGGTCAGGGTGATCTCGGCGTCCACCAGGCCGCGCGTTCCCGTGCAGATCGACGGGACGTCCGCCGCCCACATCGTGGTGTCGCTGACCACGATCACGTCGGGGCGCAGCCGGTCCCTGCGGTCGGTGAGGAGCCCGGCGAAGTTCGGCGAACCCGACTCTTCCTCGCCCTCGATCAGCATCGTGATCGATACCGGCGGCGCGGTCGCACCGGACGCCGCGAGGCAGGCGCGCACGCCGAGCGCGTGGAACAGCACCTGGCCCTTGTCGTCGGAGGCGCCGCGGCCGTATATTTTCCCGTCTCGTTCGGCCGGCTCGAACGGCTCGTAGTCCCAGCCGTCGGCGAGCTCGGCCGGCTGCACGTCGTGGTGGCCGTACACGAGCACGTGCGGCGCGTCCTCGCCGTCGGCGGGCCAGTGCGCGTAGACGGCGGGCAGGCCCGCGGTCTCCCACACGTCCGCGACGGGGAAGCCGGTCTTGCCCAGGTAAGCGGCGAGCCACTCGGCTGACCGGCGCACGTCGCCGTGGCGGGCCGGGTCGGCCGACACCGATGGAATCGCCAGCCACTCCTGCAGCGCGGCGGCGAACTCGGCCGCGTTCGCCTCAACAAACTCCCGGATGTCCATGGGAACCTAACGTACCGGTTCGAACGCGTCCCCTTTGCCCAATAGGCCCGCTGACGGGATCGACACCGTCCGGCCGGGGCGGCTGGTCACCCAGCCGACGCGGACCGCGTCCTCGCCGACGTCCTTCAGCGCCTCGAGCGCGGCCGGCTGGTCGGACTTGGACACGACGACGCAGAACCCGATTCCCATGTTGAACGTCGCGTACATGGTGGCCGGCGGGATCTCGCCCCGGTCGGCGATCAGCGCGAATATCTCCGGCACCGGAACGATCGCGTCCAGCTCGTAGGACACGTCGGCCGCGAGCCTGGCGAGATTGAGCAGCCCGCCGCCGGAGATGTGCGCCATGCCGCGCGGGGTGATGCCCGCCGCCCACAGCGCCTCCGCCGCCTTCACGTACACCCGGGTCGGCTGCAGCAGCGCGTCCGCCAGCCGGCGGCCGCTGCCCGGTACCGGGTCCGACAGCGACATGCCGCCCGTGCGCAACAGCGCGTGCCTGGCGAGGGAGTAACCGTTGCTGTGCAGCCCGGAGCTCGGCAGCCCGAGCACCACGTCACCCGGCCGGGCCGCGCTGCCGTCCACGGCCTCCCGCCAGGCCGGCTGGCTGCCCAGGACCCGGCCTGCCTCCTCGCTCAGCCGCGACTGCCGCGGCGCCTGCGTGGGGGCCCCGACCGGGGCCTGGAACGGCGGGAGCGCGCCGATCGCCGTGCCCACCAGATCGAGCATCGGGCCGCCGCCTGCCGAGTCCGCGAGCATCTCCCCGACCTGCGCGATCTCGCCGCCGGGGATCGCGATGCCGGCTAGTTCCGCGCCGAGGAACAGGCCGCGGGCTACCTCGTCGAGCACGCCCTCGTCGATCCGGTCCGTGGCGATGTAGTCGAGCAGCGCGAGCGGTACCGCGCCGACGCAGATCAGGTCGTTGACGTTGTTCGCCACGCAGTCGATCCCGATCGGCTCCCAGCGGTTCGCCTCGCGGGCGAGCATGATCTTGGTGCCCACCCCGTCGGTGGTCAGCGCGAGCGGCGGGCCTGGCGGCACGTGCATGAGCGTCGCGAAGTAGCCGCTGGCCAGCCCGGTGATGGACGTCACCAGCGGGGACCTGACCGTGGTGCGGGCCAGCCACGGGCGCATGACGCGGGCGAACGCGGCCTGCTCGCGCTCCTCGTCCACCCCGGCGGCGGCGTAGGCAGACGGCGTGCGTTGTTCTGGCGGCGTCGCGTTCATGGACGCCAGAGTAACGGATCGTCCTGGTCACCCTCGGTGAGGCTCGGTGCCTCGGTGCGGCTCGGTGCCTCGGTGTCCCCGCTGAGGCCGGGATGCTTGCCCCGCGGGCTCCCGGCACGCGAGGCTGAGCGTTGTACGAGGCAACACGAATGCGAAGGGGAACTGGTCATGGCCAACGAGTTCTGGCGCGAGCTGAAGCCGGTCGCGGAGGTATTCCGGCCAGGCGCGGCACCCGAGGCGTACATCCACGACGCGGCCACGCTGGACGAGCGATGGTACGCGCCGCTGTCGCCGACCGCGGGAAGCCGGCCGCTGTTCATCTCCCCCAGCCAGAACCGCTGGTGCGACGTGCTGTACTGCCGCAGCGCCGGGATGGTGAACCGGCACTATCACCCCCAGCAGGTCTTCGCCTACACGATCTCGGGCAAGTGGGGCTACCTCGAGCATGACTGGGTGGCCACGAAGGGCGACTGGATCTACGAAGCGCCGGGCGAGGCACACACGCTCGTCGCGTACGAGTCGGACGAGCCGATGATGGTCACCTTCAACGTGACCGGCCCGCTGATCTGGCTGGACGAGAACGGCGAGCCGAACGGCACGTTCGACGTCTTCGACTACATCAAGCTGTGCCGCGACCACTACGAGAAGGTCGGCATCGGCGCGGACTACATCGACAGGCTGTTCCGCTAGCCTGGGCCCATGCTTGTCGCGTTCTCGGTAACCCCGCTCGGCGCCGGCGAAGACGTCGGCGAGATCGTCGCGGAGGCGGTCCGGGTGGTCCGTGCGAGCGGGCTGCCGAACAAGACCGACGCGATGTTCACCACGGTGGAGGGCGACTGGGACGAGGTCATGGCCGTGGTCAGGGAGGCGGTGGACGCGGTCGCCGCGAGGGCGCCCCGGGTCAGCCTCGTGCTCAAGGCCGACCTGCGCCCCGGCGTGACGGGCGCGCTCACCGGCAAGGTGGAGTCGGTCGAGCGCTACCTGCGGTCCTGAGCGCTCCGAAACGGATAATTCACCCATCTCGGGCGGCACGGCCGCCGAGGGGAACGACATGTGGCGCAAATTGATTGTACAAAAGGTGCAAATCGGACGCGAAAGCATACAGATTGCGCCACATGTCGGCTGGCGGCTCAGCCTGCCTGGTCGGTCAGCGGCACCCGGTCGATGAGCGCGACAAGGCCGGCCTCGTCGAGCAGGTCGGCCGGGCGGACCGTCAGGTCGTGGCGCACGTAGTAGAAGGCGGCGCGCACCCGGTCCTGGGCGACGTCGGCGAGTGCCGCCCAGGCCAGCCGGTACGCGGCCAGCTGCACCGCGACCGCGTCGAACTCGGCCTGCGTGCGCGGGGGCTGCCCGGTCTTCCAGTCCACCACGTCGAATCCGCCGTCCGGATCGGCGAACACCGCGTCGATGCGCCCCCGCACCTGCCGGTCCCCGACCAGCATGTCGAACGGAACCTCGACCTCGCGGGGCCAGCGGCCGCCCCACTCGCCGGCCTCAAACCGCGCCCGCAGCTCGATCAGCTCCGCGTCGGACTCGTCCGGCTCCGCGAACAGGTCGTCGTCTTCGATCAGCCGCTGCTGCCCGAACCGCTCCTCGAGCCAGCGGTGGAATTCCGTCCCGCGGCGTGCCTGCCTGGCCGGCGGGCGCGGCATCGGGCGGCGCACCTGCCGGGCCAGCTCGTCGGGATCGCGGGCCAGCGCGACCAGCGCGGACACCGACAGCCGGGCAGGCAGCGGCACGGGCACGGGCCCATCGCGGTGCCGGTACCGAGCACGCTCGGCGAGCAGCAGCCCGGCGTCGAGTTCCCACGCCGCGATCAGCTCCCGCTCGGCCGCGGTGAGCCCGGTCTCCGCCTCGCCCGCCTCGTCCGCCTCGTCCTCGTCGGCGACTTGGCCGGGTTCCCAGGCCCGGGCCCGCCGCGCGGCCTCGACCAGCTGGCCGGCCGAGCTGACCGCCTCGTAGTACCGCCCGGCGCGCGTCCCCGGCCAGTCCGCCTCGTCCACGTCGGCGAGCAGCGGGTTCTCCGCGTCCTGCGGCGGCTGGTCCGCCCAGCCGCGCACCGTCCCGGCGCCGGCCTCGCAGGCCGCGCGCACCTCGGTGAGGAACACGGAAGGGCCGAGCGGCGCGGTGCCCTCGCCCCACCAGTACCCCGAGCAGCCGAGCCAGAACGCGGCGCGGGTGGCTGCGACGTACGCAAGCCGGCGTTCCTCGGCGAGGTCGCGCGCGCCGCACGCGTCGGCGAACGCGGTCAGCGACTCGGCGTCAAGCCCGTTCAGGGCCGGCAGATCGGCGGCGTCGCCGCGCAGGCTGAACGGGATCAGCCGCGGGTTGTCCGTCCACTTGGTGGAGACCCGCGGCCGGGCCGGGAACACCTGCGCCCGCTCCCCCGCCGCCAGCCCGGGCACGAACACGGCAGGCCACTGCAGTCCCTTGGCAGCGTGGACGGTGAGCAGCTTGACCGTGTCGGCCTCGCCGACCCGCCCGGTCTCCAGGCCGAACTCCTCTTGCTGGGCGGCGGCGAGGTAGGCGAGGAACGCGCCGAGCGTGGGCTCCGGCTGCTCGCCGGCGAACGTCGCGGCCACGTCGGCGAACGCGTCTAGGTCGGAACGCGCGGCGCTCAGGTCACCGCCGGGCCGGGCGGCGACCTCGATGTCCAGGCTGAGCGTGCGCTCGATCTCGGCGATGAGGTCGGCGAGCGGCCGCCCGACGTGCTCGCGCAGCCGCCGCGTCTCGGCGGCGAGCGCGCGCAGCCGGGCGTACCCGGCGGCGGAGTAGCGAGCCCTGTCGCCGAGGTCGTCGAGCGCCTCCACCAGCGAGCCGGTCTCCGCCGTCAGGTCGGTGACCGCCTCGGCGAGCGCGTCAGCGGTGCCCTCGCCTGCCGCTGCTGACGATTCGTTCCGGGTTTCTGCCGTTATGACAGCAGAAACCGGGGACGAATCCGCGGCATCGCCGTCGGCGCCGACGGCCAGGTCCCGGGCGCGGCGGCCGAGGGCCACCAGGTCGCGCGGGCCGATCCGCCAGCGCGGCCCGGTCAGCAGCCGGGCCAGCGCGTCCGACGCGGCGGGGTCGTGCAGCACCCGCAGCGTCGCCACCACGTCCTGCACCTCGGGGACGCTCAGCAGCCCGCCGAGCCCGACCACCTCGACCGGGATGCCGCGCGTTTCCAGCGCACGGCGCAGCGGCACGAACTGGGACCGTTTCCTGCACAGCACCGCGATGTCCGCGGGCCGCACCCCGGCGGCCCTGCCGTCCGGCCACGGCTGCCCGTCCGGCGCGGACCCTGCGGGCAGCGCCAGCAGCGCGGCCGCCTGCCCGGCCACCCACTCCGCCTCGTCGGTGACGGTGGGCAGCAGCCCGCAGCAGACATGGCCCCGGTTGCCGCGGTCCGGCGCGGGCACCAGGACCGGCACGTCCGGCGACTGCGCCCGCAGCCGCGCCTGGAGCACGGCGGCCGCGTCAAGCACCCGGCCCGCGTTGCGGAAGCTCGTGGACAGCAGGCGCACCGGCGCGTCCGCCCCGGAGCTGGCGCGGAAGTCCGTGGCGAACCGCCGCAGGTTGCCCGCGCTCGCACCGCGCCAGCCGTAGATCGACTGGCACGGGTCGCCCACCGCGGTCACCGGGTGCCCGCCGCCGAACAGGGCACGCAGCAGCGTGAGCTGGGCGTGGCTGGTGTCCTGGTACTCGTCGAGCAGCACCGCCTGGTAGCGGCCGCGCTCGGCGACCCCGACTTCTGGATGCCGGGACGCGATCCGCGCCGCGAGCGCGACCTGGTCCCCATGGTCGAGCACCTCGTGGGCCGCCTTGGCCGCGGCGTACCGGCTGACGAGCGGCAGCAGCTGTTCGCGGGCCCGCTGCGATTCGACGATCCTCTTGACGCCAGCCGGGATTCGGCCGGGCAGCACGGCCTGCCGTGCGGCGAGCCACTCGCCCACGGCCGTCACGTCGGCTGGCTCCCGCAGGTGCTCCGCGAGCTCCCCGGCCAGCTGCAGCACCGCCGCGGTGACGGTCTGCGGGGTCCACCCGACCTCGTCCATCGGGCCGTCGTAGGCGGCCACGATCAAGGCCGCGAGCTGCCACGACAGGGCGGGCGTGATCAGCCGCATGGACGGCTCAAGGCCCTCCCTGAGCGCGTGGTCGCTGACCAGCCGCCCGGCGTACGCGTGGTAGGTGCAGATCACGGGCTCGCCCTGGTCATCCGTTTCGTCGCCATTGCCGGCCAGGTCGGCCCGGCGCAGCCGGTCCAGCCGGGAACGGACGCGGTCGGCGAGTTCCGCGGCGGCCTTCCTGGTGAACGTCAGGCCGAGCACCCGGTCCGGGCGCACCATCCCGTTGGCGACCAGCCACACCAGCCGCGCCGCCATCGTCTCGCTCTTGCCGGACCCGGCGCCCGCGATCACCGCAACCGGGCCGGGCGGCGCGCCGATCACCGCGGCCTGCTCCGGCGTCGGCTCAGGCAGCCGCAGCACCCGCGCCAGCTGCGCGGGGGTGTACGCCGCGCGCGGTGCCCGCTCGTCCGGTTGCGTCACAAGGCCATTCCAGCAGACGCCACCGACATTCCGCCCGTCAGGCGAGCCTCCTCCAGTTCGTGCCCGCTACGCGGGCGATACAGCAATGCGCCTCGTGGCGCACGTGCGTCACTTTGTAGGGGGGCGAGATCACCTTTGGGTCTGGGCCGGGCGGTTCGTGTCTGAGTGTGTGCGGACTGCTCCAGATGGCTTCCCAGGTGCTGCCAGGCTCGCGACAGCGCACGGCGACGATGGCGTCCGCGTCGGAGATGGTCCAGCATGCCTGCCTGCTTGAGGCGCTGCCCGATGACGCCCCCCATCAGCGACGTAGCCACGTGAGCGCCGACATGCCATGTCGGCAGGTAGCCAGCTTCACCGGCCGGGCCGCAGATAGCCGACACGGCCGACGCGGCCCAGACATTCGTCGCGCCGTTCATGCGCGGCCAGGATGACCTGGATCAAACCCTCGTTCCCGGTCACGGGACATCACCCGCTGACGCGCCGGCCCACGGCTCGAAGTTCAAGGGACCCGGGTCGAGCTCGACGATGAACGCCCCAAACTCAACATTCCTGAGGGAGAACCGCCGGTGAGGATTGGGTCCCGCCGACAGGCAATACACACCGCGGCGACCACTGCCGATGTCTGCCTCCCCGACCATGGCGGGTAATGCCATCGAGATCTCCCCGAACCCGAGGACCAGGCCCTGCGCGTCCTCCTGCCCTATGTAGGGCAGCGCAAAGCCATCACCTACGGCCCGATCCGCGCCAGCTTCGGCAAGAGAATCTGGTCCCAATCCTGGCCCGCTGCGCACGCTACGCTGGCAGCCGGGCCAGCGCCTTCTTCGCTTCACGCCGGACAAGGCTCCGCGGGTGATCCAGCAGCCGCTCGACCGCGGGACGCACGCCGGACGGCTCAAGCCTGCCGAAAGCCATCACCGCATGCGCCACAACGTCTTCGTCACCCAAGAGGCCGACCAGCAGCGGTACCGCCCGGGGATCCTTCGACCGGCCCAATCCCAAGACGATCATCTGACGCGCTGTCCCGTAGCCAGGATCTTCGGCCAGCGCCGCGATCTCATCGTAAACCGAGTCGTCAGCCACAACCGCTGGCCGGCGTCCACGCGCTGCTGCCCGGCCAGATCCGGCACCTGCGCACCGACCAGATCGACCTGCCCGGCCTCCGGCTCGACCCGCAGGGCCTTGACCGGCCCCTTGATCAGTTCACCGCCGGAGCGATCCGCGGCTACCTCGACTTCCGCGGCAGCCGCTGGCCCGCCACGGCCAGCCCTTACCTGCTGGTCACCCGCAAGACCGCCCACACCGGCAAGCCGGTCAGCGAGTTCTGGATGAACAGGCTGTTCCGCAGCCTGCCCGTCACCACCGAACAGCTCCGCGACGACCGGATAGTCGAAGAAGCCCTGGCAGGCCGGGCCGACCCGCTGCACCTAGCCGCCGTCTTCGGCTTCGCCCCGCGCACCGGGCTGCGTTACGCCCAGGCCGCCAGCGCGACCACCGAACCCACGGACGCGCAGAGCCCCCAGCAGGCGCCCGATCCGTGAGTTCCCCGTTCCGGCCCTTCAGAATTGCTGAACTGTCGGGAGACCGGGTTCGACGCGTTCTACTGC
>NZ_JASIAL010000300.1:0-8963 GCF_030042015.1 Trebonia sp. | reverse complement strand
GCTTCCCCGTTACGATGCCGCTGTGGAAGGGAGTCCCCCCGATGGCTCAGGTGCAGACGGTGCTCGGCCCGGTCGATGCGGGCGCGCTCGGCCGTACGCTCATGCACGAGCACGTGTTCGTGCTCACCGCCGACGTCCAGCAGAACTACCCCGATGAATGGGGCGAGGAGGACGAGCGCGTCGCCGACGCCGTCCGGCGCCTCAGCAGGCTCCCTGAGCAGGGGATCAGCACGATCGTCGACGTCACCGTGATCGGCCAGGGCCGGAACATCGCCCGCGTCAAGCGGATCGGCGAGCAGGTGCCCGGCCTGAACATCGTGGTCGCCACCGGCTGCTACACGTTCGACGAGGTCCCGTTGTTCTTCTGGCGCCGCCCGCAGCGGGCCATGACCGAGCTGTTCGTCCGTGACATCACCGAAGGCGTCGCCGGCACCGGTGTCAGGGCCGGGATGCTCAAGTGCGCGGTGGACGAGAAGGGCCTGACCCCCGGCGTCGAGCAGGTGCTCAGGTCCGTGGCCCAGGCACACGTGCAGACGCGGACGCCGGTCACCATCCACACCCACGCCGCCAGCAAGCACGGCCCGGCCATCCTCGAAGTCCTCAGGCAGGAAGGCGCCGACCTGGACCGGGTCGTGCTCGGCCACAGCGGCGACGCGGTCACCGACCCCGGCTACCTGCAGGAGATGGCCGAGGCCGGCCTGACCCTGGGCATGGACCGCTTCGGCATCGACCACTTCGCCACCTTCGAAGCCAGGTCGGCCCTGGTCGCCGAGCTGTGCCGCCGCGGGCTCGCCGACCGCATGGTGATGTCCCACGACACGTGCTGCTACATCGACTGGTTCGCCCCGGGCTCGCTCGATGACCTCACGCAGTGGCACTACCTGCACATCAGCCAGGACGTGCTGCCCTACCTGCGGGACCATGGCGTGACCGAGGAGCAGATCGACGCCATGCTCGTCCGCAACCCGGCCCGCATCCTGGCCGGCTAGCGCGCTCTCCCGCGGTCCCCTATCCCTCGCCCGCCGGTCTTTGGATGCGCGACGCATCCAGCAGCATGGACTCGCCACGGAACATCGGGGTATGCCGGACCTCCTGCTCGATCGCGTGCGCCGACGAGGCGTAGCCGAGGAATACGAAGATCGAGAACGCCTGGACGAGGATCCACGGCCACAAGCTCTGCCCGAAAACCCCGCTGAGGCTCCAGTCGTTCAGGCCGTGCAGGAACGCGGGAATCGCGATTCCGAGGAGCCACAGCAAGATCCGCCGCCGCCGGTAATTGATGCCCAGGCCGATGAAGAATCCCGCTACGCCAGCCCACAGGGCGTGCTGCAGGCCGTCCACGAAGATGCGCTCGAGCAGCGACGGTACGCCGAGAACGGCGGTCTGGGTGATCGCCTGCAGGTCGTGGGGCGCGTACACCTTCGACGCCTCGTAGACCCCGAAGAAAAGCCCGGACAAGGTGGCCAGGAACATCCACATCCGCACGTCAAGCTTGGTATTGCGGGCCTTCAGCAGGACGATCGCGCAGACGAGGACCGGCAGCGCCTTCGTGATCTCCTCGGCCAGGCCTACCCCGACGATCCAGGAGAGCAGGTTGTGGCTCGAGTCAGCCGGAGCGAGGTTTTCCTCCCAGGGGATCGTCACGGCCGGGATCAGGATGTACTCGGCGGCGACGATTATCGCGGTGATGGCCAGGTGCAGCCTGCCGATCGGGCCCGGGCGGATGAGCCACCAGAAGACCAGGGCCCACAGCGGCGCGATGTACAGGCAGTACACCCAGCCGATCGTGGTGAGGTCGGTGGAGTTCTGCAGCGGGACCAGCGCGATCACCGGCAGCAGCGCGTAGACCGCGACGAGCAGCTTCGGCCACTGCCGCAGCGTCGGGTCGTGCACCCATGCCCTGATCGGTATCAGCACCCGCAGCGCGCTGGCGGGATCGCCGCCCGCCGCCTTGACCCGCGGCCCCTGGGGCAGTGGCTGGCCGACAGGCACATGGGGCTGGCCGCCCGGCATATGAGGTTGCGGCACCGCACCCGGATAGCCGGGCCCCGCCTGATAGGCGGCGCCGGCCCACGGGACGCCAGGCCCCGCCGCCGCGGCGGGCACGGGCGCGGCGGGCACGGCGGCCGGCTCCAGCCGCACCGTTGGCCCGTCCACGGCCGCCAGCGCGATCTCCGCCGGCTGTGTCAGGTAGAACTGGGTCACCGGCTGCCCGAACACGAACGTGCCGGCCCGGCCCACGTTCTCAAGCAGCCAGCCCTGCGGCCCCCAGCTCAGCCGGACGTGCTCCCGGGACACCCGCGGATCGCTGACCACGAGCGTGCTCTCATCCAGCCTGCCGATATTCGCGACCTGCCCGGGCTGGAGCACGACACGTTGATTGCCATAAGTGATGGTGAGTTCGTTCACCGTTCCTCCCCGCGTTCGCGGAAAGTGTACTTCCGTGGACTTGCGCCAGTAAAGAGTGCGCGCCGCTCGCGGATATGGCAACATCGTCACTTGTCGATAGGCATTCAGTTATCAGGCGTGACGTTTTCTGGCGCCTGGAAAAGCGCTTTCTGCCGTGCCGGATTTTTATTGGCAAGTTCCCCGCTGGTCGTAAATGCCAGTGCCGAAGCGGTGGCGCGCCGCTAGGCGGCCCGCAGGCCGTCGAAGGCGAGCTTGCAGATCGCGTCCGCGACGTCGGCTGACCCCGCGCCCTGGCGCCCCGCATGCCCGGCACGCCCCGGCCTGTACCACTCGCTCACCGAGTTGACCAGGCCGAACAGCAGCTTCGCAGTCACCACCGGGTCGATGTCCTGCCGCAGGTCGCCGTCCGCGATCGCCTCCTTCACCAGCCGCGCGGTCAGCTGGTCGAACTCGCGGCGGCGGGCGAGCGCGTCCCGCTCGGCCCGCGTGTTGCCGTGCACGCGCAGCAGCAGCGTGACGAAGGGCAGCTCGGCCACGAGCACGCCGACGCTGCCGCGGACCAGGTGCTCCAGCCGGTCGATCGCGCGCCCGGGCAGGACTTCGACGCCGGCGGCGACCGAGAACAGCTCGTCCAGGGCGCGGCCGGTGGCCAGCCGCAGCAGCTCTTCCTTCGCGGACACATGGTGGTAGACCGCCGACTTCGTGATGCCGAGCGCGCGGGACAGGTCCTCTATGGACGTCGCGTCGTAGCCGCGCTCGTTGAACAGCGTCACCGCGGCCCGCAGTATCGACTCCAGGTCATGCCCCGGGCGGCCCCGTTTAGCCGGCGAGCTCCCGGTCACGGCGCACGCTTGTCGATGACACGCTTGAGCTTGCCTGTCGACCGTTCCAGCGAGCCGGGGTCGAGGACCCGCGCGCCGACGGTCACCCCGATGCTGTCGCCGACGGCCCGCACCACGGCCGCGGCCGCCGCCGCCCGCCCGCCGGAGTCCAGGCCCGGCGCCGCCTCGGCGAGCACGGTCAGCTCGTCGAGCCGGCCCGGCCTGGTGAGCAGCAGCTGGAAGTGCGGGGTGAGCCCGGCCGTGCGCAGCACGATCTCCTCGATCTGGGTCGGGAAGACATTGACACCGCGCACAATGATCATGTCATCACTTCGGCCGGTGATCTTTTCTATTCTCCGGAACGGGCCGTGGCTACTGCCAGGGAGCAGCCGTGTCAGGTCCCTGGTGCGGTACCTGATCACGGGCATCCCCTCCTTGGTCAAGGTGGTGAGCACGAGCTCACCACGCGAGCCGTCGGGCAGCGCCGTCCCGTCGGCGGAGATGATCTCCGGGTAGAAGTGGTCCTCCCAGACGTGCAGGCCGTCCTTGGTGGCCGCGGACTCCTGCGCGACGCCTGGCCCGATCACCTCCGACAGGCCGTAGATGTCCACCGCGTCAAGCCCGGCCCTGGCCTCGATCTCCGCGCGCATCGCCTCGGTCCACGGCTCGGCGCCGAAGATGCCGACCCGCAGCGATGTAGTGAACGGGTCAAGCCCCTGGCGCTCGAACTCGTCAAGCAGGGTCAGCATGTAGGTCGGGGTGACCATGATGATCTGCGGCCGCAGGTCGTTGATCAGCTGCACCTGGCGGGCGGTCGCGCCGCCGGACGCGGGGATCACGGTGCACCCGAGGCGCTCGGCGCCGTAGTGCGCGCCGAGGCCGCCGGTGAACAGGCCGTACCCGTAGGCGACGTGCACCGTGTCGCCCGGCCGCCCGCCCGCCGCCGCGATCGACCGGGCGACCACCTCCGCCCAGACGTCCAGGTCGCCGCGCGTGTACGCGACGACCGTGGGCTGCCCGGTGGTGCCGCTGGACGCGTGCACCCGCAGGATCTCCTCACGCGGCACCGCGAGCAGGCCGAACGGGTAGTTGTCGCGCAGGTCGTCCTTGCTGGTCAGCGGGAACTTGGCGAGGTCGGACGGGTCCTCGCAGTCGTCCGGGTGCACACCCGCCGCGTCGAACGAGCGCCGGTAGAACGGCACTCTCGCATACGCGCGGCGCAGCGTGGCCCGCAGCCGCCCGAGCTGGAGGGCCCGGAGCTCGTCCAGGCTCGCGGGCGGGCTCATCGCAGGCTCGACCACCGCGGCACCGCCTTGATTACTGACCGAACGGACGGTCATTATTGTGGTATGGAGACCGGCGACACGCAACCCGGCGAGGCCGCGCTCGCCGCGCATTTCGACGCGACGATCGCGCTGATGCGGCAGATCGAGCCGCGTGACTGGATGCCCGACGGCTACCGGAAGACGATGATCAGGCAGATCGCCCAGCACGCGCACTCGGAGATCATCGGGATGCAGCCGGAGGGCAACTGGATCACCCGCGCGCCCAGCCTGCGCCGCAAGGCGATCCTGCTGGCCAAGGTGCAGGACGAGGCCGGGCACGGGATGTACCTGTACGCGGCCGCGGAAACCCTCGGCGCGGACCGCGCCGACCTGACCGCGCTGCTGATCGGCGGCCGTCAGAAGTACTCCTCGATCTTCAACTACCCGACGCTGTCCTACGCGGACGTCGGCGTGATCGGCTGGCTCGTCGACGGCGCCGCGATCTGCAACCAGGTGCCGCTGTGCCGCTCGTCCTACGGGCCGTACGCCCGCGCGATGGTCCGGATCTGCAAGGAGGAGTCATTCCACCAGCGGCAGGGGTATGAGCTGCTGCTGACGATGATGCGCGGCACCGCCGCCCAGCAGGCCATGGTGCAGGAGTCGGTTGACCGGTTCTGGTGGCCGTCGCTGATGATGTTCGGCCCGCCTGACGACCAGTCGCCGAACACCGGGCAGTCGATGGCATGGGGCATCAAGCGGCATACCAACGACGAACTGCGGCAACGGTTTGTCGACATGACCGTGCCGCAGGCGGACAAGCTCGGCGTCACGCTGCCTGACGAGCGGCTGCGCTGGAACCCCGAACGCGGCCATTACGACTTCGGCGAGGTCGACTGGGCCGAGTTCAAGGCGGTCATCGGCGGGAACGGGCCGTGCAACGCCGAGCGGATCGCGCGCCGCCGGGCCGCCCACGAGGACGGTTCCTGGGTGCGGGAGGCGGCGGTCGCGTACGCCGCCAAACACGGGGAGGCGTCATGACGGTCTCGGACTGGCCGCTGTTCGAGGTGTTCCTGCGCGCCAAGCGCGGCCTGAACCACGTGCACGTCGGCTCGCTGCACGCCGCCGACCCGGAGATGGCGCTGCGGCACGCCCGCGACCTGTACTGCCGGCGGAACGAGGCGGTCAGCATCTGGGTGGTGCCCGCGGCCTCGATCACCGCGTCAAGCCCGGACGAGAAGGACCCCTTCTTCGCGCCCGCCGCCGACAAGGTCTACCGGCATCCGACGTTCTACCCGATCCCCGACGACGTGCCCCACATGTGATGGGCCGGGCATGAGCGAGTTCGACGCCTACCTGTCGCTGGCGCAGGAGTCAGGCGACCACCGCTGGGCGTTCGGCACCGGCTTCGAGGACCCGCTGGCCGGGGTGGCCACCGCGGTCCCCGACGGCGTGGACGCGGCCGCTCTCGCGGCGTGCTGCCTGGAGCTCGGCGACGACGCGCTCATCTACAGCCACCGGCTACAGCAGTGGGTCACCCGCGCGCCTGAGCTCGAGGAGGAGACCGCGATCGCCAACATCGCGCTGGACCTGCTCGGCCAGGCGCGGCTGCTGCTGACCCGCGCGGGCCAGGCCGAAGAAGGCGGTCGCGACGAAGACCGGCTCGCGTTCTTCCGCGACGAGCGCGAGTTCCGCAACGTCCGGCTGGTCGAGCGGGCCGACGCCGACTTCGCCGAGCTCGCCGCCCGGCTGCTGATCTTCTCCGCCTGGCGGCTGGCTCTCCTGCAGGAGCTCACGGCCTCGCCAGACCCCGTGCTCGCCGCGATCGCCGCCAAGTCCGTCAAGGAGCTCACCTACCACCGCGACTACGCCGCCGGGTGGGTGATCCGGCTCGGCGACGGCACGGAGCTGTCGCACGCGAAGATGCAGGCCGCCCTCGACGGCTACTGGCCGCTGGCGGGCGAGCTGGACCTGGGCGGCGAAGCCGGCGCGTTCCTCGACGCCGTGTTCGCGGCGGCGACCCTGACCCGGCCCGCGGCCGCGCCGCTGCGCGCGGTCGCCGGGAAGACGGGCAGGGACGGCACGCACACGCAGGCGTTGGGCTACATCCTGGCCGAGCTGCAGAGCGTGGCGCGTGCCCACCCGGAGGCGAGATGGTGACCGCGTGGCAGACGGCCGCCTCCGTTCCGGATCCTGAAATTCCGATGCTCACGATCGCGGACCTCGGCATCCTCCGCGACGTGCGGGAGGACGGTGACGCGGTGACCGTCACGATCACCCCGACGTACTCCGGCTGCCCGGCGATGCGCGAGATCGGCCTGGACCTGCGCGGCCGGCTGGCGCGGGCCGGATATCGGCATATCGACATCGTGACCGTGCTGTCACCGCCGTGGACCACCGACTGGATCACCGCCGGCGGCCGCGCCAAGCTCGCCGCGGCCGGGATCGCCCCGCCCGCCGCCGCCGCCTCATCGGTGGCGCCGGTGCCCCTCACGCTGGTGCGCAGGCCGGTGACCTGCCCGCGCTGCGGGTCGGCCGACACCCGCCAGACCGCCCGGTTCAGCGCGACCGCGTGCAAGGCCCTGTACCAGTGCCGGGCGTGCCAGGAGCCGTTCGAGCACGTCAAGGAGTTCTGAATGCCGTCCGCGGTGTGCTATCCGCTGACCGTGTCGGCCGTCGAGCCGCTGACCGAGGACGCGGCGGCGATCACGTTCGACGTGCCGGCCCCGCTGCGGGACGCGTTCGCGTTCCTGCCCGGCCAGTCGCTGACCGTCCGGCACGCGGGGGAGCGCAGGTCCTACTCGATCTGCGTCCCGCCAGGGCGCGCGCCGCGGATCGGCGTGCGCGAGGTGCCGGGCGGCGCGGTGTCCGGCTGGCTGGTGCGGGCGGTCCGGCCCGGCGAGGTCGTCGACGTCCAGCCGCCGTCCGGCACGTTCACCCCCGGCCCGTCGCCGGCCGCTGGACGGCACGTGCTGGTCGCGGCGGGATCCGGCATCACGCCCGTGCTGTCGATCGCGTGGTCGCTGCTGCAGGCGGGCGCCGAGGTCACGCTGGTCTACGGCAACCGCCGCGCGGACACGGTCATGTTCGCCGACGAGGTAGCCGACCTCAAGGACGCGTTTCCCGCCCGGATGCGGCTGGTGCACGTGCTCTCGCGCGAGGCCCAGGAGGTCGACCTGTTCAGCGGCCGCCTCGACGCGGCGAAGCTGCGCGCGCTGCTGCCCGTCGTCGCGGATGTCCCTGCGGTCGGCGACTGGTGGCTGTGCGGGCCGTTCGGGATGGTAGCGGGAGCGATCGGCGTGCTGACGGAGTTCGGCGTGCCCCGGTCCGGCATCCACAGGGAGCTGTTCTACGTGGAGGACACGCCGCCGCCGGCCGTCACCCACGCCGAGGAGGCCGGCGTCGGCGCCGAGGTCACGGTCATCCTTGACGGCCGCGCCACCGTGGTCACCGTCCCGCCGGGCACGGCGATCCTCGACGGCGCCCAGCGCGCCCGCGCCGACCTGCCGTTCGCGTGCAAGGGCGGCGTCTGCGGCACCTGCCGCGCGCTGCTGACCGACGGCAACGTCACGATGCGCCGCAACTTCGCCCTCGAGGAGCCCGAACTGGCGGCCGGCTACGTCCTCACCTGCCAGTCCCTGCCCGCGACCGACACGGTCACCGTCGACTACGACAGCTGAGGTCCGCGGCTCGGTTCCGCCGTGATCGCGGGCTCGGTCACAGCAGCGTGCGCAGGAGGCGGACCGGCGGGGAGCCGTGGGCCAGCATCCGGTCGTGCACCGCGCGCTCGGTCGCGCCGGGCGCGGCGAGGAGCTCCTTCGCCAGGTCCGAGATTTCGGTGTACCCGACGTAGTACGTGGACAGCTGAGCGGAGGTGAGCAGCGCCCGGCGCCACTTGCCCGCCGCCTCGCCCTCCTCCTGGAAACCGCGGGTGGTCATGAGGGCCATCGCCTCGGCCTCGGTCATCCCGTGGGCGTGCACCCGGGCGTCGAGGATCGCGTTGATGATCGAGCGGAGCTGCATCTTCAGCTGCTGCATCCGCACCGCGCGGGTGTCGCCCTCGCCTGGGTACCCGTGGTCCGCCATCAGCTCCTCGGTGTAGACGGCCCAGCCTTCGGTGAACGAGCCGGAGCGGAGCGCGGCCCGCAGCGGCGTCGCCCCCGTGAACCGGCGCGAGTGCCCCAGCTGCAGGTAGTGGCCAGGCATCGCCTCGTGGACCATGAGGTTGTGCACCATGTGCCTGTTGTACTCGCGGTAGAACGAGGCGACGCGCTGGGTTGTCCAGCCGTCCGGCACCGGGGAGACCGCGATGAACGTCGGGAGCGGCGCGGTCTCCAGCGGTCCCGGCGAGTCGCAGTACGCCACCGCGACACCGCGATCGATCTCCGGCATGTCGATGACCTCGACCGGGTCCTCGTGCACCGTGACCAGGTCGTGGTCGCGGACGAAGCGCGTCTGCGCGGCGAAGGCG
>NZ_JASIAL010000299.1:0-8331 GCF_030042015.1 Trebonia sp. | reverse complement strand
CCGGTCCAGACCGGGCGCTGCGCGGTGATCTCGCGCACCTGCAGGCCGCTGGCCGGGCCGACCGTGACCGTGCGGGCCACCGGTTCGATGCTGAGCACGTACCGCGGCGCGCCGTCGGCGGCGGGGCGGTCCACGCGCAGCCCCTTGCGCTGCCCGACGGTGAACCCGTAGGTGCCCTCGTGCTCGCCGAGCACGGTCCCGTCCTGGTCCACGATCTGCCCGGGGGCGGCCCCGAGCCGGCGGGCCAGGAAGCCGCGGGTGTCGCCGTCGGCGATGAAGCAGATGTCGTGGCTGTCCGGCTTGTCGGCGACAAGCAGGCCGCGGTCGCGGGCCTCCGCGCGGACCGCGGTCTTGGGCGTGTCGCCCAGGGGGAACATCGCATGCGCGATCTGCTCCCTGGTCAGCACGGCCAGCACGTAGGACTGGTCCTTGCCCGTGTCGGCTGCCCGGCTGAGCGCTCCGCCCGGGTCGATGCGCGCGTAGTGCCCGGTGCAGACGGCGTCGAAGCCGAGCGCGAGCGCGCGGTCGAGCACGGCCGCGAACTTGATCTTCTCGTTGCAGCGCAGGCACGGGTTCGGCGTCCGCCCGGCCGCGTACTCGGCGACGAAGTCGTCCACCACGTCGCGCGCGAACCGCTCCGCCATGTCCCAGACGTAGAACGGGATGCCGATCACGTCGGCGGCGCGGCGGGCGTCCCGCGCGTCCTCCAGCGTGCAGCAGCCCCGCGCCCCGGTCCGGTACGACTGCGGGTTCTGCGACAGCGCGAGGTGGACGCCGGTCACGTCGTGACCGGCGTCCACCGCACGCGCCGCCGCGGTGGCGGAGTCAACCCCGCCGGACATGGCGGCAAGCACCCGAAGCCCCATAACGCCTCAAGGCTATCCGCTGCGCGCGGGCACGCGCCGCGCCTAGCGGGCGGCGGCGCGGCGGGCGCGGGCGACCGCCTCGCCGATGGCCGCGCCCAGGGTGTCGACGTCGGCCTGGGTGGTGGTGTGGCCGAGGGAGAACCGCAGTGAACCGCGGGCGCGGGCCTCGTCGGCGCCCATGGCGAGCAGCACGTGGCTGGGCTCGGCCACCCCTGCCGTGCACGCCGAACCGGTGGAGCAGGCGATGCCGCGGGCGTCGAGCAGCAGCAGCAGCGCGTCGCCCTCGCAGCCGGGGAAGGAGAAGTGCGCGTTGCCTGGCAGCCGGTCCGGGCCGGGCGGCGGACCGTTCAGGAGCGCGTCGGGCACCGCGGCGAGCACCTGGCGGATGAGGTCGTCGCGGAGCCTGGCAACGCGGCCCATCTCGTCGGCACGGCGGCGCGCGCTGGTCACCGCCGCGACCGCGAACGCCCGGATCGCGGGCGCGTCCAGCGTGCCGGACCTGATGTCGCGCTCCTGGCCGCCGCCGTGCAGCACAGGCACCGGCGCCAGGCCACGGCCGATGATGAGCGCGCCGGCGCCGACCGGGCCGCCGAGTTTGTGGCCGGTGACGGTCAGCGCGTCCGCGCCGGATGAGCTGAAGTCCACCGGCAGCTGCGCGGCCGCCTGCACCGCGTCGGTGTGGAACGGGACGCCGAACTCGTGAGCGACCGCGGCCAGTTCCGCGACCGCCTGCACCGTGCCGACCTCGTTGTTGGCCCACATCACACTGACGACAGCCGTGCTGCCCGGGTCGGGCTCGAGAGCGGCGCGCAGCACCTCCGGCCGGACCGCGCCGGTGGAGTCGACGCAGAGCCAGTCCGCGACGGCCCCGTCGGTATCGCAGAGCCAGCGCACGGAGTCGAGCACCGCGTGGTGCTCGACCGCCGTCGTCACGATGCGGTGCCTGCGGGCGTCGGCGGACCGCCGCGCCCAGAACAGGCCCTTGACCGCGAGGTTGTCCGCCTCGGTCCCGCCGCTGGTGAAGATCACCTCGCTGGCCCGCGCGCCGAACACCTCGGCGATCTGCTCCCGGGATTCCTCGACGACCCGGCGGGCGCGTCGCCCGGCGTTGTGCAGCGACGAGGGGTTGCCGAACCGTGCCAGCTCCTCGGTCATCGCCGCGATCGCCTCGGGGAGCATCGGTGTCGTCGCGGCGTGGTCGAGGTAAACGACCGGACTTGTATTCATCGCGGCTTTAGCCTAACCGCAACGGACGGTGCGATGGTGCCGCGCTTACAGCTGCTTGTGTTTGGCGATCTCGTCGAGTAGCTGGGGGATGACGGTGAACAGGTCGCCGGCGATGCCGAGGTCGGCGATTTCGAAGATGGGGGCGTCGGGGTCTTTGTTGATGGCGATGATGGTTTTGGAGGTTTGCATGCCGGCCCGGTGCTGGATGGCGCCGGAGATGCCGGCGGCCAGGTAGAGCTGGGGGGAGACGGTTTTTCCGGTCTGGCCGACCTGGAACTGGTGGGGGTACCAGCCGGCGTCGGTGACGGCGCGGGAGGCGCCGACGGCGGCGCCGAGGGCGTCGGCGAGGTCCTCGATGATCTTGAAGCCCTCGGCGGAGCCGGTGCCGCGGCCGCCGGAGACGATGATCTGCGCTTCGGTCAGGTCCGGCCGCTCGCCCTTGTCCGCGACCACGTGCTCGAGGATCCTGGCGGTCTTGGCGGCGCCGCTGGCGGCGAAGGTCACCGGGACGATCTCGGCCGGGCCGGGGGCGGGCTCGGCGCTGACCGCGTTCGGCCGGACCGCCAGGATCGGCGTGCCCTTGGTGACGGTGGCGTGCACGGTGATCGCGCCGCCGAAGTTCGCCTGGACGGCGACCGGGGTCCCGTCCGGGCCCGCGGCCACGTCGACGGCGTCGGTGAGCACGCCGGAGTTCGTCTTGACCGCGAGCCGGCCCGCGATCTCCTTGCCCTCCGCGGTGCCGGCGATCAGCACCGCCGCCGGCGCCCTGTCCGCCACCAGCCGGGCCAGCAGCTCCGCCTTCGGGGCCACCGGGTACTCGCCGAACTCGGCGGAGCCGGCCACGTACACCCGGGCGGCGCCGTACTCGGCCAGCCGCGCCCTTGCCTCGTCCGCGCCCGGGCCCGCCCAGACGACGGCGGGCTCGCCGAGCCGGGCCGCCGCGGTCAGCAGCTCGCAGGTGACCTTCCTGACCTCCCCGCCGGAGTGCTCCGCGAGCACCAGCACCTCAGCCATGTGTCCCCTCCCCCTTCAGATGAACTTCCGCCCGGCCAGGAACGCGGCTATCCTCGCGCCGCCGTCCCCCTCGTCCCTGACCACGACGCCGGCCGCCCGCGGCGGGCGGGCGGCGAAGTCCGCTACCGCGGTCGCCGAGCCGCCCAGGCCCACTTCTGCCGGGTCGATGCCCGCCCCGGCCAGGGTCAGCGCCTGCACCGGCTTCTTCTTCGCCGCCATGATCCCCTTGAACGAGGGGTAGCGCGGCTCGTTGATCTTCTCCACCACGCTCACCACCGCCGGCAGCTGCCCCGCCACCACGTCATACCCCTCGTCCGACACCCGGCGGATGCTCACCGCGGTCCCGTCGACATCCACCTTGCCGGCCAGCGTCAGCTGCGCCACCCCCAGCCGCTCGGCCAGCATCGCCGGCAGCACCCCGGTCCGCGCGTCGGTCGACTCCGACCCGCAGATCACCAGGTCGAACCCGATCACCTTCAGCACCTGGGAGATGGCGTACGAGGTGGCCAGCGCGTCCGACCCGGCCAGCGCCTCATCGGCCAGGTGCACCGCCCTGTCCGCCCCCATCGACAGCGCCTTGCGGACCGACTCCGCCGCCTTGCCCGGGCCCATCGACAACACCGTCACCTCGCCCCCGTGCGCCTCGGCGATCCGCAGCCCCTCCTCGATCGCGTACTCATCCAGCTCATTGATCAGCCCGTCAGCCGCAGCCCGGTCCAGCGTCCCATCCGGCCGCAGCGTCCGCTCCACCGCGGTATCCGGCACCTGCTTAACGCAGACGACGATGTTCACCGGTTGTCCCGCCTCTCCCGGCGTAAGGTACTCGATATCGCTATTATGGTATCCAGTACCATAAGCTGGCGGCAAGTGGCAGCCGCCAGCGAGGAAATGAGCGGTGATGAGCAAGCCGAGGGCGCGTGAGCGGCTGGCCGAGGCCGCGTTCGCCCTGTTCGACGAGGCCGGATACGAGCACACCACGATCGATGACATCACCGAGCGAGCCGGCCTTGGCCGCACCACGTTCTTCCGGCACTACCGCTCCAAGGAAGACGTTATCTTCCCCGACCACGACTGGCTGCTCGACCAGGTCGCCAGCCGCCTGCAGACCTCCAGCCACGCCACCGCGCTGGTGGCGGTCTCCGACGCGGTCCGCCTGGTGCTGACGCACTACGTCGCCGAAGGCGACCTTGCCCGCCGCCGCTACGCGCTCACCAGCCGGGTCCCGGCGCTGCGCGACCGCGAGATCGCCAGCGTCGCCCGCTACCAGCGCCTGTTCCGCGAGTTCATCGCCGGCTGGATGGCCGACATCGCCGAGCCGGCCCCGCTGCGGGCCGAACTGATGGCCGCCGCCGTGGTCGCGGCCCACAACCACGTGCTGCGCCGCTGGCTGCGCGGCGACAGCCCCGACCCGAACCGCGAAGTCGACGAGGCCATGCGCATGGTGATCGGCCTGTTCGCCTCGCCCGCGCAGGACGGCAACGGCACGACGGTCGTGGCGTTCCGCACCGGTCAGGACATCGACACGCTGATACCGGCATTGCGGCGCCTCGCTGAAGAACACCCGGCTACCTGACAGGAAGTGATGATGATCCGCACGCGAGTCACGGAACTGTTCGGCATCGACCACCCGGTTGTCTGCGGTGGGATGACCGCCCTCGGCACCGCGGAGCTTGTCTCGGCCGTCGCCAACGCCGGAGCCCTGGGGTTCCTCACCGCCCTCACGCAGCCATCCCCGCAAGCGCTCGCCAAGGAGATCGCGCGCACCCGTGAGCTGACCGACCGGCCCTTCGGGGTCAACCTGACCATCCTCCCCACGATCAACCCGGTGCCATACCACGAGTACCGGGCAGCCATCGTGGAATCCGGCGTGACGATCGTCGAGACCGCGGGATCCAGCCCCGAGCCGCACCTGCCCGACTTCAAGGCCGCGGGAATAAAGGTCATTCACAAGGCGACCAGCGTCCGGCACGCCCTGTCCGCCGAGCGCAAGGGCGTGGATGTGGTCAGCATCGACGGCTTCGAGTGCGCCGGACATCCCGGAGAGGACGATGTCCCCGGGCTCATCCTCATCCCGGCCGCGGCCGCCCGTCTGACGGTGCCCATCATCGCATCAGGCGGCATCGCGACCGGGGCGGGGCTCGCCGCGGCCCTGGCCCTGGGTGCCGACGCGGTCAACATGGGCACCCGCTTCATGGCGACCACCGAGGCACCCATCCACGAGAACGTCAAGCAGCAGATCGTCGCCAACGACGAGCGCGCCACGATCTTGGTGTTCCGTCAGTTCCGTAACACGGCACGTGTCGCGCGTAACAGCATCTCCGAGCAGATCGCCGAGATCTCCACGCGCCCGGGGGCCACGTTCGAGGACGTCGCCGCCCTGGCCTCGGGCGCGCGGGGCCGCGCGGACGTTCTCGGTGCGGGCGACGTCGAGGGCGGTATGTGGTGGGCCGGCCAGTCCCAGGGGCTGATCCGCTCGGTCGACACCTGCGCCGCGGTCATCTCAGAGATCGTCGGCGAGGCCGAGGAGATCATCGCCCGCCGCCTGCCCGCGCTAGTGGCGGACCCGCGTAGCTGACGATGCGCCATACGTGTGGCTCTCGCCGAACCGGGCGATGAGCAGGGCTGACCTCCTGCGCAGCTGTCCGATCGGCCAGGCCAGGTCGAGGCCGCCACGCCAGGCCAGGGCGAAGTCGGCGACCTTGAGGTTATAGTGACAGCCTTCGAAATCCAGGACGCCGCTCAGCCGCCCGCCGTCGAACAGGAGATTCCACGGCGCGAAATCCCCGTGGATCACGCACATCGGGGCCGCGGTCAGCTCGCAGCTCGCGAACCGTTCGAGCACGGCCTGGCGGCATTCCCGCAAGAGCGCGCCCTCCTCGGGCACCCGCCGCTCATGCACCCCGAGCCATGCCTCCAGCTCCGGGTCCGCGACAACCTCGGACAAGGCGGGAAACCCGATGCGCCGCCTCGTGAAACTCCGCAAGCAGCCGTCCGCGGGCCACTGCGCCGCCCGCGGAACCCGGTCCTCCGCTAGCAGCTCGGGAACGGGCCACCCGGCCCGGCGCATCGACTCCATGAACTCGATCTGATACGGCCAGTCAGGCAAGGCCTGGTCATCGGCGTGCTTGACGACGACCTTCGCGAGCCCGCGCTCCGCACGCCACGTGGTCGACAACCGTGCGCCGAGATAGACGGCGCGATGCAGCCGCCACCGTATCGCCAGCTCCTGCGGAATCTGCGGCATCGACCTAACGCCACTGCCGATCCCCTCGTCCACGAATGTTCAACCTACTTCCGCGCCGGGCGGGTTACCCGGCCCGGAGGGTGGGCGGCGGGTGGCTGTGCAGGACCTGTCCGTTGGGCCCGTGGGCGGTGGTGGTGCCGTCGGGGTGCAGGACCAGCTGCCAGCCCCATCGGTGGATGCAGACGTCATGATGAAACTGGCACAATAGGACACATGAGCTGACGCTTGTCTGGCCGCCGTCCTTCTTGTGCCGCAGGTGATGCACGTCGCACCAGGCGGCCGGCCGGCCGCACCGCGGCCAGGCGCAGGCCCTGTCCCGGAGCAGGACGGCGCGGCGGACGGCCGCCGGGATGCTGTCGGAGTACCCCACGTCCAGCGGCAGGCTCGGCGTGTCGTACGGGGGGGACAGCAGGCTGGTGCGCAGCACGCCGGCCGGGCCGTGCGGGCCGGAGACGAAGTCGACCGCCAGCCGGGCGATCGCGTGGCGCAGCGCGGCGTACGCGTCCGGGGACATCGTTGTGACCGTGGCCTGGCCGTCGTGGTGGCTGGAGGCGGCCAGGGCCAGTTCGATGATCTGGTCGATCACGGTCATGTCGGCGTGGCCGGTGACGACCGGGACGGTCATCGCGTCGCAGCCGGCGGTCTCGGCGCCGGCGCCGGTCAGGTAGCCGGCCTGCCCGGCGCGGGCCCGGAGCCAGGCCTCCTCGATCGCGGCGGCGCCGGGCTGCTGCCGCAGCCAGGGAAACGGGATGTGGGCGATCACCTGGGTGTCGGCGCCGGCCCGGCCGGGCACCATCTTCGCCCGGATCAGCAGCTCGCAGCCCAGCTGCAGCGCGTCGTGGAAACGCTGGCCCTCGGTGCGGTGATCTTCGGGGCCGGCCTTCTTGCCCAGCGCCTCGAGCACGGCCTGGACGGCCGCATTGCATTCGGGGGTGAGGTTGCCGCGGAGGACGGCGGCGCCGCCGAACGTGGTGCCGACCGCCAGGTAGCGGTCGTCGAACCCGTCATCGTCGTCGTCGGGGTCGGGGTGCTGTGCGCGCCACTGTTCCCAGGCGGCGGCCGCGATCAGCGCCAGGTCATCCGGCAAGGCGCCCGCGGCCGCGGCCTGCAGCAGGATCGTGCCGGTCTGGGCGCGCAGCTCCCCGGGGAGCTTGTTCACCAGCTCGGTGATCTGCAGCCCGCAGGATTCGGAGACCTGCCCGGCGGCCATCGCGCCGGCCACGCCGGGGTGGGCGCTGAGCCGGCGCATCTGCCGGACCGCGGCCTTGGCGTCCTTCCTGGTCATCTGGGTCCTGGCGGCCAGCCAGGCGGCCGGGGTCCCGTACCCGTCGGCATCATGGGCGCTGGCTGCGTCGAACCGGCGCAGGAAAGCGGCGTGCGCCGCGGTGAACCTCGCCCGCAGCCCGCCCAGCGAGACCAGCACCTCCCCGAGCCCGGCAGCGGGGAGCTCACCGGCCGCCGGGGAGTTGAGGTAGTCCAGCCCGGCGCCCAGCAGCCGCAGCGCGTCGGCAACGCTGCGCGGCGTGCCGTCGTTCTCGCCTTCGCTTCCGGTGCGCATACTGGATCACCTCCCCGGAGCCGGGTCTTGTTTGCAGGCTTACCCCGATTATAGCACACCCGTTCTATGTAGGACAACAAATGACACAAGATCGTTTTCGAATATCGAGGAAGTACCGGTCATGGGCACGGACCTGGCGCACCGCACCAGGGCGAACGTGTCTTTACAGGTGCGGTCGCCGACGCGGTCAGCCTGTCGGATCAGGGAACCCGAAGTGCTGGACTCCGCACCACGAGGATGACGTCGTCCCGGTAATCCTCAAGAAACCAGATCATCACGGTGCCCTCGCCGTAGCTCTTCACGTTGGACACCGCTTCGCGGACGTCGAGTGACGTGCCTATTCTGCGCACCGCCACAGCGTCGGCAATCCGGGACGCGAGGCTTTCCACCTGGTCAATTTGGGCCTGGGCGAGCCCGCCCAC
>NZ_JASIAL010000298.1:0-9395 GCF_030042015.1 Trebonia sp. | reverse complement strand
CGTACCACTCCAGCCCGGGCGTCATCCCGCAACCGGATAAGCCGGCCGCCGATCACCCGGTAACCCAGGCTGCCTGGCCGGCCGGGGCTGCCGTCACTCACGCTACCGTCACCGTAACCGGCGCGCGGGCAGGCGGTCCGCCGGCACCGGCCGCACGGAACGTCGGCGCGGGAGACTGGGCCGCCGGTTCCGAGGTCCCCGGAGCCGGTGAGCCGACCGCCAGGCCAGCGCCGCCGAAATCCATCGTGCATGCCGTACGAATCATGTACGCGGGCGCCGCGCTGCCCGTGATCCTCGTCGTGGGTCTTCTGCTCATAGCACTGGCTGGCAAGTAATGGTGGCGTTGGTGGTCATCTTGGGCGCCCTGATCGCTACCGGCCTGTGGCTCTGGATGGCGCAGGCCAACAAGGGCGGCCGGTCCTGGGCCCGGATTATGGCGACGGTGTTCTTCGGCTTTCTGACGATAGTGGAACCGCTGATTCTGGCCTGGCTGATTACGCTCCACATCACGGTAACTTTCCTCGTCGTGTCATTCACGTTCTTCCTCGTGTACTGGCTGACCGGCCTTAGCGCAGTCGTCTTGCTCTGGCGGCGGCCTTCCAGCGACTATTACAATGCGGCCGGTAACCGATCGAAGGCCATTCGCGTAGCAGCACAGAAGCCCGATCAACCCGCAGTACGGGGAGTTACACACCCCGATCCGAACTGAGACCGGGTTCCCCGTGCGGTGAGCTTGGCCAGGTGGCGGATGTATACGGTGGCGTCGACCGGACGGATCGAGGCCATGCCGAGCTGGTCCCGCAGCAGCACGAACGCGATCAGGGGGCCGAAGTAGGCTCGCGCGGTCAGGTACCCCTGCCCGTCGCCGTGGACGTCGGCCACGGCGTCGATCAGGCGGCCGAGCGAGGTGGCGGCAGCGTCATCGACGAACTCGGCGAACCTGGTGTCACCGGCCAGCGACCGCCGTTCCCCGATGAGGATGGTCACTATAGATTCTCAACGGTGCGGGTTACGGAAGGCTGCGCGATCGGGGCGATGCCGGCTGCGAAACCAGCGAGGTGGCCGGACGGGTCGTGGAGGCGGCGGAGGGGGTGGGGGTATGCGGTGGCATATGCCGTTTTATCCGGATATTCCGGGACCGGGCAGGGCGCCCGGCGGCCCCGGTTTCCATGATCATGGGTCGCTGGTGGTCGTATAGGACACCACTGACCCATGATCATGAAAGCTGACCCTGCCGGTGCCTGGCACGCTGGTCAGACGACTGGCTATGACGGCTCCGCACGCCTGGTCAGGCTCACAGGCCCAGGCTGCGGCCGATGATCTCCTTCTGGATCTCGGTGGTGCCGCCGAAAATCGACTGCACGCGGCTGTCGGCCCAGGCCCGCGCGACCGGGTACTCGCGCATGTAGCCGTACCCGCCGTGCAGCTGGACGCACCGGTCGGTCACGCGGTTGCACAGCTCGGTGTCCCACCACTTGACCATGGACGCCTCCTGCACCGACAGCTCGTCGTCGCAGTGGGCCGCGATCGCCTTGTCGGTGAAGGCGCGGGCGACGGCGAGCTCGGTCGCCAGCTCGGCGAGCAGGAACTTGCTGTGCTGGAAGCTGCCGATCGGCTGCCCGAACGCCTGCCGCTGCTTGACGTAGGCCAGCGTGTCCTCGAAGGCCTTGTCCGCGACCGCGAGCGCGAACACGCCGATCGTGACGCGCTCGCGGGGCAGGTTCTGCATGAGGGCGACGAACCCGCCGCCTTCGGCGCCGAGCAGGTTGGCTCCGGGAACGCGGACGTCAGTGAAGAACAGCTCGGAGGTGTCCTGGGCGTGCAGGCCGATCTTGTCCAGGTTCCGGCCGCGGGCGAACCCCGGCATGTCCCGTTCGACGACGAGCAGGCTGATCCCCTTGTGCCCCTGCGCCGGGTCCGTGCGCGCCACCACGATGACGATGTCGGCTAGCTGCCCGTTGGATATGAAGGTCTTCTGCCCGTTGAGGACGTAGTGGTCGCCTGTGCGGGTGGCTGTTGTCCGGATGCCCTGCAGGTCGCTGCCCGCGCCTGGCTCGGTCATCGCGATCGCGGCGATCAGGTCGCCCGAGCAGTAGCCGGGCAGCCAGCGCTCCCGCTGCTCGGGCGTGCACAGCCGGTCCAGGTACCGGCCGATCATGTCGTTGTGCACGTTGAACATGGGCCCGGTCGCCCCGGCGCGGGCGAACTCCTCGTTCATGACCGCGTAGTACCGGTAGTCCGGGTTGCCGCCGCCGCCGTACTTCTCGTCGATGTCGATGCCGAGCAGGCCGGCTCGCCCGGCCGCCCGCCACACGTCGCGAGACACCACGCCGTCGCGTTCCCACTGCTCGTGGTAGGGGGTCACCTCGCGGGCGATGAACTGGCGGACCATGTCCCTGAACGCCTCATGCTCGTCGGTGAAGATGTCACGTCGCATGACACCACGGTAGGCGCCCTGGGTGCGGCGGCACCAGCGCGCTATATCGGAACAGAGCTGTTGCGTTCCGGAGGTGCACGTCCTAGAATACGGAACAGAGCTGATCCGTTCCGTTAGGAGGTCTCATTATGGCCGTGCTGAGCACGCAGGGAATCTCGCAGTACTACGAGGTGCACGGAGATCCCGCCAATCCCCCGGTCCTCCTCGTCGCCGGCCTCGGTGGCGTCGGGACAAGCTGGGGAGCGCAGGTCAAGCTGTTCGCCGAGCGGTACTACGTCATCGTCCCCGACCACCGCGGCACCGGCCGGACCACGCATGCCGCGGACGGCTACACGACGCAGCAACTCGCCGCCGACATGGCCGCGCTCGTGGAGCACCTCGCCCTGGGGCCGGTGCACGTCGTGGGCGCGTCGACCGGCGGCGCCATCGGGCAGTACATGGCCCTGAACCATCCCCATACGGTCCGCTCGCTCACGATGGCGTCCTCCTTCGCCCGTTTCGACGCCTTCGTGCGCCGCGAGTTCGAGGTGCGCAGGAAGCTGGCCGCCGAGTCGGACAGGCGGACCCTGTACTCCTGCTACGCGCTCTTCCTCTTCTCCCCCACGTACGCGCGGGAGAACCCGGAGCGGGTGCAGGCATGGGTCGACCGGGTGCTGGCGAACCCGGAGGCGCCCGGGGACCGCGAGATCGCGCTCAAGCGCATCGACATGATCGCGGCCCACGACACGCTGGCCCAGCTCGGCGCGATCACCCAGCCCGCGCTTGTCATCTGCGGCGACCACGACTTCTGCACGCCGCTGCCGCTGTCGCAGGAGATCGCCGGCGCCGTCCCCGGTGCCGAGCTGGCCGTCCTCGAGGGCGGCGGCCACTTCATCGACATCGAGCGGGAAGCCGACTTCTTCGAGGTCGTGAGCGGCTTCATCGACCGGCAGAAGGACTAGCCGCCGCCGCGCAGCCCGGGCCGCGGCATGAGCGCCCAGGCATAAGGTCCGCGTCATCAGCTCCCCGGCATGAGGTCCCCGAGGGCGGAGGCCAGGTCATCCAGCTGGCCGGCGGCGAAGGCGCCCGCGTCGGTGAGCGGCTGGACGACCACGTGGTCCGCGCCCGCGTCCAGGTGCGCGCGCACCCGGTCGGCGGCGCCGGCGGCGCCGGACGGGATGATCGCCTCGATCAGCCGGTCGCTGCCGCCGCCCGCCAGGTCGTCGGGGCCGAAGCCGAGCCGGCGCAGGTTGCGCGTGTAGTTCGGCATCCGCAGGTAGCGTTCCGCGTAGGCGCGCGCCGCGGCCCTTCCCTCGGCAGGAGCGGCTGCCAGCGACACGGCCTGCTCCGGCACGAGCAGCGGCGAGGAACCGAGCACCTTCCTGGCGTAGGCGGTGTGCTCGGGCGGCGTGAAATACGGATGCGCGCCCGCGGTGCGCTCGGCGGCCAGCGTGAGCATGCGCGGCCCGAGTGCCGCGAGCACGACCGGCGGCAGTTCGCTGTCCGCCCCGTGCTCGGCCGGGTGGTCGAGTTCGTCGAGGAACTTTTCCATCTTGGCCAGCGGGTGCTCATAGGCGTGCCCGAGCGAGGCGACAAGCGGCTCGTGGCTGACGCCAAGCCCCAGGATGAACCGGTCCGGGTACTCCGCCGCCAGCGCGGCCGCGTCCGCCCGCATCCGCGCGGGCTCCCACGCCCAGATGTTCGCGATCCCGGTCGCCACGATCAGCCGCCAGCTGCCGGCCAGCAGCGGCCGCAGCAGCTCGAACGCGTCCGGCGTCGCGTTGCCGCCGCCGATCCACACCGACGTGAAGCCGGCCCGCTCGATCGCGGCCGCGGTCGCCGCCGGGTCCGCCCCGATCCACGCGGGCGGCGGCATCCAGATCCCGACGCGCCCGAGCCGGGAGCGCAGCTCATCGATCGTCATGCTCACTGTCATCTCCCGCGGGCGGAAATTCATTCCCTGGGTCATTGTGAAGCATTTCTTTCGAAAGTACTCTTTCAGGTGTGCCGGAAAATCATCATGATTCCGAACGGACCGGGCCGGCTCCCCCGGCCGAGCAGCCGCCTGCGGCGGTCGGCACACCGGGCAACCCGCTCCGGCTCACCGATCCGCGGATGATGCGGGCGCTGGCCCACCCGGCGCGGATCGCGATCTGGCAGTTCCTCGGCCTCGAGGGTCCGGCGACCGCCACCGAGTGCGCCGAAGTCGCCGGGCTCTCCCCCTCGGCCTGCAGCTACCACCTGCGCACGCTGGCCCAGTACGGGTTCGTCGAAGAGGACCTCGCCAGCGCCGCGGACGGCAGGCAGCGGCCGTGGCGGGTGCGGGTGGTCGCGTTCAGCATGCCGGAGGGCGCGGACACCACTGCGGCCATGCGGGACGCGGCGCGGCTGCTCGCCGAAAGCGTGCACGCGTCCGTCGAGGAGCTGCGGGAGGGCTACCACGACAGGGAGCTGGAGTACCCGGGGCGGTGGCGCGAGGCGCTGGGCGCCACGCACGACGTGGTGCACGCGACCCCGGAGGAGCTCACGACGCTGCGTGGGCGGCTGATCGAGGTGGTCGGGGAGTACCGCCGGCTGTCCCGCGACGAGCGCCCGCCCGCCGCCCGCCGCGTCTACGTCAGGACCGACCTGATCCCCTGGTTCGAACCAGACGCTGGCGAGTGAGCGTCGTGCCCCCGGTGGAGGGAACATGACCGCGACGGAACCGGGACCGGGGCGTCGCGCCCCGCTGGCCCGGATGGCCCGGATGGCGACCGCCTGGCGCTCAGGGCCGCTGGGCGTGCCGGCGTTCCGGCTGCTCACGGCCGGCCAGTTCACCTCGACGGTCGGGGACTACTGCTACGTGGTCGCCCTTCCGTGGCTCGTGCTGTCCAACCACGGCAGCGCCGCGCAGCTTGGGCTCGTCCTCGCCTGCTACGGGATACCGCGAACCGCGCTGATCACGGTGGGCGGCTCTCTCGCCGACCGGCTCGGCCCGCGGCTGATCATGCTCTGCTCCGACGCGGCACGGTGCGCGCTGACCGCGGTGTTCGCCGTGTTCGCGGCCGATCACATCAGCTCGCTCGCCGCGCTGGCGCCGGTCGCCGCGCTGCTTGGCGGCGCTTCCGCGCTGTTCATGCCGGCCTCGATGGCGATCATGCCGTCACTTCTTGAGGCGGGGCAGCTGGCCGCGGCCAACGCCGTGTACACCGGCCTGATCCAGGTCGGGTCGCTGGTCGGCCCGGTGCTCGGCGGGGTCGTGGTGGCGACGGCCGGACCGGCCGCCGCGTTCGGCGTGGACGCGGCGTCGTACCTGGTGTCCGCGGCGTCGCTGGCGCTGATGGCGAGCGCCGCGGCGCGGCGCTCGCCGGCCGGCGCGGAGGCCGCGGACGAAGTCCCGGCCGACGCGGGGCAGGCGGACGGGCCGGCCACCGCGCCGGCGAGCGTGTGGAGGCTGCTGCTCCAGGCCCGCATCCTGCAGATCATCCTCGTGGTGTCGGTGACCGCGAACTTCGCGCTCACCGGGACCACCGAGGTCGCGCTCCCCGCGCTCGCGCACGCGCGGTACGGCGCGGGCGGGTACGGCGCGGTCCTGAGCTGCATCGCGGTAGCCAGCCTGGTGGGCACGATCATCGTGACGCGCCTGCGCGGCATCCGCCGGCCCATCGCGATTCTCGCCGTGGCGTTCATGGTCGCCGCGCTGGCCATCGGCGTCGCGCCGTTCGTCGGCGGGCTGCCCGGCGTGGCGGCCAGCATGGCCGTCTTCGGCCTGGCGCTCGGGGTCGACAACGTCCTTTCCCTCACGCTGCTCCAGCAGTGGGCTCCGCCGGCGATGATCGGCCGCGTGATGGGGCTGCTCATGCTCGCGGGGGTCGGCAGCTTCCCCGTCGCGACCGCCATCGCCGGAGTGCTCACCCGCCACCTCGGCCCCTCGCCGGTCTTCGCGATCAGCGGGGTGCTGATCGCGGCGGCCATGCTGTTCGGCCTGACGCAGCGCGAATTCCGCGACTTCGGCATCCGGGCGCGGCCCGACGCCGCCGGTGAGCTCGCCTCGGACCCGGCCTGATCGCCCAATACGGTGGCGGCGCGCCTTGCGGGCTGTCTGCCAGCGGTCTCAGCATGTGAGACAGCCGGCCGGGGCCCGGGCGGGCCGGGCGCTCCGCCGGGTCAGGCGGCGGTGATCGCGCCCAGGTAGGTCTCCCACTGGGGGTCGCCGTCGAACTGGGCGCCGATCAGCCGCCAGTGCGCGCCGCGCGGCACGACTGGCGCCACCGGCAGCGTCCAGCCGAGCTCGTCAAGCAGGCGGTCCGCCTTGCGGTGGTTGCATATCGTGCACGAGGCGACGCAGTTCTCCCAGGTGTGCGGGCCGCCGCGGCTGCGCGGGACCACGTGGTCGATCGTTTCGGCGTGCCGGCCGCAGTAGGCGCACTTGTAGTTGTCCCTGCGCATCAGCGCCGCCCTGGTCAGCGGCACCCGGTTGCGATGCGGGATGCGCACGTAGCGGCGGAGCCTGATCACCGACGGCGTGGCCAGCGAGACCGAGGCAGAGTGCAGCAGCTGGCCGTCGCTGTCGTCGTGCACGATTTCTGCCTTTTCGCAGAGCACCAGGCACACCGCGCGCCTGAGCCCGACCGTGGTCAGCGGCTCATAGGTCACGTTGAGCAGCAGCACTCGTCGCACTGGCACCTCCGCAGGCACCGGTCGTGAGGCGCCGCTCGCATCACCAGGGCACGGTTATTCCTGGCGTGACCGAAGCCACGTGCCTCCGCCAACACTGTAAGCGTACTAGTCCCTCCGTGCATTCTTGGTTAATGGGGAGTAACGACCAAACGTTAGGGTGCGCACATGGGATCATTTCGCGCGCAGTACCCGCCCGCACGGCACGAGGATCTTGTCGAGGACCTGTTCGGGCACCGGGTCGCGGACCCGTACCGCTGGCTGGAGGACGCCGGCTCGGCGCAGACCCGGCGGTGGCTCGCGGCCGAGGAGGAGCTCTGGGCCGCCTACCGGGCGGAGCTGCCCGGGCGCGACGCGTTCGCGGCCCGGGTGGGCGAGCTGCTGCGGGTCGGGTACGTGGGCGTGCCCGCCTGGCGCGGGACGGCGCGCTTCTACACGCGGCGGGACCCGGACCAGGAGCACGGGGTGCTGTACGTGGCGGATGCGGGGGATGTGACGGCGGAGGCGGATGGCACAGATGCCGTGACCGATGAGATAGTCGCGGGCGCCGTGGCGACCGGTGGCGCCGCGGAGGGCGGGGCGGGCGTGCGGGCGCTTGTCGATCCGGTGGCGATCGACTTGTCCGGGCGGACCACGCTTGACTACTGGCAGCCGGACAAGGAGGGGCGGCTGCTGGCGTACCAGCTGTCGACGGGCGGCGACGAGGAGGCCCTGCTGCGGGTGCTCGACGTGGCCTCGGGCGAGGTCGTCGACGGGCCGATCGACCGGTGCCGCTACTCGGGCGTGGCGTGGCTGCCCGGCGGGAAGGCGTTCTACTACGTGCGCCGGCTGCCGCCGCAGGCCGTCCCGGCGGGCGAGAGCCAGTTCCACCGCCGGGTGTACCTGCACGTCGTGGGGACGGCGCCGGAGTCGGACGCGCTGGTGTTCGGCGAAGGCAGGGACAAGACCACCTACTACGGGGTCAGCGTCAGCCTGGACGGCAGGTGGCTGGTGATTTCGGCCTCCATCGGCACCGCGCCGCGCGACGACGTGTGGCTCGCCGACCTGACCGCGTCGGACCCGGCCGCCCCCGTGCTGGTGCCGGTCACCGTGGGCCTGGACGCGCGGACGTCGCTGCGGGCCGGGCGGGACGGCCGGCTGTACGTGTTCACCGACCTGGACGCGCCGCGCGGGCGGATCTGCGTCGCCGACCCGGCCGCGCCCGGGCCGGCCGGATGGCGGGACCTGATCGCGGAGGACCCCGCCGCGGTGCTGCGGGGGTACGCGATCCTGGACGGGCTGCCCCGGCCGGTGCTGGTCGCGGCGCGCACCAGGCACGCGATCAGCGAGGTCACCGTGCACGACCTGGCCACCGGGGAGCCGCTGTCGGCGATCGGGCTGCCCGGCCTCGGGTCGGTCGGCGGGATCGCCGAGCGGCCCGAGGGCGGGCACGAGGCGTGGTTCGGGTACACGGACTACACGACGCCGCCTGTGGTGCTGCGCTACGACGCCGCCGCCGGCGCCCTGGACACGTGGGCGACGTCGCCCGGGTCCGTCTCCGATCCGCCGGCGGTGGTCGCCTCGCAGGTCACGTACCACTCCGCGGACGGCACGCCGGTCCGGATCGTGATAGTGGAGCCCGCGGGAGGAAGCCGGGATCGTTCGGGAGAAAAATCTGCGATCCTTTACGGCTACGGCGGGTTCGATATCAGCATGACCCCGGGTTACGCGGCGAACATCCTCGCCTGGGTCGAGGCGGGCGGCGTGTACGCGGTCGCGGCGCTGCGCGGCGGCAGCGAGGAGGGCGAGGAGTGGCACCGCGCCGGGATGCTCGGCGGCAGGCAGAACGTGTTCGACGACTTCCGCGCGGCGGCTTCGTACCTGATCTCGGCCGGGATCACGTCGCCGGAGCGGCTGGCGGTGTGGGGCGGGTCGAACGGCGGGCTGCTTGTGGGGGCCGCGGTGACGCAGTGGCCGTCGCTGTTCGCGGCCGCGGTGTGCTCGGCGCCGCTGCTCGACATGGTGCGGTACGAGCGGTTCGGGCTGGGCGAGGCGTGGAACACCGAGTACGGTTCGGCGGCCGTGCCTGATCAGCTCGCGTGGCTGCTGGCGTACTCGCCGTACCACCGGGTCGTTCCCGGCACGTCGTACCCCGCGGTGCTGTTCACCGTGTTCACCAACGACACCCGGGTGGACCCGCTGCACGCGTACAAGATGTGCGCGGCGCTGCAGCACGCGACGGCGTCGTCGCGGCCGGTGCTGCTGCGCGCGGAGGGCCAGGTGGGGCACGGGCAGCGGGCGGTGTCGCTGTCGGCCGCGCTTGCCGGGGACTGCCTGGCGTTCG
>NZ_JASIAL010000297.1:0-9357 GCF_030042015.1 Trebonia sp. | reverse complement strand
CGGCGTTCGCGCACCCCAAGGCGGGCACCGAGATCACCCCGTCGATGATCCCGTCGGTCTCCCAGTACGCCGGGCAGCAGCTGCTGACCGGGCAGCAGGCCGAGGCCTACGCTGACCACTTCATCGCCGTGCACCTGCAGGAGATCGGCGGCGGCAAGACCTACTCCCAGCTGTCCACCGAGGCGATCGCCAAGCCGTCCGACACCGCGCTGGCCAGCCAGGTCGCCACCGTGTTCAAGGGCACCACGCTGCGGTCGATGCTGCTGAACGCCTACGGCTGGTGGAAGGTCTCCCAGATCACCTACATCATCTCGCTGGTGCTGTTCGGCCTGGGCACCGTGTCCTTCCTGGCCGGGGTCTTCGGGTTCGCCCGGATCCGCCGCGAGCGCCCCGGCGCCACCGTGTTCGGCCCGCCGATCGAGCAGATCAAGGACGCCGGCCACGAGGCGGGCGCCACCGCCTAAGGCCAACGGCGCACACGCCTGCGAGTACCACTCCAGAAAAGCCGGCCGACCGGGAAGCCCCCGGTCGGCCGGCTGGCGTGTGCTACAGGTCGCGGGCCCACGTCTGCGCGGTCAGCTCGTGCCCGAACGCGCGTTCCCGCTGCTGGCTCACCAGCGTGAAGCCGGCCGCCACGTAGATCCGCCTGGCACTGACCAGGACGTCGTACGTGGAAAGGACGATCCGCGCATAGCCTGCCCGGCGGGCGAACCGCAGCACCTCATCGACCAGCCGGGTGCCGATTCCCAGGCCGCGGGCCCAGCGTTCGACGAGCAGCATCCGCAGCCGCGCCGTCGCGTCGTCCTCGGGCACGCAGAACACCGACCCGGCCGGCACGCCGTCCACCTCCGCGATCCAGCCAGCGCGGCGCGGCGTGTCCCCGGCCCGCAGGTAATCGGCGACGATCCGGGCGACCCACGCCTCGAACTCGCTGTTCCAGCCGAACTCCCCGGCGTAGACCGCGCCGTGCCGTTGCAGCACCCAGCCGAGGTCGCCGATCGCGGGCGGCCGCAGCACCACCGCGCGCGTCCGCCGCTCCCCGAGCAGGTCGCCGATCTCCCGCATGGCGTCAACCAGCCTGCGCCTGTCCACTCCGGCCAGCAGCTCACCGATCTGCCTGGCCGAGCGCGCGTCGAGTTCGGCCGCCGCGGCCCGTCCTGCGCCGGTCAGCGCGATGTCCTGGCGGCGCCCGTCGCCGCCAGAGCGCTGCCTGATCACAAGCCCGTCCTTCTCGAAGCGGGCGAGCACCCGGCTCAGGTAGCCGGCGTCGATGTCGAGCGTGCGACGCAGGTCGGCCACTGCCGTGACATCCGCCCGCGCCATCTCGAACAGCAGCCTCGCCTCGGTGAGCGAGTACGGCATGTCCAGGTACATGCCGTGCAGCAGCCCGATCACGTTGGTATAGAAGCGGTTGAACGCGCGGACCGCCGCCACGTGGTCCGGCCGGGTCTCATCGGTAACGGCGCCCATGGCCCTCCCTAGTCTATTGCTTGCCTAAGTCAACAATAATCCTTGTCCTAGTCAAGCAATAGACCCCCTTTCGCGCGCTCCGCCGTGCCGCGTTCTGGGCCAATTGCGCCAACGCCCCAGCTCTATCGGGCCAGGTGCGCCAACGGCCCAGTTGCCTCCTGGCAGCCCGGCCTCCGGCTCGGCACCACCGATCCCAGGAGCCACTGGCGTTACTACTTCGCTTACTCCCCGGTCGCGGGCGACGCACGGCCACGGGAGAATTGGTGTCCGAGGTAACCAGCGCGACGGAAGGCGGGACTGGCATGCGGATGCGGACACTCGGCGGCACCGGGATCAAGGTGAGCGCGTACTGCCTGGGCGCGATGATGTTCGGCCAGTGGGGCAACCCGGACCACGGGGAGAGCATCGAGGTCATCCACGCGGCGCTCGAGGGCGGCGTCAACTTCATCGACACCGCCGACGCGTACTCGGGCGGTGAGTCCGAGGAGATAGTCGGCGAGGCGCTGCGCGGTCGCCGCGACGAGGTGGTCCTCGCCACCAAGGTGCACTTCCCGATGAGCGCGGACCCGAACGCCCGCGGCAACTCCCGCAGGTGGATCGTCCGCGAAGCGGAAAACAGCCTGCGGCGGCTGCGGACTGACTACATCGACCTGTACCAGATCCACCGGCCGGACCTGGACACCGACATCGAGGAGACGCTGTCGGCGCTGTCGGACCTGACCCATAGCGGCAAGGTCCGCGCGATCGGATCGTCGGCGTTCCCCGCGGAGCAGATCGTCGAGGCGCAGTGGGTGGCCGAACGGCGCGGCTACGTCCGGTTCCGCTGCGAGCAGCCGCCGTATTCGATCTTCGCGCGCGGCATCGAGACCGCCGTGCTGCCTACCTGCCAGCGGTACGGCATGGGCGTGATCACCTGGAGCCCGCTCGCGGCCGGGTGGCTGACAGGGAAGTACCGCGCCGAGACCGGGGTCGACATGACCGGGCACCGGGCCGCGCGCCTGCCGGTGCGGTTCGACCAGTCGCTGCCGGGCAACCAGGCCAAGCTCGCCGCCGTGGAGGACCTGATCAAGCTCGCCGCGGACGCGGGCCACTCGCTGACCCATCTCGCGCTGGCGTTCGCGTCAGCCAACCCCGCCGTCACCTCGGTGATCATCGGCCCGCGCACCATCGACCAGCTCACCGACCTGCTGGCCGGCGCGACCGTCGCGCTCTCCGACGACGTGCTCGACGAGATCGACAAGATCGTCGCACCTGGCGTGACGCTCAATGCCCCCGACGCGGGGTGGCTGCCCCCGACGATCACCGACCCCGCCAAGCGCCGCCGCCCGCACGATTCTCGCTCGGCCGCCTGACGCGCTGGCCCGATGACGCAGCTGCGGGTCAGCGACGGGGTGTGCGCGGCGTTCGCCAGCTTCCGGATAGCGGCGATCGTGGCCGGGGGCTTCGCGGGCCGCGGCCCGTGGCCCGAGGTGGACGCCGCGCTGGCGGCCCTTGAGGAGTCCGCGGCGGCGGGGCAGGCGCCCGCGGTCGCCGCCGCCGATCCGCATATCGCGGCCTGGCACGCGGCGTACCGGGCGTTCGGCACCAACCCCAAGCGGGAGCGGCCGAGCGTCGACGCGCTCCGCCGCCGGCTGGCCCGCACCGGTCGGCTGCCCAGGATCAGCGCCGCCGTGGACTGCTACAACCTCGTCTCGGTCACCCACGGCGTGCCCGCGGGCGCGTTCGACCTGGACGCGGTGACCGGGGACATCACGGTCCGCTTCGCGGCCGGCGACGAGGACTTCACCCCGCTCGGCGAGCCCGGCGTGACCGAGCACCCCCGTCCGGGCGAGGTCATCTACACGGACGCGAAGTCCGTGCTGACCAGGCACTGGAACCACAGGGACGCCGACCGCACCAAAGTCACCGCGGACAGCACCCGCGTCGTGTTCCTGCTCGAGACGACGGACGCGCCGAACTTCGGCCAGGCCGTGGCCGCCGCCGCCACCGACCTGGCCACCCGCCTGGCCGCGCGCTCCGCCCGGGTGAGCACCCACTGGCTCACGCCGGCCACCCCGGCGGCCTTGTTGTAGGCGACCGACGTCAGGCGGCGTGCAAGCCCAGCCACAGGGCCACCACCGAGAACACAATGGCCGGGAGAACGGTCAGCACCCCGAGCCGCGTGAACTCACCCAACGCGACGTCCGGACCGTGGGCGGCGCGCAGCACCCGCCGCCACAGCAGCGTGGCCAGCGAGCCTGTGTAGGTGAGGTTCGGGCCGATGTTGACGCCGAGCAGGACCGCCAGGACCGCGCCGGTACCCGCCGGGGCCGCCAGCGGCAGCAGCACGAGGACCGCGGGCAGGTTGTTGACGACGCTGGCGAGCGCCGCCGCAAGCGCCGCGATCACCAGCAGGGCGGGCAGCGACGTCCCGGCCGGCAGCACCGGGCGCAGCGCCGACCCGAGCCCGTTGTCCACGACCGCCGCGACCACCACTCCCAGCGCCAGGACGAACAGCAGGAACGGCACGTCCGCGCTGCGCGCGATCGCGGCGGCCGTCGTCTCCCCCCGCGCCAGCGCGCGGACGGCCAGCACCAGCGCGCCGCCGAGCGCCGCCCAGGCCGGGTTCGCGCCCGCCGCCGAGGCGACCACGAACCCGCCGAGCGTCAGCGCGACGACGACCAGCGTGAAGACCGGCATGCCAGGGACGTCGGCGGGGGCGGCGACAGGCGCGACGCCCGCGACGCCCGCGACGCCCGGGGTGCCCGCGACGCCCGGGGCACCCGGGGCGCCCAGGCCACCAGCGTCCAGGTCCGCCGCGAAGAACCGCCGGAGCACCGCGTACTCGACCCCGATGGCGGCCAGCCAGGGCAGCGCCATCAGCGCCCCGAACTCGCCGAACGACACCCCGCAGACCGCGAACGCCAGCAGGTTCGTCAGGTTGGAGACGGGCAGCAGCAACGACGCCGAGTTCGCCAGGTGGCCGCAGGCGTACGCGTGCGGCCGCGCCCGCACACCGGTCCGCGCGGCCGCGGCGAGCACCACAGGGGTCAGCAGGACCACGGTGGCGTCGAGCGACAGCACCGCGGTCGTCACCGAGGCGACCGCGAAGACCCGCACGAGCAGCCGCCGCCCGGGGGCGCGCCGGCCGGACCCGCCCAGGTCGCCCCGCGCGAGCCACGCCCCGCACGCGCGGAACAGCCCGTCGTCGTCGCACAGCCGCGCCAGCACAAGGACGCAGGCGAGGAACCCGACCACCGGCGCCAGCCGCCGCGCCTGCGCCAGCGCCGCGTCCGGCGCGATCGCCCCGGCGAGGATGACGAGCCCCGCCGCCGGCACCGCCGCGGCCGCCTCGGGCAGGCCGCGCGGCCGCCGCACCGCCCACACCAGGACAACGGCGAGGACCGCGGCCGCGACCGCTTCTGGAAACCCGCGCAGGTCCGTATTCATGCTCCTTTCATTTTCCCCGAACGAGCAGGACCGGCTGTCGCGACAGACGCCACTGCCGGCCGCGGATAACGGTTTTGAATGCCGCTCGAAATGGCAGCCGGCTGGCGCCAAGTAGGAACAATGCGACTACTCAGACCCTGTATCTACCTCGTGGTTCGGCCATAAACACACGCGCGTAACATTGCGAAGCTCGGTATGGAAGTGCCATCCCCCACGGTGTAAGTTCGCTGGCGAAGGCCGTAGCAGCGGAGGTTTTATGAGCATTCTGGGCACGCGGGTGATTCGGACGGAGGACCCGCGGCTGCTGACAGTCGGCGGTGTCTACGTCGACGACCTGCGGGAACCTGAGCTTGACGGGGCGGCGCGGGCCACGTTCGTGCGTTCGACGGTGGCGCATGCGCTGATAACTGGAATCGATGCCTCGGCGGCGCTTGAGCAGCCGGGGGTCATCGCGGTGCTGACCGTGGCGGACATGGACGACATGCCGCCGCCACCGCCCGCGGGGGAATTCGACCCGGACGCGCCCGCGGTTGAGGGGCCGCTGCCGCTGGGCGGGCCGTGGTCCGAGCCGCTGCTCGCGGTCGACCGCGTGCGGTTCGTCGGCGAGCCGGTCGCGATCGTGCTCACCGACAGCACCTACCAGGGCGAGGACGCCGCCGAACTGGTCAGCGTCGACTACGCGCCGCTGCCCGCGGTGCCCAGCATCGCGGCCGCCCTGGCCGCCGAGAGCCTGCTGTTCCCCGACGCGGGCACGAACGTGTGCCAGAAGGGCGGCCACGAAACGAGCGATGAGGCCATTTTCGACGGCTGCGACATCGTCGTCGAGGGCGACATCGTCAACCAGCGGGTGGCCTGCCTGCCGATGGAGGGCCGGGCGACCGCCGCCGCGTTCAGGGACGGGAAGCTCACCGTCTGGACGAGCACGCAGAACGCCCAGCTCTCCCGGCTGATCCTGACCGCGGTCGGGCTGCCGCCCGCCGCGATCCGGGTGGTCGCGCCGGACGTGGGCGGCGGGTTCGGCGCCAAGATCGGCGTCGACAGGGAGTCGATCCTCGTCGCGTGGGCGGCCAAGCACACCGGCCGGCCGGTGCGCTGGGTGGAGACCCGCAACGAGAACCTGCTGGCGATGACCCAGGGCCGCGCCCAGGAGCTGCACATCAAGATCGGCGGCAGCCGCGACGGGCACATCAAGGCCTACCGGCTCAACGTGATCCAGGACACCGGCGCGTACGCGCGGATGAGCGGGTTCCTGCCGAGCCTGACCGTGCTGATGGCGCCGGGCGTCTACGACATCCCGGCCGTGCAGGCCGACTACAAGGTCGTCGTGACCGACGGGACGCCGATCTCGGCCTACCGCGGCGCCGGCCGGCCCGAGGCGGCCGCGACGATCGAGCGCGCGGTCGACTGGTTCGCCGCCGAGGCGGGGCTTGACCCGGCGCAGGTGCGCAAGCTCAACTTCATCAGGCCGGAGCAGTTCCCGTTCGTCACCAAGACCGGCGCGCCGTACGACTCAGGCGAGTACGAGGCGGCGCTCGACAAGGTGCTCGCTAAGGCCGGGTACACCGAGCTGCGCGCCGAGCAGCGGCGCCGCCGGGAGGCCGGCGAGGTCAGGCAGCTCGGCATCGGGCTGGCCAGCTACGTCGAGGTCACCGCGGGCGACGCCGGCGCCGGTGAGACCTGCAGGATCGACGTGCACGCCGACGGCACCGCGACCGTCTACACCGGCAGCTCGGCGCACGGCCAGGGCCACCACACGGCGTTCGCCATGCTCGTGCAGGCCGAGCTCGGCATCCCGATGGACAAGGTCGAGGTCATCCACGGCGACACCGACCTGATCCCGGACGGCGTGGGCACCTACGCCTCGCGCTCGCTGCAGCTCGGCGGCTCCGCGGTGCAGAAGGCGGCGATCGAGGTCAAGGACGAGGCGGCCAGGCAGGCGGCGTCGCTGTTCGAGGCCGCGGAAGCCGACGTCGTGCTCGACGCGGACACCGGCCTGTGGCAGGTGCGCGGCGACCCGGACAAGTCGCTGACCTGGGCGCAGGTCGCCTCGCAGGCCGAAGGCGGCACGCTGACGGCGAACGTGCGGTTCACCCAGGCGATGCCGACGTTCCCGTTCGGCGCGCAGCTGTCGGTCGCCGAGGTGGACACAGAGACCGGCAAGGTGACGCTGCTGCGGCACGTCAGCTGCGACGACGCGGGCCCGGTGCTGAACCCGGTGCTGCTTGAGGGCCAGCGGCACGGCGGCATCGCGCAGGGCGCGGCGCAGGCGCTCGTCGAGGAGGTCCTGTACGACGCGGACGGCAACCCGCTGACCTCCACGCTCGCGGACTACGGCGCGATCACGGCGGCCGAGCTGCCCAGCTTCGAGCTGGTGACCAGCGAGACGCCGACCACGCTGAACCCGCTCGGCGTCAAGGGGATCGGCGAGGCAGGCACGATCGGCGCCACCCCCGCGGTGCAGAACGCGGTCATCGACGCCGTCTCCCACCTCGGCGTGCGGCACATCGACATGCCCCTGACACCGGAACGTGTGTGGACCGCTATCCAGTCGGCTGGTTTGCGCCAATAAGCATAGAAAGGCGAGCGCGAAGTGAAGGTCGAACTGACCGTCAACGGCAAGGAGATCACCGCGGACGTCGAGGACCGCATGCTGCTCGTGCACTTCCTGCGCGACGTGGCGGACCTCACCGCGACCAACATCGGCTGCGAGACCACGTCCTGCGGCGCCTGTACGGTGCTGCTCGACGGCGAGTCGGTCAAGTCGTGCACCGTGCTCGCTGCGCAGGCGGACGGGCGGTCGGTGACCACGCTGGAGGGGCTGGCGTCGGACGCGGGGGAGATGCACCCCGTGCAGCAGGCGTTCCACGAAGAGCACGGCCTGCAGTGCGGCTACTGCACGCCGGGCATGGTGATGGCGATCGTGTCGCTGCTCAGGGAGAACCCGTCGCCAACCGAGGCGGAGGTGCGCGCCGGGCTCGAGGGCAACATCTGCCGCTGCACCGGTTACCACAACATCGTCAAGGCCGCGCTGTCTGCGGCTGCCGCGGGGGTGGACCGGTGATCCCGCCCGCGTTCACCTACCGGCGCGCCTCGTCGGTCGACGAGGCGCTCGACCTCGCGGCCACCTACGGCGAGGACGCCAAGTACCTGGCCGGCGGGCACTCGCTGCTGCCGCTGATGAAGCTGCGGTTCGCCGCCCCGTCGGTGCTCATCGACCTGGGCCGGGTCGCGGAGCTGTCGTACATCCGCGACGCGGGGACGTACGTGGCGATCGGCGCGCTCACCAGGCACCACGACGTGCAGCACTCGCCGGTGCTCGCGGCGGACATCCCGCTGCTTGCCCACACCGCCGGCCGGGTGGGCGACCCGCAGATCCGGCACCGCGGCACGATCGGCGGTTCTGTGGCGCACGGCGACGCGGCCTCCGACCTGCCGGCCGCGCTGCTCGCGCTGGACGCGACGTTCGTGGTGCGGGGCGCCTCAGGTACCCGGTCGGTGCCGGCCACGGAGTTCTTCAAGGGGATCTTCGAGACCGCCCTCGAGCCGGGCGAGCTGCTGACGGAGATCCAGGTGCCCAAGCCCGCCAACCCGGCCGCCTGGTCGTTCCAGAAGTTCACCAAGCGGGCGATCGACTGGGCGATCGTCGGCGTGGCCGTGCAGGGGAACTCGATCGCGCTGGTCAACATGGGCCTGACGCCGCTGCGGGCCAGCGCCGCGGAGGCGGCGCTGGCGTCCGGCGCGTCGATCGCCGACGCGGCGGCGCTCGCCGCCGAGGGCACCTCGGCGGGCTCGGACATCCACGCGAGCAAGTCCTTCCGCGAGCACCTGGCCCGCGTGCTGGTCAGGCGGGCGCTGGAAGAGGTCGCCGCCCGCTCGTAACCGGGTCCTGGACGACGTCGCCCGCCCGCGCCGGTGCCGGCGCGGGCGGGCGACGGGCGCCTCATTGCGGGATGTCGACGTACCACAGTTCGTTTTCCCCGGCCACCCCGTAAATCGGCACGGCGACGCAGGCTATCGGCGACAATCCGGGCGTGGCGGTACCCGAGCCTGTCGCGGTCATGAACGCGACGGCGAACGAATCCGTGCTGCTCGGCATGCCCGTCGCCGGGTTGGCGTTGCTGACGCAGTTGCCGTCCTCGCAGAACGAGCCGGTGATCGCGACCAGCGCCTGGTCCCCGGACACGACCGTGCTGGCGACGGTGAAGTTGCCTGTCTCGTGCGGGATAGTGGCCGGGCAGTCCGAAGCGGACGCGTTGCTGTATGAGCACATCAGCTTCGCGTCGCCGGCCAGCGCCGCCGCCAAGTACCCGTCGACCGCGTCGGCGGGCGTGTCGTGGCCCGGGTGCACGCCGGCCGGCTGCGTGCTGCCGCCGTCACCGGCTGGCTGGCTCGCGGCGGGCGACGAAGCAGTCGCGGCTGGCTGGCTGGCGGCTGGCTGGCTGGCGGCCGGCGCGCTCG
>NZ_JASIAL010000296.1:0-7791 GCF_030042015.1 Trebonia sp. | reverse complement strand
GCGCCGACCTCGCTGTCGCTGATCGCGGTCACGTTCCCCGAGGGCAGGCAGCGGAACCGGGCGATGGGCGTGTACGCGGCGATGTCGATTTCCGGCGCGGCCGTCGGCCTGATCGCCGGCGGGCTGCTGACCACGTACGCGGACTGGCGGTGGGTGTTCTTCGTGAACGTGCCGATCGGCCTGGTGGTCGCGCTGCTGGCGCCGCGGGTGCTCGGGGAGTCGCAGCGGCGGCGCGGCAACTTCGACCTGCCCGGGGCGATCACCGGGTCGCTGGGCCTTGGCGCCCTCGTGTACGGCCTGACCAACGCCGCGACCGGCTCGAACGGGGTCTCCCACTGGGGCGACACGAAGGTCGTGGTGTCGCTGACGGCCGCGGTGGTGCTGCTGACGGCGTTCGTGATCATCGAGGCGCGGTCGCGGCACGCGCTGGTGCCCGTGCGGGTGCTGAAGTCCCGTGACCGCACCGGGTCTTACCTGATGAGCCTGTGCGTCGGCACGGCGATCTTCGGCATGTTCTTCTTCCTGACGATCTTCGTGCAGACCGTGTGGGGATACAGCCCGCTGCGGTCCGGCCTGGCCTACCTGCCGATGGTCGCGATGATCATGGCCGGGTCCGCGCTCTCGTCGCAGCTCGTGTCGCGGATCGGCGCCAGGCCGCTGATGATCGGCGGGTCCGCGATCGCGGCGGGCGGGATGTTCTGGCTGTCCCGGCTGACCGAGCACAGCACGTACACCGGCGGCCTGCTCGGCCCGATGATGGTCACCGCCCTGGGGATGGGGCTGATCTTCGTCCCGATGTCGCTGGTGTCCCTGGCGAAGGTCGCCGACGGGGACGCGGGGGTGGCGTCGTCGCTGCTGAACACCGGCCAGCAGGTCGGCGGGTCGATCGGGCTCGCGGTGCTTGGCACCGTGGCGTGGAGCGCGGTGGCGAGCAGCTTGCGGTCGGCGTCCGCCGCCGCGTCGGCGGGGGCCGCCCACCTGACGAAGGCGCAGGAGATCGCGGCGCAGACCGCCGCGGCCAACCACGCGCTGGCCTACGGGTTCTCCCGCGGCTACCTGGTGTCGGCGGTGATCGCGCTGCTCTCGCTCGTCATCGCGGTGGTGACGATCCGGATCAAGCGGGAGGACCTGGCCGGGATCGACCCCCTGGCCGCGCCGGCGGACTGAGCGGTACGGTACCTGCCATGGCACGGCTTTCCTATGTGGCGCCTCCCGGCGAGGTGACCGACCGGATCCTGGCACGGCGCGGCGGCAGGCTGACCGCGCTCGACGGGATGCTGCTGCACAGCCCGGGGTTCGCCGACGGCTGGAACAGCATGCTCGGCGCGGTGCGCGGCACGTCCACGCTGCCCGCGGACATCAGGGAACTGGCCATGCTCCGGGTGGCCTCGCGCAACGGCGCGGACTACGAGTGGGTGGCGCACGAGCCGCTGGCGCGCCAGGCGGGGCTTGGCGACGAGCAGATCGCGGCGATCCGGGTCGGCGGCAGCGGAGCGGCGTCGCTCAGCGCGGCGCAGTGGGCGGCCCTGGGCTACGCCGACGCGATGACCATGCACGTGACCGTGCCCGAGGAGGTGTTCGGCGCGGTGCGGGCGCACTTCGACGAGCGGCAGGTGGTCGAGCTGACCGTGACCGTGGCGGCGTACAACATGGTCACCCGCGTGCTCGTGGCTCTTGACGTGCGGCCGGGGGACAACCCGTTCCCCGCCGGATGACCCGCTGACCGCGCCGGGCGGCCGGAAGCGGATCGGCCGCCGAAATATGGTGGTACCCACCGTGATGCCCCCCGCTGCCGCACGCCCATACGCTCCCGGAGAAGGCCGACGCCGGGGCACGGGCCCCCCGCTCGGCACACAGGCGGCAAGGGGGCGACGATGGCGCATTCGTCAGGTTTTTCAGGTTCATCAGGTTCATCAGGTTCGTCAGGTCAGCAGGCGGCAGGCGGGCGGCGGCGGGCAGTTGTGATCGCGGCGGCAGTGCTGCTTGCCTGCGTGGCGGCCGCCGGATGCGCCAGCAGCTCACCGTCGGCCGGCGGTTCCACCGTTCCGAATTCCTCCGGCAATGGCGGTTCCGGCTCTCCGGCCCCGGGGTCGCCAGCCGCAGGCTCGCCAGCCGGAGGCTCGTCCGGCGCGGGTTCCCCGGCTGCCGGCTCTCCCGCGGCGGGCTCTCCGGCTCCCGCGTCGCCTGCGGCGGGCACCTCAAGCAGCCCCCCGCCGCAGGCGAACAGCGCCTACCCCTACGAGCCCGGTGGCGTCACCTACTCAGGCGATGAGGGCGCGGTGTACACGTTCAGCATCCCGGCGGGCTCCTACTCCCTGAACCAGCAGGCCTCCTACGACGCGGCGACCGACCCCTACGGCGACGGCCAGTGCCTGTTCAGCGGCGAGCTGAACTACCAGTCGGGCAGCGGCGGCAGCATCTCGCTCGGCGTCACCTACCCGGTCACGCTGCCCATCAACGGCCCCGTCAGCACGGTCAACCTCCCGGCCGGGGACTACGAGCTCTACATCTACCCGTCCACCACCTGCTTCTGGACGGTCGAGCTCTGGCCATAGCCAAGCACGGCCGGCTCCAGTGCCTGCCCGCTGTGGCAAAACGTCTCGGGGGGGACCGTGATGCGAGGGTCATGGCGGCAAGGGAGGATCTGGTCCGTGGACGGCATCCGCCGCGTTGTCTTGCAGCTTGAGCTTGACGTCGGCGACGAGCAGTCGGTGGCCGGCATCGTGCGGGCGAGCGACGGGAGCCCGCACGAGTTCGCCGGCTGGTCGGAAATGTTCGGCCTCCTGCAAATGCTCACGGCTGACCCCGACGGCGGCGGGCAGACGGCACGCAACCCCTGACAGGAGACCGGGTCAGGCCCCGATCGGCTCGGTTGGCTGTGCGCTTGCCGGAGCCCCGGGCCTGGGGCGCCGGCTGCCTGCGAGCACGGCACCGAGCTCGGCCCTGGCGCCAATGTCGAGTTTGCCGTACGCACTGGTCAGGTGGTTCTCCACCGTCCGCTGGGTGATGAACAGCGCCTGGGCGATCTGCCGGTTCGTCTGGCCCGCGGCTGCCAGCTCGGCGACCTGGAGCTCGCTTGGCGTCAGCGCGTCGCGGCCGCGGAGCGCGTCGCGCCGGGGCTTGCCGCCGGCTATCACGAGCTCGCGCCTGGCACGGCTGGCCAGCCGCAGGCTGCCCTGCCTGTGCGCCAGATCCAGACCCTCGCGCAGGTAGCCGCGCGCCTCGGTACGCCCGCCGGCCCGGCGCCGCGCGGCGCCGAGGTCGACGAGGGCGCGTCCCAGTTCCAGCGGGACGGGCGCGGGACGCAGCACGCTGACCGCCTCGGCAAGCAGGTCAAGGCCGCGGTCGCCGCCCTCGGCCAGGCCGGCGGCGCGCAGCGCGACACCCAGCGCGCGGGCGGAGCCCCACTGCCTGGCAAGGCCGAGTTCGGCCGCGGCCAGCCGGCGCGCTTCGTCGGTGCGGCCAAGCGCCAGCAGCGACAGCGCGGCGTCCGATCGCCACGGCAGGACCGCCGGGTTGACGAAGCCGCACGCCTGCGCCTGCTCTCCCGCGATCAGCAGGTCGGCGGCGGCGGCCGCGTGATCGCCGGCGGCCGCGTGCAGGCAGGCCCTGGCGTGCCTCATCATGATGAGCGGCCAGATGGGCCACAGGTCCCCGGTCAGGCCCCGCTCCGCCAGCATGGTCCGCGCCTGGTCAAGCTCCTCGCGCTCGATCAGCCCGAGGATGACGAACGGCAGGTGGAAGTACTCGATCGCGATGCTCGGCGTGCCTTCGACCGCCCGCAGCCCGTAGGCGACGGCCTGCCCGATCTCGCCGGCGAAGAGCGCGGCGATGCTCAGGAAGCCCTCGACGGCGGCGACCGCCTCCGCCGAGCCGTGCCGTCGCGCCAGGTCCAGCCTCGTGCGCGCCGCGGCAGTGACCTCCTCGATGCGGTCGTCGTGCAGCAACGCGGACAGCGCTTCCGCCAGCGCGGGCCCGGCAACCCATTCCCGCTCCGGTAGCGCCGCCACCGCCTTGCGCGCGCTGCGCACGGCGCCCGCCCGGTCCTGCGCCATGGCGGCGAGCTCGAGCGCGAGGCTTGCGTGCAGGCGCGGGTCGAGCTCCTCGCCGCGCGCCGCCTTGGCCCGGATTTGCGCCACCATCGGCCCCATCGCCGCGTGCGCGTGCGGATCAAGCCGGCCCGCCGTCAGCATCATTGCCTGCAGCCGCTGCCTGGCCGGCTCATCGGGCGCCTCGCCGGCCGCCTTGGCGAGCATGTCCACCGAGGCCGCGAACTCTGCCCGCATGAGCAGTGCCTCGGCGAGAAGCTGCGCGACCTCGCCGCGCTGGGGCCAGCTGGCAGCCTCAAGCGCCTCGGTCAGGTGCGTGACCATGGCGTCATCGCCCAGCATGACCTCGGCCGCGCCGAGCTCGGCGAGCACGTCGGTCCGCAGTCCGGCGGGCGGCGGCTCGGCGAGAGCGCGCCGCAGGCACACGATCGCCACGTCCGCGGCGCCACGGCTGCGGGCGTCCGCCGCCGCCGTGCGCAGCTTGCTCACGACCCACGGATCGGCGGAGCCCGCCGACGCGAGCAGGTGCACCGTCACCTCTTCGGGCGCGGCGCCTTCGGCATCGAGCATGCGCGCGGCCCTGGCGTGCCAGCGCTGCCGGACCGGGGCCGCCAGGTCCTGGTACACGGCCGAGCGCACCAGCGGGTGCACGAACTCGATGGCCTGCTCCCCCTGGATCAGCCGCTCGGCCATCAGCGCCGCGATCGCCTCGGCGCACGCATCGTTGTCGATATCGGCCAGCCGGCCGACCCGCGCGATCGTGGCCGCCGTGCCGAGCACGGCGACGGCCCGAGCGGCGGCCAGGGCCGCCGCGGGCATCCGGCCAAGCTGCAGCAGCACGCCGCGCGACACTGAGCCGGGAGTCAGCCGCCGCAGGTGCGCCACATCGTCGTCCCCGCCGCGGAAGCCCTCGGCGGCCAGGCTCGCGGCCAGCGCCTGGAGCAGCAGCGGGTTGCCGCCCGTGAGCTCGCGGCATGCCTGCTGGAACGCCGCGGACGGCGCACCGCCGAGCGCATCGCGGACAACCTCGGCGCTCGCGGCCGCGCCGAGGGCAGCCGGGCGCAGCACGGTGACGCCTGCCTCCGCCGCCAGCCCGGAGATCAGCGCCTTGTCCTGCGCGGTCCCCGACCGGGGCTCGCGGACCGTGACCATCAGCATGACCTGAAGCCCGTCAAGACGCCGCGCCAGGTGCACCGCGAACCGCAGCGACGGCTGATCGGCCCAGTGCAGGTCATCGACCGCGAGCAGCAGCGGTTTGCCTTGCGCGACCCCCACGGTGAGCCAGTACAGGCCATGCAGGACCGAGAACGTGTCTTCGCCCGCCGGGCGCGTCTCGATGGTCAGCGCGGGAGCGGCCAGCGCCGCCGCGTCTCCGGCGAGCTGCCGCGCCTCGTCAAGCATTCGCGGCTGGAACAGCTGGCGCACCACGCCCCACGCGTAGGCGGATTCGAACTCGGCCGCCCGGGCCGTCAGCACCGTCATGCCGGCGGCCGTCGCCCGTGCGCACGCGTGCGCCAGCAGGCTCGTCTTGCCGATCCCTGCGGGCCCCTCCACCAGCAGCGCCGACCCCGCCCCGGAGCGGGCAGACTGCAGGGCGGCCTCGATGGCGGCAAGCTCGGTGCCGCGCTCGAGCAACCGTCCTGCGGGCGGTATCCCGCTCATGCCGAAATCGTAGGAGATGCACGACTGCGGCACCATGCGGGCTTAGGACCAATGCCGGGGAGTTAAGTGCGGGCGCGTGGGTCAAGGACTGTCGGCGGCGTGTGCTGCCCCGGCCTGCCTGACTGGGCCGGCTGCGCCAGCGGCCCGGCCGTATCGGGCCGGCTGCGCCAACGGCCCTGCCTGACTGGGCCGGCTGCGCCAACGGCCCGGTTGCCTTCACTCCCGGCAGTGGGCTAGCCGCGGCTCAGGACAGGGCCTTCCAGACCGTGGGGCCGTTCGGGAAGAGGCCGGCTGGCTCGGTGAGCGTGAGCAGGCAGCCTTGCACCGACAGCTCGAACAGGGTGAGTTCGTCGTAGTTCGGCCACGGCTCGCCGAAGTCCGCCGCCACCTGGTCACGGACGAGGCCCCAGGCCGCCCGGTCGGTCTCTTCCCTGGCGCGGCCGGACACCGCGAAGCCGTCGTCCGCACGCGGGGGCGCGAACGTCTCCGAGTGCAGCGAATAGCGGCCATCGCGGCGCAGGTCAGCTCGCTTCGGTCCGGGGAGGATGAGGACATGCAGCCCCGCCGGGCTGATGACAGGGCACACCGGGTGCACCCGGGGACCGCCGTCGCTGCGCACCGTGGCGAGGAAACCCAGCCCGATGTCGTGCTGGTAGAACTGCTCGCGGCCGATCGCGGCCAGCGCGGGCTGCCGCCGCGCGAACTCTGTCCAGGTGATCACGGCGCAGACACTAGCGAGCTAACGCTGACACCTTGTGTCAGCATTTCTCCCCTAGGCTCGGTCACGTGCGCGCCGACCGGCTGGTCTTCCTCGTCCTGCTGCTGCAGGCACGGGGCCGGATGCCCGCACGGGCGCTGGCCGCCGAGCTGGAGGTGTCGGTGCGCACCGTCTACCGCGACCTGGCCTCGCTCAGCGCCGCGGGGGTGCCGGTCGTCGCCGCAGCCGGCCGCGGCGGCGGGTGCCGGCTGCTCGAGGGGTACCGGTTTCCGCTGCGCGGGCTGTCGCCCGCGGAGGCTGAGGCGCTGCTCGTGCTTGGCGTGCCCGCCGTGCTGGCCGAACTCGGGCTCGCCGATGCCCTCTCGACGGCGCACCGCAAGATCACGGTCACGGCGGGGCTGCGGGCCAGCGGGACGGGCGAGCACCGGTCGGGGGCGGGCGGCGGGGGGCTTGTCCACCTCGACATGCCGCGCTGGTTTCACGGGCGGGAGGACGTTCCCCACCTGCGGACGCTGGCCGAGGCGCTGCGGCAGCACCGCCGCGTGCGGGTTGGCTACCGGCGCGCCGACGGCGCGGAGACGACACAGGTCGTCGACCCCTTCGGCCTGGTGAACAAGGCAGGGACCTGGTACCTCGTCGCGTCCGGGTCCGGTGCAGGCGAGGCCGCCGTCTTGCGCGCCGCACGGGTCACCTCGGCTCGCGTGACGTGCGAACCGTCGGGCCGGCCGGCGGACTTCGATCTCGCCGCGTTCTGGGACCGCTGGTCGGCCTCGTTCGTGACGGGCCGACCGACTGTGCGGGTGCGGGTGCGGGCATCGCCGGACGCGCTCGCGTCGTTCGGCGAGGTGTTCGGCGATGCCGTCCAGCCGGCGCTGGACGCCGCGACGCCGCCGGACGCGCACGGGTGCCGCGAGGTCACGCTGTCCTTCGAGCACGAGGCCGCGGCCGTCCACCGGCTCGCCGGGTTCGGCGGGCAGGTCGAGGTGCTGGCGCCCGAGGCGGTGCGGACCCGGCTTGCCGAGACCGCGCGGCAGATCCTGGAGCGCTACCGCGCGGGTCCCGAGTGAACCGGCCGGAAGGAGGGCGGGGGTTCCCGCGGGGGTCTTCCGGCTTCCGGCCGGTCGGCAGGCAGTCCAGTCAGGCCGGGTCGGGGGGCTCCGGGGCGGGAGGCTCCGGGCCGCCGGGCGCGGGTGCGGGCGCTGCGGGCGCGGGCGCGGCGGGTGCGGGTCCGGCGGGTGCGGGCGCGGCGGGTGCGGGCGCGGCGGGTGCGGGCGCTGCGGGCGCGGGTCCGGCGGGCGGCGACGCGAAGCGGGCCGACTCGGCGCGCGCGGGGAACAGGCGCTCGGCCGCGCTGACCAGCCG
>NZ_JASIAL010000295.1:0-6911 GCF_030042015.1 Trebonia sp. | reverse complement strand
GCTTCCGCACAACAGCGGGATTCAACCAGGAGAACGCACGCGGACGGCCATGCGTTCGGGACAAAACCGGACTCACTTACCGAAGTCGCACGGTCACGTCGAGCACCCCGTGCGCGGTCGCGGACTCGCACGTGCCGTAGGCGCGCAGCGCCCGGACTATCCATGCCTGCTCGGCGAGCACCTGCGCCGTGAGCGTGGTCAGCCCGCCCCGGCCGGCGCAGCCGGCGATCTCGGTCGGCTCGGTCTCCAAGGTGCTGTGGGGCGGCCTGCGGGTCGGGTGGATCCGCGCCGGCGAGCGGGTGCGCGAGGCGGTCATCGCCCGCAAGGCGGCGCTCAACCTGGGCACCTCGGTGCTCAGCCAGGCGCTCGCCGCCCAGCTGCTCGCCGCCATCGACGCCGGCTGGCTGGCCGCGCACCGCGACGCGCTCACCCAGCGGCGCGACCACCTCGCCGCGCTGGTCGGCGCGCACCTGCCCGCCTGGCGGGCGGAGCGGCCCGCGGCCGGCCTGTCGCTATGGGCCGAACTCCCGCTCGATTCCGCGGACGCCTACATCCAGGCCGCCGCCAGGCACGGCGTCTCGGTCATGCCCGGCGGCGCCGCGTGCGCCGACGGCCGGCACAGGCAGTTCGTTCGCCTGTCGTTCGCCGAGCAGCCGGGCACGCTCGAGCTCGCCGTCGAGCGGCTGGCCGCCGCCTGGGCGGCACACGCGGAGAACCTCGCCGCCAGCCCCGCGCGCGGCTGACAGGACCGCGCAGGCGCGGGCTTCGATTCTTATCCCGAACGGTCCGTGGCGACTGCCGCGGCGGTACCGTCACTCCCAGGAGGAGGAGGTCGGCGGTCATGTGGGCGGAAGTCGCGGTCAGCAGCCCTGACGGCCTGGCCGTGGTGGACTCGGCCGGGCGGTTCGTCCGGCTCAACCAGGCCGCGGCGGCGCTGTGCGGCCGCGCCGAAGCCGACCTGGCCGGTGCCGTGGCTCCGTTCCCGCCTGCCGCGCCTGACGCGGGCGGGCGGGCCTGGCTGCCCGACGACGGCTCGGCCGAGCAGGTGACCGCCTGGTCTCCCGGACCGGGGATCCGGCGTGAGTTCGCCTACCGCGCGCGGCCGCTGCCCGCCGACCCGTCGCTGACCGTCGTCGCGTTCCGTGACGTCACCGACGAGCGGCAGCGGCAGCGGCGCGTCGCCGCCATCGCCCGCGCGGCCGCGAACCTGGCCTCGCAGGGCTCGCTGACCGCGATGCTCGACGCGCTGGCGTCGGAGGTCGTGCAGGCCGACGCGCTGGCCGCCGTGCAGATCCTCGCGCTCGACCCCACGGGCCGCGGACTGCGGATCATGGGCATGGCGGGGTTCGCGCACCACGCGGACTTCCTCGACCGGCTGATGGACTGCCAGCGGCGGGGCGCCGCGCTGATGATGCTCGACGCGTTCGCGCGCGGCGAGCCGGTGGTCGTCGCCGGCCGGTGGACCGTGATCATGGCGGACCCGGCGTGGGAGCCGCTGCGCGAGTACATGCGCGAGCCGCGGTGGGACTTCTTCGCGAGCGTCCCGCTGCTGGTCCGCGGCCGTGCCGCCGGCGTGCTCAACGCGTTCTTCGCGCCGGGGCAGGTGGTCGGGCAGCGGACGCTTGAGTTCCTGGCCGCGATGGCCGAACAGGCGGCGGTCGCCGTCGACTACTCCGCCCTGCTGCGCAGCGAGCGGGACAGCGCGCGCCGCGAGGAGCGCCAGCGGCTGGCCCGCGACCTGCACGACTCGATCGTGCAGCAGGTCTTCTCGATCGGCATGCAGGCCAAGTCGCTTGAGGTGGTCGCTCAGCGCGGCGACCCGGTGCCGGCGCAGGCCGTGGCGCGGATCGCGGACGAGGTCGGCATGCTGTCCCGCACCGCGCTCGCCGACCTGCGGGCGATGGTGCACGAGCTGCGGCCGTCGGCGGCGGCGGAGCTGCGCGGCGTGGAGGAGGCGGTCCGCGCGCTGGCCGACAGCACCGCGAACCGGACGGGCCTGCGGCTGCGGCTGGCGGTCAGCGGCGCGCAGGAACGGGTCAAGGGCGAGCTGGCCGAGGACATCTACCGGATCATCGCCGAGGCCATCCACAACGTGGTCAAGCACGCGCGGGCCCGCGCCGTGGTCATCAGGCTGACCGTCCGCGATGACCGGCTCACCGCGACCGTGGCGGACGACGGGTGCGGGATCGGCGCGGCCGCCGCGGCCGCCGCGGCGGCCGACGGCTATGGCCTGACCGTGATGCGGGACCGGGCGCAGCGCTGGGGCGGCACCGTGACCGTCCGGCCGCGCCGCGGCCAAGGCACCATCGTCCGGACCGTGGTGCCGCTGGCGCCAGAGGCGGCCCCGGCCGCCGGCCAGCCGGCCGGGGAAGGGGCGCCGTGACCGGGCAGCCGGGGCCAGTCCGGGTGATGATCGTCGACGACCACGCGGTGGTGCGCCGCGGCATCCGCGCCTACCTGGAGGTGCTCGGCGACATCGAGGTGGCGGCGGAGGCGGCCGACGGCCAGGACGCCCTGGACATGCTCGCCGCGATGGCGGTGCGCGCCGAACTCCCCGACGTCGTCCTGCTCGACCTGATGATGCCCCGGGTGGACGGGGTGGCGGCCACGTCGCGAATCACCGGCCTGTACCCGCGGACCCGGGTCGTCGTGCTGACGAGCTTCGGAGAGACGGAGCGGGTGCGCGCCGCGCTGGCCAGCGGCGCCCGGGGCTACCTGCTCAAGGACGCGGGGCCGGCCGAGGTCGCCGCCGCGATCCTGGCGGCCGCCCGCGACGAGGTGTTCCTCGATCCGGCGGTGGCGCGCCAGCTCACGCGGGACATGGTCGCGCCGCCCACGGGCGTCGGCGCGCTGACGCAGCGGGAGCGGGCCGTGCTGATCCTGGTCGCCCGCGGGAAGACGAACAAGGAGATCGCCGCCGAGCTGGTGATCAGCGAGCGCACGGCGCGCACCCACGTCAGCAACGTGCTGCGCAAGCTGCAGCTGAGCTCGCGCACGCAGGCGGCGCTTGTCGCGATCCGCGAGGGCCTGGTGCCGTCGCGGTGACCGTGGTGACCGTCAGCCCTTGGCGAGGGTGAGCAGCAGGCCGGCGAGTTCCGCGGGCGCGGTGACCATCGCCTCGTGCCCGGTCGCGATGTGGTGCACCGGCCAGCCGCGGGCCGCGGCCCGGTCCGCCTGCGGCTGGAACACCCGCAGCCAGCTCGTGCACTCGACGAACGCCGCGGGCACGGCCTCGTGGCCCCCGGTCAGCCGCAGCGGTTCGGTATAGCTGAGCCACGGGTGCGGGGTCAGCCGGGGAGTGAGCCACCGCAGGTCGGCGTCGTCGGTGACGCCGAGGACGGCCAGCGAGCGCACCGGAATCAGCCAGCCGAACCCGGATCCGGCGACCGATTCCGTGTAGTGCCCGGCGACGGCCGCGGGCAGCAGGCCGATCGCGGCGTCCCCGTCGTCGCCCACGAACGCGTCGAGATAGACGCGCCTGGCGATCCGCCGGGGAAGGCGGTCCGCGACCCCGGTCACGACCTGCCCGGCGTAGCTGTGCCCGACGAGCACCACGTCGTGCAGGTCGTAGGCCTCGATGAGCGCCACGACGTCCTGCACGTGCGTGCCGAGCCCGACGGCCGGGCTGAGCAGGTGCGCGCGGTCGCTGACCCCGGTCAGGGTCGGGGCGTGCACCTCGTGCCCGGCGGCGCGCAGCGCCGGGGCCACCCGCCGCCACGCCCACCCGCCGTGCCATGCCCCGTGCACGAGGACGAACGCGGTCATCAGGGTCCTTTCCTAGCCACCCAGGTCTTCGAACAGCGCCAGCCCCGCGGCGGTGTTGGACGCGGGAACATGATAGGTCTCGTGGACGCGGACCAGGGCGTCGCTCAGCGCCCCGCGCATCACCAGCCACATGATCAGCTCGATGCCCTCGGTGCCTGCCTGCGCGATGTACTCCTCGCGGCTCAGCGCCGCGAGCGACGCGGGATCGCGCTCGATCGCGTCGAGGAACATGCGGTCGAACCGCGGGTTGATCAGGCCGGCGCGCGCGCCCGCCAGCTGGTGCGACATGCCGCCCGTGCCGAACACCGCGACCTTGATTTCGCGCGGGTATGACCTGATCGCCTTGCCGAGGGCCTTGCCGAGCGCGAGACAGCGGGCGGCCGTCGGCTGCGGGTACTGGATGACGTTGACGAGCACGGGCACGACGGCGCAGGGCCAGGCGTCGCCCGGGTCCGGGCAGTACACCGACAGCGGGACCGTGAGCCCGTGGTCGACGTCGAGCTTGCCGCACGTCGTGATGTCGAAGCCGTCGTCGATGAGCTCGCGTATCAGGTGCTCGCTCAGTTCGGGCGCGCCGGCCACGTCCGGGACCGGGCGTCTGCCCCGTCCCTCGTCGGCGATGGCGTAGGAGTCCGCGGCGCCGATGGCGAACGCGGGGACCATGTCCAGGCCGACGAAGTTCGCGTGGTCGTTGTAGACGATCACCGCCACGTCCGGCTGGTGGCCGGCCATCCACTTGCGGGCCGGGCCGTAGCCGTCGAACAGCGGCTTCCAGTAGGGGTCCGCCGTCGCGTGGTTGTCCATCGCCGCGCCGATCGGCGGCACGTGGGAGGTGGCGAGCCCCCAGCTGACGCTAGCCAAAGTTCCGCCCTCCCGCCGCCATGACCGCCGCGAACTCCTCGGGCGACATCCCGGTGAAGGCGGCGGACAGGTGCTGCATCGACGTGCGGTCGACCATGGTCAGCTTGAACGCGTAGAAGACCGACGCGCCGAGCTCGAGCAGCTGCGCCCAGTCGCGCTCGATGACGGCCCGCCGCTGCTGCTCCGACAGCCCGTAGCCCGCGCAGTAGGCGGCCTCGTCGCGGGCGAACCGCTGCCGGCTGTTCGGGTCCATCAGCGACCCGAGCAGCCGGTTGAGCGCGTAGCCGCGCCTGGCCTGGGCCAGGTCGAGCACGTAGTTGTCACGCGCCTTGGACGCCTGAGTCATGGCCGGTCCTCCTTCCAGGAGATCGCGGCGAGCAGCTGCTGCCGCCAGGTCTCGGTCCCGCGCAGCTCGTTGAACGTGAAGATGTGCAGCCCGCGGATGTTGGTGCTGTGCCTGCCCGCCGCGGCGGCGAGCTGCCTGGCGAGTTTCGTGGGGCGGTAGCCCCCGGGCAGCAGGAAGCGCGACAGCATGCCCTGCTGCTTGTGCAGGAAGCGCGCCGACTGGCCCAGCCCGATGCCCGCGCAGATGCGGACCAGCTTCTGCCGGTTCACCGGCCCGGGGATGCCGACGTAGACGGGAAGCTCCACGCCCGCCGTGGCGATGTCCGCGGCCCACGTCGCGGTCGTCGCGGCGTCGAAGCACATCTGGGTGAGGACGCGGGTGGCCAGCGGCGCCTTCCGCCGCAGCGCCTCGTCGATCGCCTGCCTGGCGATCGACGCGTGGCCCTCCGGGTACCCGCCGATGCCGACCTCGGTGAACGGGTGCCCCGCCGCGGCCATGGCCAGCAGCAGCGAATGCGCGTCCGGATACGGGCCCGCCGGGACCGGCGCGTCGCCGCCGATCACGAACACCGACCGGATCCCGGCCTCGGCCAGCCGGTGCACGACCTCGCGGACCTGCGCTTGCCCGGTGAACTGCCTGGCCGGCAGGTGCGGGGCGACCGTGTACCCGTGCTTGTGCAGCCGCTCGGCGAGGTCAAGGGTCGTGCCGATTCCCTTGGCCGCGGTCACCGTGACCGTCAGCGGGACGTCGCCGGGCACGTTCTCGAGCACGTCCCGTTCGGTGTTCTTGAACGGCATCACCTCATAGCTGATGTTGCGCACCAGGTCGGCGAGGCGGGAGTGCCGGGACTCCCCGGCGATGGGCAGTGCTGTGCTCATAGCGCCAGTAGACCCGGCCGCGGCCGCCGTGTCGTCCGACATCGGGGCCCACTTGGCCGGGACAAATGACGTAGGGGAGGCGCCACGGATCGTTCTGGATAAGGGGCGGGCCGCACCTGGTCGCGGGTCGACCGGGGTGAGCGGGCCGGTTCCCGCCTCGATCGCCGCGGCGGCGTCCAGGCACAGGTCCTCGCGGAAGCGCGGCCCGATGACCTGCACGGCCTGCGGCAGGCCGCCGTCGCAGCCGACGGGCACGGTGACCGCGGGCAGGCCCAGCAGGTTGACGGCCACGCACATCCGCAGCGCCGCCGGCCAGCCGGCCTGCCAGCGCGGGTCGAGGTCGGAGCCCACCTCGAACGCCGGGCGGGTGCACACAGGCGCGAGCACGAGCGGGGCGTGCCGCAGCCAGGCGTGCCAGGCGCGGGCGATGGCGGCCCGTTCCATCATCGGGTCGAACGCGGGGCTGCCCGCCGCCGCCGTCCAGGCGGGCTCGAAGCCGGCCCAGAACCGGGCGAACTCCCCCGGCGCCACGGTCTCCACGGGCGGCTGCTCCTCCCGCACCCGGCCGTAGCCGGACATGATCTGGTAGTAGACCTCGCTGGCCCTGTCCAGGGCGGGAACCGCGGCGTCGGCGGGCTCGTACCCGGCCTCGGCCAGCAGCCGCCCGGCCCGGCGCACGGCGGCGGCCACGGCGGGGTGGGTGGCGTCCCCGCCCGGGTCGGTGATGACCGACACCCGCACCGGCCGCTCGACGGGCGGGCCCTGCAGGGGGACGGGGGCGTACCAGGGGTCGCCTTCGTCGCGTCCGCACATGTGCGCGAACGCCAGCCGCAGGTCCGCCACGCGCCTGGCGATCGGCCCATGGACGGCCAGCAGCTGGAACGCGAACGGCACCGGCCGCGGCGGCTCGTGGCGGCCGCCCTGCGAGACGCGGCCAAGGGACGGCTTGAGCGCCGCGACGCCGCAGCACTGGGCGGGCCAGCGCAGCGACCCGGCGCCGTCGTTGCCCATGCCGAGCGGTGTCATGCCCGCGGCCACGGCGGCGGCGTCACCGCCGCTCG
>NZ_JASIAL010000038.1:0-5833 GCF_030042015.1 Trebonia sp. | reverse complement strand
GGCGAGCAAGTCGGCGCGGGTGAGCACGGCCGCCGGCTTGCCATCGACGTGCACGAGCGCGGCGCCCGACTTCTCGAGGACCGCCGCGGCGCGATTGACCGGTTCGCCCTGGCCGAGCACCGGCAGCGGGGGCGACATGTGGCTGCTGACCGGGTCCTGCGGCCTGGCCCGGCCGCTCACCAGGGCATCGAGCAGGTCGCGCTCGGCCACGGAGCCGGCGACCTCCGCCGCCATCAGCGGTGGCTCCTCCTGGACGACGGGGAGCTGCGAGACGTCGTACTCGCGCAGCAGCGCGATCGCCTGCGCGACGGTCTCGTCGGGGTGCACGTGGATCAGCGCGGGCATCGCGCGCGTCGTGTCCTGTTCCCTGGCGGCGAGCAGCTCCCTGACCGTGGGCTCACCGGTCTGGGCGCGCAGGAACCCGTAGTCGGCCATCCACTCGTCGTTGAAGATCTTCGACAGGTAGCCGCGCCCGCCGTCCGGCAGCAGCACGACGATCACGTCATCCTCTCCGGCGCTCCTGGCGACCCGCAGGGCAGCCACGACCGCCAGCCCCGCGGACCCGCCGACGAGCAGCGCCTCCTCGCGGGCGAGCCGCCTGGTCATGAGGAACGAGTCGGCGTCGCTGACCGCGATCACCTCGTCGGCTATCTCCCGGTCGAAGGTCGCCGGCCAGATGTCCTCGCCCACGCCCTCGACCAGGTACGGCCGGCCGGAACCGCCCGAGTAGACCGAGCCCTCCGGATCGGCGCCGATGACCTTCACCCGGCCGCCGGAGACTTCCTTGAGGTAGCGCCCGGTGCCGGAGATCGTGCCACCGGTGCCGATCCCGGCCACGAAGTGGGTGACCCGCCCCTCGGTCTGCGCCCAGATCTCCGGGCCGGTCGTGTGGTAGTGCGCGGCCGGGTTCTCCGGGTTGGCGTACTGGTCGGGCTGCCAGCCGCCGTCGGTTGTCCGCGCCAGCCGCCTGGCCACGCTGTAGTAGGAGTCCGGGTGGTCAGGCGCGACCGTGCCCGGGCAGACCACGACCTCGGCGCCGTAGGCGCGCAGCACGCTGATCTTGTCCTGCGCCACCTTGTCCGGGCACACGAACACGCACTTGTAGCCGCGGCCCTGGGCGACGATGGCCAGGCCCACGCCGGTGTTGCCCGAGGTCGGCTCGATGATCGTGCCGCCGGGCTGCAGCGTGCCCTGCTTTTCCGCGGCCTCGATCATCCGCAGCGCGATCCGGTCCTTCACCGAGCCGCCCGGGTTCAGGTACTCCACCTTGGCCAGCACGTTCCGCGTCCGGCCGATGCCGCTGGTCACGGTGTTCAGCCGGACCAGCGGCGTCCCGCCCGTCAGCTCGATCACCGAGTCGTACACCTGCATGGGTCCACTCCCTCCCTCAGGACAGACACGCTATCTGCTCATGATCCGGGCAGGCTGTTAACGTGTTTGTGACACGAACATCGGGAGGCGCCAGTCATGCCGGAGGCAGTAATCGTCGCAACCGCCCGTTCGCCGATCGGCCGGGCATTCAAAGGGTCGCTCACCAGCGTCCGGCCAGACGATCTTGCGACGCAAATCATCTCGGCCGCGCTGGCGAAGGTCCCGCAACTCGACCCGGCGGACATCGACGACCTGATGCTAGGCTGCGGGCTGCCCGGCGGCGAGCAGGGGTTCAACATGGCGCGCGTGGTCGCGGTCCTGCTCGGCCATGATCGCCTCCCCGGCACCACGGTCAACAGGTACTGCTCGTCGTCGCTGCAGACCACCCGGATGGCATACCACGCGATCAAGGCGGGCGAAGGGGACGTGTTCATCTCCGCCGGGGTCGAGTGCGTGTCCCGCAGCGTCAAGGGCAGCAGCGACAGCCTGCCGGACACCCGGAACCCGCTGTTCGGCTCGGCGGAAGGTCGCACCGCGATGACGGTGGCGGCCGACTCGCCGTCCTGGCACGACCCCCGCGCCGACGGCGAACTGCCGGACGTCTACATCGCGATGGGCCAGACAGCCGAGAACGTGGCGGCGCTGCGCGGCATCAGCCGGCTTGAGCAGGACGAATTCGGGGTCCGGTCGCAGAACCTCGCGGAGAAGGGGCTGGCGGACGGGTTCTGGCAGCGCGAGATCATCCCGGTCACCTTGCCCTCCGGCGACGTGATCTCCGCCGACGACGGGCCGCGGCCAGGCACCACGCTGGAGAAGGTCGCCTCGCTCAAGCCGGCCTTCCGGGAGAACGGGACCGTTACCGCGGGGAACTGCTGCCCGCTGAACGACGGGGCGGCGGCCGTGGTGGTCATGAGCGACGTCAAGGCGGCGACCCTGGGGATAACCCCGCTCGCGCGGATCGTCTCGACCGGGGTCAGCGCACTGTCACCGGAGATCATGGGCCTCGGGCCGGTGGAAGCGTCCCGGCAGGCGCTGGGGCGGGCCGGGATGGCGATCAGCGATATCGACCTCGTGGAGATCAACGAGGCGTTCGCGGCGCAGGTCATTCCCTCCTACCGTGACCTCGGCATCGACCTGGCCCGGCTGAACGTGAACGGCGGGGCGATCGCGGTCGGGCACCCGTTCGGCATGACCGGGGCGCGGATCACCACGACGCTGCTGAACAGCCTCCAGTTCCACGACAAGACGACAGGGCTTGAGACCATGTGCGTGGGCGGCGGGCAGGGCATGGCCATGATCTTCGAACGGCTCAGCTGACCCGCTAGCGCGGCAGCATCCCGCCCGCCTCCGCACCCCTGCGCTGTACCCCCCGCTCCGGTCAAACAGGACATTACGGGAAGGTTGCGGTACGGGTCTTGTCAGGTGCCCTCGGGTGAGGCAGTCTCATCTGATAAGCGGCTCCCCCTGGAGGTGCCAATGTCGCTGATGCACACGCCCGACATGCACAAAAGCCTCATCGCACGCATTCCCTTCGTAACAGGCCGCGAGCTCACCGAGTGGTTCAGACACCTCGAATCGGGCCCTGCCTTCCTGCGCCGTGATGAGCGCGCCAACTGGCTTGCCGACGAGCACGGCATCTGCGACCGCTACGCCGCCGCCATCGTCCACGAGTACGAGATCCAGCGCCGCCTTCGCCTCTTCGGCGCGTAACACTCCCCTGCCGTCCCGGATGACCGCGCCCAGCCAGGTCATGCCGATAGAATCTTCGAATGGATTCGCTTGGAATCGCGGGTGCCTGGGTTTTCACGCCACAGCTGCACCTGGATGAGCGAGGGGCATTCCTTGAGGCGTTCCGCGGCGCGGAATTCGCCGCTGACCTTGGGTACCGGCTTGAAGTCGCGCAGCTGAACTGCTCGGTGTCGCGGCGCGGGGTGATCCGGGGCATCCACTATTCCGACGTTCCTCCTGGTCAGGCCAAGTACGTTAGCTGTGCGGCCGGTGCGGTGCTCGACGTCGTGGCGGACCTGAGGACGGGGTCGCCGACGTTCGGGAAATGGGAGGCCGTGCGCCTGGACGACGTGGACCGGCGTGCGGTGTTCCTGGCCGAGGGGCTCGGCCACGCGTTCATGGCCCTGACCGACCAGGCGACCGTGCTCTACCTGTGCTCGACGCCGTACGCGCCCGGCCGCGAGCACGGCGTGCATCCCCTGGACCCGAAGCTCGCCATCACGTGGCCACTTGACAGCCAAGACGACGGCCGCCCGCTGCTGTCGGCCAAGGACGCCGCCGCCCCCACTCTGGAGGAGGCAGTGCTCGCCGGTGCGCTCCCCCGCTACGAGGACTGCGTCGCCTGCACCGCGGCGCTGCGCACCGCGACGGCCTGAGCACACCGGATAACATCGTCGCGTGACGGTCGTGAGCCCGCGCCCCCAGGCATCGCGGCGTGCCCGCTGGCGAAGGCTCCGGCGCATCGTCATTCCGCTGCTCGTGGTGTGCGCCGTATTCTGCGCTGTCACGGCGCGCCTTTTTATCTGGCCCGCCACGGGGATGCCCGCCCAGGTGAATGCCATCGTTGTGCCGGCCGGCTCTGGAGACCGGCTCGGCACCGCGCTGAAGCTGGCGCGGGAGGGCCGGGCGCAATACCTCGCGATCTCGTTCGGCCTGTTCATCGATCCCGGGGTGTGCGGGACTCGGGTCGGCACCGCCAGGGTGATCTGCTTCCAGCCCAGTCCCGATACGACCCAGGGCGAGGCCCAGGAGACCGCCGTTCTCGCCAAGCGGTACGGCTGGCGCTCTATCGTCCTGGTGACGACGCCCGATCAGATCTGGCGCGCTGAGCTGAGGTTCCGGCGCTGCTTCGACGGGAACGTCTATGGTGTCACCACCTCGCTGCCGTTCCTGCGATGGCCGTACGAGATCGCCTACCAATGGGCGGCGACCGTCAAGGCCGAGTTCGTGAACCGCAGTTGCTGACGATGTGCAGACCAGGTAAATTGCATTCGCATGTACGAGTGCGATTCACGTATGCAAATGCAGATGCACGTAACTTGATCTATAGATCGCCCGGGAGAATGGTTTGTGCCCCCGGTCGGGTTCGAACCGACACTGCGGACCCTTTTAGGGGGCCGGCCTCTGCCCTTGGGCTACGGGGGCGCCCTAATAGTAACTCTGATTTCGTTATCCATCCGGCCAGTCAGGACTTCAATCGGAGAGGGCCGCACGCGCACGTTATTTCCGTTTTCTCCCCGATATTCCGGAGTTACTGCAGAGCGTGACGAAGCCACGGCCGCAAGCATGCGGATCGTAATCGGCGCGGCATCGGCCTCCTTAATGCCGATGAGTATAAAACTGACACTTTAGTCCCGGCAGAAACTCTGCGCAGTTGAGATGAAAACCCGGCGATAATGAAAATCACATCCAGGTAACATTTCGATCTGTTGCCCGCGGCACGCCGCCGCAATGGGGCCGACCGGTGAATAGCCGCCCGCGAAGATACGAAGGTTATGGGGTAGCGGCTGAGGGTCGGGCGGGGTCCCCCGCGGATCGCGGGTTCCCGCCCTCTTGCATGCGGTCCCTTTGCCGGGAGCGCGGTCAGCGGCTGGCGGGAGGAGTAGACGTGCACGCTAGCGCGGGTCGCCGCCGATCGGCGTGCGGGGAAGTCAAGGAGATCCGCTGGCCGACTTGACCGCTAACTGAGCCTGAGGGAAGTTATAGGTGCGCAATATTTCGCAACTACTGGAGAGAAGCTCGATCATGCGCCTAACCTTGGTCGGCAAGGACCCGGACTCGAATCTCGATCTCTGCCGCGCCTCGTTTGAAGCCGTGTGGGCGCTCTCGATACCGCACCGTGAGTATCAGCCCGTCTAGCGCCGCCAAGCAGGCCCAGCAGGCACTGGGTGCCAGGATGCGAGAGATCCGCAAGGACGCGGGCCTGTCTGGGCGCGAGCTGGCAGCAGCGACCGGACAGCATTTCACACGGGTCAGCAAGATCGAGCACGGCGTGCAGGCCCCCGACGATGCAGATATCCGCAACTGGTGCCGCGCCTGCGGCGCCGACGATCAGATCCCCGATCTGGTCGCGACCGTGCGGGCGGTGGAGTCGGCGTACCTGGAGTTCCGACGCCAGTCCCGTGCCGGGATGAAGCGCGTCCTTGGCGCGCACACGCTTGCGCTGTACGAGCGGACCACGATGTTCCGGATTTACGAGCACAACGTGATCCCGGGTCTGTTCCAGACCGCCGCCTATTGCGCGGCGATGCTGTCGTTCTGGATCAGGCTCCTCGACGCGCCCAACGACCTAGACGCGGCCGTCGCCGCCCGCATGGAACGCCAGAAGGTCATCTACGATCCAGCCAAGCATTTCACGGTGGTGCTGGAGGAGCAGGCGCTGCGAACCTGGTTCGGCACGGCCGAAGTGCAAGCGGGCCAGATCGGCCGACTGCTGGAAATGATGTCTGTCCCG
>NZ_JASIAL010000294.1:0-12745 GCF_030042015.1 Trebonia sp. | reverse complement strand
CGGCGTGCCTGCGCCTGGGCGCCAGGCTGGCGGGCGCCGCGTCGCGGGTCGGCCTGCTTGCCGTCGGCGACGGCAGCAACCGCCGCGGACCGTCCGCGCCCGGGCACTTCGACGAGCGCGCGGCCCCGTTCGATTCGGCGGTCGAGCGCGCGGTCAGGGACGGCGACATGGCCGCCCTTGCCGGGCTCGACCCTGTGCTGGCCGGCGACCTCATGGTCACCGGGCGCGCCACCTGGCAGGTCATGGCCGGCGCGCTCGACGGCGTCCGGCCGCAGACCGAGATCCTGTACGCCGACGACCCGTTCGGCGTTGCCTACCTGGTCGCGGTGTTGGATTCCCCATAGGCCGGCGAACTCGGCAAACGCGCCCGGGCGTGGTAGGCAAGTAGTAGGCGAGCAGTGAAGGAGGCACGGGGCGGTGGCAGACGCGGTAATCGTGGAGGCGGTCAGGACGCCGGTCGGCAAGCGGAACGGCGGCCTGGCGGGGGTGCACCCGGTGGACCTGTCAGCGCACGTGCTGCGGGTCCTCGCGCAGCGCGCGGGCATTGACCCGGCCGCGGTCGACGACGTGGTGTGGGGCTGCGTCGGCCAGGTCGGCGAGCAGACGTTCGACATCGCGCGCAACGCGGTGCTGGCGGCGGGCTGGCCGCTGTCGGTGCCCGGGGTGACCGTCGACAGGCAGTGCGGCTCGTCGCAGCAGTCGGTGCACTTCGCCGCCGCGGGCCTGGTGAGCGGCCAGTACGACGTCGTCGTGGCCGGCGGCGTCGAGTCGATGAGCCGGGTGCCGATAGGCGCCTCGATGCTGCCTGGTTCGAACCCGTCCGGGTCCGGGCTGCAGACAGTGTTCAAGGGCGTGCCGCCGAACCAGGGCATCGGCGCCGAGATGATCGCGCAGCGCTGGGGCTTCTCCCGCGCCCAGCTCGACGAGTTCTCCCTCGCCTCGCACGAGAAGGCCGCGGCGGCCCAGGACGACGGCAGGTTCGCCGCGCAGATCACGCCGGTCCCCGCCGGCGACGGAACCGTCGTGGACACCGACGAGGGCGTCAGGCGCGGCGGCACGCTTGAGTCGCTCGGCAAGCTCAAGCCCGCGTTCAAGCCCGATGGCGTGATCCACGCCGGCAACAGCTCCCAGATCAGCGACGGCGCCGCCGCGCTGCTGATGACCACCTCTGAGAAGGCCGCCGAGCTCGGCCTGACGCCGGTCGCCCGCGTGCACACGGCGGTGCTGGCCGCCGACGACCCGGTGATCATGCTGACCGCGCCGATCCCGGCGACGAAGAAGGCGCTGGAGCGCAGCGGCCTGCGCCTTGACGAGATCGGCGCGTTCGAGGTCAACGAGGCGTTCGCGCCGGTGCCGCTGGCCTGGCTCGCCGAGATCGGCGCCGACGCGAAGGCGCTGAACGTCAACGGCGGCGCGATCGCGCTCGGCCACCCGCTCGGCGCCAGCGGCGCCCGGCTGATGACCACGCTGGTGCACCACATGCGGGACAACGGCATCCGCTACGGCCTGCAGACCATGTGCGAAGGCGGCGGCCAGGCCAACGCCACGATCCTTGAGCTGCTCTAGGCGGGAAGCCGGCCGTTGGTCCCGTGCGGTCGCGGCGGCACGGCGGGTGGCTGTCAGGCCTGCCACACCGCGCCGTCGGCAAGCAGCTCGGTGACGTCGCCGAACCCCAATGCGGTGAGCACCTCCCGGGTGTGCGCCCCGGGCCTGGCGATCCGGCCTGGTTCGAGCGCGCTGATCCCGCCGGCACCGTCCGCGGCCCGCGTGAACCGTGGCGCGGGCGCTGGCTGGACCACGCCGGCCACCTCGGTGAACGTGCCGCGCGCGGCCAGGTGCGGATGGGCGGGCGCCTCGGACATCGACAGCACGGGCGCGACGCAGGCGTCGCTGCCCTCGAACACCTTCGCCCACTCTTGCCGGGAGCGCCGCGCGAACCGCTGCGCGAACACCCGCCGCAGCAGCGGCCAGCCCGCGCGGTCCTGCTGGTCGGGCAGCCCGTCAGGCGGGCCTTCCGGCGCGAACAGCAGCTCAACGAACCGCCGGTAGAACGCGGGCTCAAGCGCGCCGACCGCCATGTGCCGCCCGTCGGCCGTCTCGTACACGTCGTAGAAGGGCGCGCCGGTGTCCAGCAGGTTCGCGCCCCGCTCGTCGGTCCACGCGCCGCCGGCGAGCAGCCCGTACGTCATCGCCTGCAGCACCGCGGCGCCGTCGACGATCGCGGCGTCCACCACCTGGCCGCGCCCGGTCTGCCGCGCCTGCAGCAGCGCCGCCAGCACGCCAAGCGCGAGAAACATCGACCCGCCGCCGAAGTCGCCGAGGTAGTTCACAGGGACCTGCGGCGGGCCGCCTGCCCGCCCGATCGCGTGCAGCGCCCCGGTGACCGCGATGTAAGCGATGTCGTGCCCGGCCGACTGCGCGATCGGGCCGTCCTGGCCCCAGCCGGTCATCCGGCCGTACACCAGCGCCGGGTTGCGCGCCCAGCAGGCGGCGGGGCCGACGCCGAGCCGTTCGGCGACCCCGGGCCGGTACCCCTCGAGCAGCGCGTCGGAGGCCGCGGCCAGCCGGAGGACCACCTCGGCGCCGCGGGGGTGCTTCAGGTCGACGACGACGCGGCGCTTGCCCCGGCTGGTGACGTCGGTGCCGGGGGAGACCGGCAGCGGCGCGCTGCCCGGCCGGTCTACCCGGATCACCTCCGCGCCAAGGTCGGCGAGCAGCATCGCGCAGAACGGCCCCGGCCCGATCCCGGCCAGCTCGACGACCCGCACACCCGCCAGCGGCCCGCTACGGGCCTGGTCACCTGAATGATCCGTAACCACCTTGGGTAGCTCCCTTCCGCGCGAGACCGCCCGCGAGACCGCCCGCGTCGCCGTCGGCGCGCCATTGGAGCATTCGCAATCATCATGGGTCATTGTCATACGGCGCGGCAGTCGGCCATCTGGGCCGGTTTCCATGATCGGCCAGGCCCGGGGGGACACCGCCGTGGACTTGATGCAGGCTCGTGTCACGTGGACTGGAGTGCCCCGCGGAGCTGCACCGGGCGGCTGACCCGAGAAAAGCCGCAGATCCGCGCTCAGTGCGCCACGGCCATCATGACGATCTTGACGATGACGAGGATCATCGCGATCGCGAGGTACCCGCGCAGCGCCGTCAGGCCGAGCTTGCGGGTACGGCTGACAACGGGCGCGCCGAGTTCGGCGAGCGGCGGCATCCGCCACATGTCGCGATCGGCCTCACCGGGCGCGCCGCCGAGTTCGCCGTCAAACGCGCCGCCGAGTGCGCCGTCAAACGCACCGGCGAACGCCGCCTCCGCCGCGCCCCGGCGGCGGGCCAGCATGCACGTGCACACGACGGCGGAGACCGCGCCGCAGCCGGCGAAGATCGCGATGATCTGGCCGGTGGTGATCGCCGGGAACAGCACGGACGCGGTGAGCACCACCGACAAGATGATCAGCACCGCGATCACCGCCGAGGTGAACGCGTTGGTCTTCCGCCCGTTGACCCAGGGGCCGAGCACCTCGCGGTCGTTGCACAGCAGCAGCAGGAAGACGGTAGCGCTGGGCAGCAGCACGCCGGCGAGCACCTGGACGCCCTCGGTGATCAGGCCGAGCGGCGAACCGGGGATCAGCACGATCGTGGCGGCGCCGCCGATCAGCGCGGCGTACACCGCGTAGAACCCCTTGGCCTGGCCGACGCCGCGGTGCAGCGAGTGGTTCAGGCCGAGCACGTCGCCGATCGCGTAGGCGCTGGACAGCGACACCGCGAACGCGCCGATGATGGACGCGTCGAGCAGCGCGACCGCGAACACCGCGCCCGCCGCGTGGCCAGCGTACAAGGCGATGCCGTGCGCCAGCCCGGCCGAGTCGGTGAAGTTGCCCGCCGCGTGGGTGCCGGCGAACGCGGCGGCGGTCGCGCCCATCACGGCGGCGGCGCCGACGATCACGATCACGATCCCGATCCACAGGTCGGTCTTCTCGTACCTCATGAACCGAGGGGTGATCCGCTTGTCGATGACGTAGGACTGCTGGAAGAACAGCTGCCACGGCGCCACGGTGGTGCCGACGATGCCGATGACGAGCAGCATCACGGTCGCCATCTGGCCCGAGCCGCCGGGCAGGCCGGGCACCGTGAAGCCGCGGGCCATCTCGCCCGCCGCCGGGTGGGTCATCAGGTACAGCGGGATGAGCAGCAGCGATCCGGCGCAGAAGGTGATCGCGATGCGCTCGAAGCGGCGGAAGGACCCGGTGAACGCGGACGCGATGATCACCGCGGCCGCTCCGGCGACGGCCACCGCCTTCGGCAGGCCGAGGTAGCCGGCGGCCAGCGTGATGCCGATGAACTCGGTGACGATCGTCAGCGCGTTCAGGATGAACAGGTCGATGACCGAGAACGCGCCCCAGAACTTGCCGAACCGCGCCAGGATCAGCCGCGCGTGCCCCACGCCGGTGACGGCGCCGAGGCGGAGCACCATCTCCTGGTTCACGTACAGCACGGGGATCAGCAGCAGCAGCGTCCACAGCAGTCGCGTGCCGTAGTCCTGGCCGGCCTGGCCGTAGGTGGAGAAGGCGCCGGCGTCGTTGTCGCCGACCATGACGATAAGGCCGGGGCCGACGACGGCGAGCAGCGTCTTCATCTTGCCCGACAGGGTCGGGCGGGCGCCTAGGTCGTCGGCGCGGATCGTGCCGAGGGCACCACGGATGTCGCCGACGTGCGCGTCGTCGAGCACCGCCGGGCGACGGGTCGCGGTCACTTCTACAGCAGCCACGGGTATTCACCCCTTTCACGCTTCGCACTAAAGCGGGATTGAGGGCACACGCGCACGCGCATAGTCGGCACGCCTTAGCGACGGGCAGGAAGGCTGCCCATGGCAGACGATAAGCGGAATTACGTCAGGGGAAAATCGGCTGCGTCAGCGTGTGCCAGGGACTGACAGGGAAAACGGCGGGAAGGGCCGACTTCGGCCCGGACTATCAGAGTCCATCGCACGCCTCCCTCCATACGCGGCGCTCGCGCGCGCCTGTAGCGCGTTTCCACCTGAGAGGGGCTGTCCGCTGCCACGGCAGAAGTGGCGAGGTCACCTCTCTCGTAAGAGCTTTGGCACTCCACGGCGTAGCATGCGCAGCCACTTGGCCTCACCCCTTAGGCCGGGGAGAGGTGTCCTGATCCGGAGCGTCTCTCGACGGTTGGGATCAGTGGCCTGTGTCCGTGAAGACGCCTCACCGAACGAGGTGTCTATCTGACAAACCCAAGAATGCCCGGTGCGATTCCTTATGTCAAACCAGGCACATGCCAAACGTGCCGCATGTCACGTCACGCGCATATCAGGCCGGCTGCCCCAGTCCGGGGACGACCTCGGCGCCCGGCAGCTCGGCGAGCAGCCTGCCGGGCAGCCAGAGCTTGGAGCCCCTGATCCCCGAGCCGACCACGGCGCTGCTCAGCTTCGCGACCGCGGCGTCCACGAGGATCGGCCAGCCGGGCGGCAGGCCGATGGGCGTGATCCCGCCGTACTCCATCCCGGTCAGCGAGGTCACCGCGCCGACCGGGCCGAACGACGCCTTGCGCGCCCCGAGCTGCCGCCGCACCAGCCCGTTGACGTCGGCGCGGGTCGTGGCCGTCACCAGGCACGCGGCGTACGTCGTCTCCCCGCCGCGCTTTGCCGCGATCACCACGCAGTTCGCGGACTCCTCGGGCGGCACGCCGTAGGTCGCGCAGAAGGCGGCGGTGTCGGCGAGCGCGGGGTCGATCTGGGCCACCCGCACTTCGGCGGCGGCCGGCCAGGTGGCCAGCGCCGCGTAAACACGGGGAGCGAGCAGCTCAGGCGACGACAGCGCGGGTTTCAGCGACAGCGGCAGCGGCAGGCTCACCCAGCCATCCAACCAGACGCGCGGGACGCAAGGGACCGGCGCGGGGAGCCAGCAGGGAACAAAATGGCGCTATTATTAGTTCGCATCAAGCAACTAATGGTTGCAGCTCGCCACGGAGGAACCCCAGTGCCGCCCGCCACATCCCAGCCCGTCCCCGCTGCCGCCGAGCCGGCCACGGACCGGCCAGCCGTCGGTCACCACTACAAGTGGATCGCCCTGTCGAACACCACGCTCGGCGTGCTGATGGCGACCGTCAACTCCTCCATCATGCTGATCGCGCTGCCGGACATCTTCCGCGGCATCGGCATCAACCCGCTGCAGCCAGGCAACACCACGGTCCTGCTGTGGATGCTCATGGGGTACCTGGTCGTCACCGCGGTGCTCGTGGTGAGCTTCGGCCGCCTGGGCGACATGTTCGGCCGCGTGCGCATGTTCAACGCGGGCTTCGCGATATTCGCCCTGTTCTCCATCTTGCTGTCGGTGACCTGGCTGCACGGCACGCAGGCAGGCTGGTACCTGATCGGGATGCGCATCATGCAGGGCATTGGCGGCGCCATGCTGATGGCCAACTCAAGCGCGATCCTCACCGACGCCTTCCCGGCCAACGAGCGCGGCCTCGCGCTCGGCCTCAACCAGGTCGCCGGGATCGCCGGCTCGTTCATCGGCCTCGTCCTCGGCGGCGTGCTCGGCCCGATCAGCTGGCGTTACGTGTTCCTGGTCTCGGTGCCGTTCGGCATCGGCGGCACGATCTGGTCCTACCTCAAGCTCAGGGAACTCGGCATCCGCAAGCCCGCCAGGCTGGACTGGTGGGGGAACGTGACGTTCGCGGCCGGCCTGATCGCCGTCCTCGTCGGCATCACCTACGGCATCCAGCCCTACGGCGGCCACACGATGGGCTGGACCAGCCCGCTCGTGCTCGCCCTGGTCGGCGGCGGCCTCGCCGCGCTCGCGCTGTTCTGCTTCATCGAGACCCGCGTCGCCGACCCGATGTTCCGGCTCGCGCTCTTGCGGATCCGCCCGTTCACCGCAGGCAACCTGGCCGCGCTGCTGTCCGGGCTCGGCCGCGGCGGCCTGATGTTCATCCTGATCATCTGGCTGCAGGGCATCTACCTGCCGATGCACGGCTACAGCTTCACGGACACCCCGCTGTGGGCCGGCATCGCGATGCTGCCGCTGACCGTCGGCTTCCTGGTCGCCGGCCCGGTCTCGGGCTGGCTGTCCGACCGGTTCGGCGCCAGGCCGTTCGCCACCGGGGGCATGGTGGTCGCGGCGCTGTCGTTCGTCCTGCTCGAACTGCTCCCTGTCAACTTCCAGTACTGGCAGTTCGCCGGGGTGCTGCTGCTGAACGGCATCGGCATGGGGCTGTTCGCCTCCCCGAACCGCGCAGGCATCATGAACAGCCTGCCCGCCGAGCGCCGCGGCGTGGGCGCCGGCATGAGCGCGACCTTCCAGAACTCCTCGATGGTCCTGTCGATCGGCATCTTCTTCTCGCTGATCGTCTTGGGCCTGGCGGGCTCGCTGTCGTCGAGCCTGCTGCACGGCCTGACCGCGCAGGGCTTGCCCGCCGCCGCCGCCGCCCGGCTGTCGGCGCTGCCGCCGACCGCGATCATGTTCGCCGCGCTGCTCGGGTACAACCCGATCCAGACGCTGCTCGGCCCGGCGCTGGCCAAGCTGCCGGCCAGCCACGCGGCCTACCTGACCGGGCACGCGTTCTTCCCGTCGCTGATCTCCGCCCCGTTCGCCCACGGCCTGGACGTCGCGTTCGACTTCGCGATCGCGGCGTGTCTTGTCGCGGCCGTCGCCTCGCTGCTGCGCGGCAAGCGGTACGTGCACGAACTGCACGCGGCGCCGGCCGCCGCAGACTATCCCGAACGGGCAGTGCCTTCTCTTAACACCACAACTAGTGCCTAACGGCGGCACAACGTGCATAGTGGTATAGATACCTAATCAACCTAGATGACCGCTATGCGGGACCTGCGTGCTGCGCTAAGCGCTGCGACTGGCATACCGTGACGGCCGCGTTGTACTGCTCGACGCGGCCGTCAGACCTGGTGATGACGAGCACGGGCGTCAGGTAGCCGGTGCCGAGCCGCACCCGCTCTTCCTCCGTGGGCATCCGCGAGATGACCCGGTCGCCCGGCCGCATCACGACCGCCTGCAAGGCCGGCATGGCCGCCACGAACGTGCCGACGCCGGGCCTCGTGACGACCAGGCCGACCTTGCGCAGTTCTTCGACCGCCTGCGCGCCCGTGAGCCGGTTAACGCCCCACTCTTGTTTCATCTGGTTGCCGCTCGGGATCTGGGCGCCAACCGGCAGCTCTCCGCTGATGATGCGGTCGCGGATAATCCGCGCGATCTGCAGGTAGACCTTCTCACCCGACTCGTAATCGATCTGCATGTGCGAGGTCCCGTTATCTGCCACCGGACCCTCCGCACATTAGCGGTACCACCCCTGTCGACGTGACTAGACAACTAGACAGGTGCCGAGTATCGTTGGCTCCGCGCTTGACGTAACCGGATTCCACCCATCCGACTACGCAGCGTGTAAGCGCGCCTTTCCCACGGGAATTCGGGGGGGTTCTCCCGGGACTAAGCGCGCGGGTGCCCGGCCCCCGGCCTCTGTCCCCCGCCTCGGGGCCGGGCACGTATGCCCTGTCGACGATATCCCCAGGAAAGGGACCTGAAATGGGAGTGATATGGGGAGAAGGCGTGGCGCCGCACGAGTGCCCGACTAGAGGGCTCGGGATGTGCTCGTGCCTGCTGTACTCCCTGCGCAGGCTGGGCAGCCGGCTCCACGCCTGGCTGCGCATATGAACCCCCCGCCATGGGACGCGCCGCGCGCCGCGTACCTCCTCACCGCCGCCGTGGCCGACAACGCGCGACAGGGTGGAGCCATTGTTTCCAGTGATGAGTTGAGCAGTGAATGGGTCCGCTGTGACGCAAGCGGGCAGCAGCAGATCCTGGCAGCGCTCGGCGCCCAGACCCGGCTCGCGCTCAAAATGCTGCGCGACAAACTCGGCGTCGAAATCGAAATGAACACCGGCGCGGCGGCGGGGGCGGGATGCCCCGAGGCGCTGGCGGCCGCGCGCGAACTCATTAAGCCAGGGCCAGGCGCCTGGGCCGCGCCGGAATGCGCGGACTGCCGGGCGGCCATCGCCAAAGCCATGTGCAGCGCTCAGATCCAGGCCTATTCCCGTCTCGGGTTCACTCCCGCAATGATCGCCGCCATGTGCCGTCAATCGGCCGATGAGGCCCAAACGTCCACTCGCCTTTGAGTAAATTTCAACCATTCCTGTGCTGTGCCGGGCGCCTTCGCCGTACGAGTCGAATAGTCCGTGGTAGCCCGTGGCCGCTGACCCCGCCGGAAGCGTACCCCATGGCCGGTGCGGCGCGCGCGTCTGCAGGGGCATCGGAGCCTCAAGGCTTCCTTCAGAGTTGCTGAGTGGCATGTAAGAGCCCCTTCGATGCCATGACGAGGAATCGCGGATCCTCGGCGGGGCTCCAGGGTGTCCGCGACGTTAGGTGGATTGTGAAAGTTTGCCGGGCGCAATTGCATGCGGCAAACAACACCGCTCATTTGCGCTGTAGCCTATAGAAGATTAACTACCCGTTCAACTACGAATAGCGCAAGAAGTTCTAACGACTTTCTTTCGCTCGCGTCCCAGCCGCCGCGCTATGGACGGCCGCGGCCCATCGGACAGGGGAGATCGCGCCTCGCCCCGCGCCGTCCGTCCGTCCGGCCGGCGGTCCGGCGTCCCGGGGCGTCCCGGGGCGTCCCGCGGCGGCTGCCTGTGCCGCCGCAGCCCGAGAGCAAGCTGGCGGCCGCCACGTGTTCAGCGTCGCTCAGGATTCCGACGTTGGCTGCGTATCGGGCCAGTTGCGCCAACGGCCCGGCTCTACGGGGCCAGTTGCGCCAACGGCCCAAGCGCCCGCTAGGCGGGCCCTCCGGCGCGGCGGGAGACCGGACGCCCCGCCCCTGGGTGGTGGTTATCGTGACTGGCGTATCTGGCGGAGAAACTGTTCGTTCGGATGAATGGTTTTGTCGAGCAGCAGTTCGAGCGCGTGCTGCGGGTCCAGTGCGGCGAGCGCCCGGCGCAGGCTGACCACGGCCGCGTGTTCGGCCGGCTCCATCAGCAGGTCCTCGCGGCGTGTGCCAGAGGGTGCCACGTCGATGGCAGGGAACATCCGCTTCTCGGCGAGGTCGCGGCGCAGCCGCAGTTCCATGTTCCCTGTCCCCTTGAACTCCTCGAACAGCACGTTGTCCAGCTGGGATCCGGTGTCGATCAGGGCGGTGGACATGATCGTGAGCGAGCCGCCCTCCTCAAGGCAGCGCGCCGCCCCAAGGAACTGGCGGGGCGGTTGCAGCGCTGACGCCGCGACGCCGCCGGTCAGGGTGCGGCTGCTCGCGGGGGCGGCGAGGTTGTAGGCGCGGCCGAGCCGGGTGAGCGAGTCGAGCAGGACCACGACGTCCCGGCCGAGTTCGGCCAGCCGCTTGGCCCGCTCGATGGCCAGTTCCGCCGCCAGGACGTGCTCGTCGGGGGACTGGTCAAAGGTCGAGGAGATGACCTCGCCGCGTACCGAGCGGCGCAGGTCGGTGACCTCTTCCGGGCGCTCGCCGACGAGCACGAGCATCAGGTGCACCTGCGGGTACGCCGCGCCGATCGCGTGCGCGATCGTCTTCAGGACCATGGTCTTGCCGGCCTTCGGCGGCGCGACGATGAGGCCGCGCTGGCCCTTGCCGATGGGGGAGATCAGGTCGATGATCCGCGCGGTCGCGCCGGAGTCGCCGTCTTCGAGGCGGAACCGCTGGTTGGGGTAGACGGGAGTGAGGTCGTCGAAGCGCGGGCGGGCCTTGGCCGCACCGGGCGGCACGCCGTTGATGCTTTCGACGCTGACCAGCGTCATGCCCGGACTCCCGCCGGCGTTACCGTTCCGGCTGCCGTCGCGTGCCCGGTCCCTGGCGCGGCCCTGGCCCTGGCCCTGGCGCGGCGCGGCCGTGCCGGCTACCTGGTCGCCCTTGCGCAATCCGTACTGGCGGACGAGCGCGGACGTGAGCGGGATGTCGCCGGGTGAGCGCCGGTACCCCGCCACGCGCAGGTACCCCCGCCCGTCGGCGATATCGGCGATACCAGCCGCGGCGACGCCCGCGGTCGCGGCGCCGGTTTCTCGCTGTTGTTCTCGTTCTTCTGTTGTCACTGTCATGGGATGTTTCCTCTTCGTTGGAGGGTGAATTCGCGCATGCTGAAGAAAGCTGCTCGCGCTGGCCGAATAGCCGCGGCGGCGCGGCGCTAACGCGGCCTGCAAACGGCAGGGATGCGCGTGCGAGAGGCCGCTGAACTGGGCCGATGCCTTGTTACAGGAAAGTACCGCGAAGGTTGAGAATCTTCGTTTCCGCGCCGCTCACTGCGACGCTTTCCGCGATCGCCGGGCCGCTCAGATGGGCACCTGGCCGATGCGCTCACTATACCCGATAACGTCAGGGCGTACCAGCCGCATTCCCGCCCGGTTCGCCCGCACGCCGGCCGGCCGTGATATCACCGGTAGATGGCGAACCCGCTGTCAGGCACCGAGCGCACCAGGCACCGCAGGCTCCGCGAGCAGGGCAGGACCGACCGTCGCGAGCTGTTCGCGGTCCTGGCGGCCGGGCTGGTCGCGCACCTTGGCGTGATCAGGGACGGCTGGCCGATGGTGGTACCGACCAGCTACGGCTTCGACGACGCGAACCTGTACCTGCACGGCTCTGTCGCGAGCGTGAGCCTGCGAGCCGACAGCCCGGTATGCGTCACGATCACGCTCGCGGACGGGCTGGTGCTGGCCCGTTCGGTGTTCGAGCACGCGGTCAACTACCGCAGCGCGATGATCTACGGCCACCCGCGCATCGTCACCGACCCTGGCGAACTCGGCAACGGCCTGCGGCTGCTCTCCGAGCACATGGCTCCGGGACAGTGGGACTACGTCCGGCGCCCGAGTCGCAAGGAGCTCGCGGCCACCAGGCTGCTGGCGCTGCCGCTCGCCGAGGCATCGGTGAAGATCCGCACCGGCCCGCCCGACGACGGTGACTCACCCGACGCCAGGCTAGGCCTGTGGGCAGGGGAGCTTCCGCTCGTATCGGCCTGGCAGCAGCCCGTGCCTGACCCTGGACTGCCAGCGGGCATCGCCGTCCCGCCGCACATCGCGGCCAGGTCGGGCACGGTCCTCGGCTGACGCTGCCGGGTGACGCTGCCGGGTGACGCTGCCGGGTGACGCTGCCCAGGGAAGCCTGCGCGGCGGAAAAGCGTTGGCATCGTCTGGTTCTTGTCGTCTAGTCTTTTCCGCCGGTGAACCAGCCTTCCGAGATGCCCGAGCTCGCCGATCTCCGGCGCATGCTGCCCGAGCTGATGCTCCTTGACCAGCATCGGCTGGGCCGTCGCATCGACCGGGCGCGCGGCCTGCAGGATCAGGCGGCCCGCGACAAGGCGGTCGCGGAGCTGGCCGCCGACGCCGCCAGGGCCGCGCACAAGGTCACCAGGCGCCGCGCCGCGGTCCCGGCGATCACGTACCCCCAAGAGCTGCCGGTCAGCCAGCGCAAAGACGACATAGCGGCGACGATCCGCGGCCACCAGGTGGTCATCGTCGCCGGCGAGACCGGCTCAGGCAAGACGACGCAGCTGCCGAAGATCTGCCTCGAGCTCGGCCGCGGGGTCACCGGCCAGATCGGCCACACCCAGCCGCGGCGGATCGCCGCCCGCACGGTCGCCGAGCGGATCGCGGAGGAACTCGCAACAGACCTCGGCGCGACCGTGGGCTACAAGGTCAGGTTCACCGACAGGGCGAGCGACGCCACGCTGGTCAAGCTGATGACCGACGGCATCCTGCTCAACGAGATCGCCAGCGACCGCGAC
>NZ_JASIAL010000293.1:0-3700 GCF_030042015.1 Trebonia sp. | reverse complement strand
TGGCTGGCCACGAGCACCCCGAACGCGGTGAGGGAAACCGCCATGAGCAGCTCAAGGCCGATGACCTTCGCCACGAGCAGCGGGGTCAGGCGCACCCCGATCAGCGGGGCGAGGGCCAGCATGATCGTGCCCTGGACGGTGGCGATGCTGGCCCCGCCGAGTGTCTTGCCTGACACCAGCGACATGCGGCTGACCGGGGCCACCAGCATCTCGCGCAGGAACCCGAACTCCCTGTCCCACACGATCGAGATCGCCGACGACAGGGCGGTCGACATGACGGTCATGGCCACGATCCCTGGGAACAGGAACTTCTTGAAGTCAAACCCGGCAGTCGTGCCCACCAGCGTGCTCATCCCGTAACCAAGCACGAACAGGAACAGGATCGGCTGGATGAAGCTGGACAGGACGCGGGCACGGGTGCGGAAGAACCTGATCGCCTCCCGCTCCCATACCATGCCGACCGTGCGCAGCTCCTCGCCCAGGCTCTCCCGCTCATCGGCAAGCGGCCTGCCCGGCAGGTCGAGGACGGCACCGTTCATCACAGCCTCCTAACGCCGCCTGGCGATGCGCGCCCTGGCCCGCGGCGGCATCGCCCGCTCGGCGTGCTGGTCGCGGATCTGGCGCCCGGTGAAGTGCAGGAACACGTCATCCAGCGTGGGCCGGTGCACGTGCACGCTGCTGACCCGCACCCCGGCGGTCTCGATGAGCCGGGGCACCTCGGCCTCGCCGTCCCCGGCGTCCCCGGCGAACACCACCAGCCCCTCCTCGCCGCGGCGCACCCGGAACCCGGCCGCCTCCAGGTGGGCGGCGGCGGCCGGGTCGTCGGCGGTGACCAGCTCGATCGTGTCCTCGCCGACCTGGCGCTTCAGCTCGTCCGGGGTGCCGGTGGCCACGACCAGGCCGTGGTCGATGATCGCGACCCGGTCCGCGTACTCGGCCTCATCCATGTAGTGGGTGGTCAGGAAGATCGTCGTCTGCTCCTCCCGGCGCAGCCGCAGCACGTCCTCCCACACCAGCGTCCGCGTCTGCGGGTCCAGGCCCACGGTCGGCTCATCAAGGAACAGCACCACCGGGGTGTGCAGCATCCCGCGCGCGATCTCCAGCCGCCTGGCCATGCCGCCAGAGAACGTGGACACCAGGTCATGCCGGCGACCGTCAGCCGGTCATCCAGCGTCTGCTCCTGGAACACGAGCCCGATCCGGCGCCGCACCGCCTCCGGCTGCCGCGCGACGTCAAACCCCGCCACCCGCACGCGGCCGCCGCCTGGCCGGGTCAGCGTGCACAGCATCCGCACCGTGGTCGTCTTCCCCGCCCCGTTCGGGCCAAGGAACGCGAACACCTCGCCCCGCTTGATCGAAAACGACACGTCCCTGACGGCCTCGATGGCCCCATACCGCTTGGACAGGGACGACACCTCAACCGCCGTCTCGGCGGCAGCGCCCGGACCATCAGCAGCCTGACCCAGGCGCGCGGTTTGCAAGCCGGCCACGACACAGCCCCTTACGCGGTTCCACTTACGGTGCGACCTGATCACGCCCAGATCCAGCCTGGCCGCGGGCCTGCGACCAGGACAGGACCAGAGGTCACCGACGGCCGGGACCAACTGTCCGCGGGCGACGAGGCGGGTCAGGGGGATGGGACCTAGGGCACCCCTGACCGGGCCAGCGGGCCCTGACCGGGTCGCGAACGGCGGCTAGGCTAGTCGGGGAAAGGGTTTCCCCCACCCGGAATTCGCCTCCTGAAAAGGGAGAGGCGCCCATGTTTGATGATCTGTTCGACAGCCCGTGGAAGATCCTGATCGTCGCGGTCGTCGTTATCGTGCTGTTCGGGTCGAAGAAGCTGCCTGATGCCGCGCGTTCGCTGGGTAGGTCCATGCGCATCCTGAAGACCGAACTGCAGGCCCGCGACGACGATGAGCCTGCCGCGCCTGCCGCGCCTGCCGGGCCGGCCGGGCCGGTCACCACGGCGCTCCCGGCCACCGCGGCGCCCGCGGCCTCCGCTGATCCCCAGGCACAGATCGCCGCGCTTCAGGAGCAGATCAACAACCTGCAGCGGGCGGTCGCCGCCGACGGTACGGCCGCGGCGGACACCAGCCAACCCCGCTGACCGTCAGCCAGCGGGACAGGGCGCCGCAAACTACGGCAGGTACTTCACCGGCACCCTGCTGCCCCAGCTGCGCAAGCTGCCCGGTTTCGAGCGCGCGTACCTGCGGCGCCGCGACCTTGACGGGAACGGCACTGTCGAGCTGACCGCGCACACGTTCTGGGAATCCCCCGCCGCGATCCGCGCCTTCGCCGGGGACGACATCACGGTCGCCATCATCGAGCCGCAAGCCCGGGCCATGCTGCTGGACTTCGACCGCACCGCCACCCACCGCAGCGTGGCAGCCGACGCCCGGAGCTGACCCGCCCGGGAACCACGCGGCAAGCCATTCCCTCAAGTTACTCAGAACTCGAAGCAACGTACCGTGGGCCGGAGGTGGAAAGGGGGCGGCGGCCGGTGCCCAGTGTGGCGGCCAGACGGACAGCAGGACCTGGCCACCGGGTCCTCATGACCGCCGGCCACCCGTGGCCCCGATCACCGCACGGCGGGAATGGCGCTCCGGCGCGATCCGCGCACGACAATCAGCTGCCCATCGGTGACCGGGACGATCAGGCGCGACCGCGGTGCGGCCAGCAGCTGGCGGTGTCGCTCGGCCCGCTCCGGATCGCCGTAGTGCGCGAGCACCGAGAAGGAGACCAGTTCCATCGCCGTGGTGGTGGCCAGCTCTGGCGCCTTCCACCGGGTGTCTTCTGAGACGCAGGGCAGCAGGTCCTCGGTGGGTGTCCATGACCGGCGGGCCGGGCCCCGAAGTGAGCAAGGCCTGGTCGCACGCCATCCGCGCGCCGGCGACCGGCGCCGCAACGTGGCCGAACTGACCGACGCCGGACACGACACCCTCCGACGGGCCAGCACGGCAAGCGATGCCGCCGAGCGCGAGTTTCTCGCGCCGCTCACCCCGCAGGCCGCCCGGCAGCTGCGGAACTCGCTGCAGGCCCTCGTGACCCGTCCCGGCAGCCAGCAATCCTGACGCGCCCAGGCCGGGCGGCGTGGGCGGTACTGGGATCGAACCAGTGACCCCTCGGGTGTAAACCGAGCGCTCTAACCGCTGAGCTAACCGCCCGTCCTCGTGCCGCACGATCGCCACTGCACGAAATCGTTGCCAGGGTACCGGTTCCCGATGGGCTGCCGGTACCGGACGGGTGCCTGGCGCGGGCGGGACAGGCCGTGGCAGCGCACCCATCGCACGGGGAGCGGCGTATTGCGCGCTCGTCGGGGACACGGCCATACTCAGCCCGGGAAGATCATCGCCCGTCGGGGAGTCTCAAGGAGGAGAGATGCCGGACAGGATCCTGACCAGCCACGCGGGCAGCCTGCCGAGACCGGAGGACCTGATCGCGCTCAATCACGAGCGTGCGGAAGGGACTTTCCCCGACGAGGCGGAATACCTCCGCAGACTGCGCTCCGCGGTGGGGGACGTGGTCGCGCGGCAGCGCTCGATCGGCATCGACCTGGTCAACGACGGCGAGTACGGGCACTCGATGGGCACGCGCTACGACTACGGCTCATGGTGGACCTACGTCTACCAGCGCCTCGGCGGAATCGAACTGGTGCCGATTTCGATAGCGGAAATGCCGCAGGCCAAGGGCAAGCCGGGCGA
>NZ_JASIAL010000292.1:0-3875 GCF_030042015.1 Trebonia sp. | reverse complement strand
GTAGAGCTCGACCCCGCCGACGACCTCATACGCCGGGTCGCCCTTGCCCTTCGGGCACACGACGGCTACCTGGTAGCCGGCCGCAGTGAGTGCCTGGCACTCGAGCCACACGCGCCGGTCGAACGGCACGGGGAGGTTCTGGACGATGATCAGAACTCTGCGCTGCTGCACTCGCATATGAGCGCCTGGCGTCCGCTCCTGATACGTTCGCGGCGCTTGTGCCTGGCCTTTGCCTGGCCCTGTGCCTGGCCTTGTGCCGGCCTTGGCGGGCCTTGCCGGGGCGGCCCCGGCGCGAGAACAAGGCGGTCCTTTGTATCAAGACCGGTGCTGAGCGGTCTGATGGTTGTTAGGTTACTGTCTCGCTGGCCAGCCGGAGCGACGACGCCGAACGCAGGGGGAGCGCATGAAAATCCTCGTCGCAGGCGACCGCGGGTACATCGGGGCCGTCCTCGTGCCTTTCCTGCGCGCCGCCGGGCACGACGTCGACGGGCTTGACCTCGGCTTGTACGAAGGATGCGACCTCGGCCCGGCGCTGCCGGACGCCGGCCCGCGGGCCATGCTGGACATGCGCCGCGTCACGGCTGCCGGCCTGTCCGGGTACGACGCGGTGCTCTGCCTGGCGGCGCTGTCCAACGACCCGCTCGGCGACCTCAACCCGGCGGCGACCTATTCGGTCAACCTCGACGGGACGCTCGCGCTGGCCCGGGCCGCGAAGCAGGCCGGCGTCGAGCGCTTCCTGTTCTCCTCCTCCTGCAGCCTCTACGGGGCCGCCGGCTCGGCCGCCGTGGCCGAGGACGCGGAGCTGTTCCCCGTCACCCCGTACGGCGAGACGAAGGTTATCGCAGAACGAGAACTGTCCAGGCTCGCGGACGACAACTTCTCTCCGACATACCTGCGCAACGCGACCGCGTACGGCGCGTCGACGAGGCTGCGCCTTGACATCGTGGTGAACAACCTGACCGCCGTGGCGCTGACCACCGGGCAGGTGCGCCTGGAAAGCGACGGCACGCCCTGGCGGCCGCTCGTGCACATCGAGGACATCAGCCGCGCCTTCCTCGCCATGCTCGAAGCGCCCCGCGACGTCGTCCACGACCAGGCGTTCAACGTCGGGCGGGCGCAGGACAACGTGCAGGTCCGCGACGTCGCCGAGATGGTGCGCGCGGCGGTGCCCGGAGCTGTGGTGACGCTTGCCGACGGCGCGGGTCCTGATATCCGCGACTACCGGGTGGATTTCGGCAAGCTCGAGTCGGCCTTCCCCGATCTGAAGCTGCGGTGGAGCGTGCGGGACGGGGTCGCGGAGCTTCTCCAGGCCTACACCGCGTACGGCCTGACCCACGATGACTTCGTCTCCGCCAGGTTCGTGCGGCTGCGCAGGATCCGCGAACTGCTCGCGGCCGGCGCCGTCGATGAGATGCTCTACCGGACGACCAGCAGTCCGTTCCCGGCCTGCGCACCGAGGGGAATTGATGCCGGACCTGTGTGAGTCGCCAGCGCCGGCGCCGTCACGGCGAGGACACGCGATCGATGCTTAACCGAGCGGGTGGCGCGCGCAATCTCGGGCTCAAGCTCGCGCACCGTTTCGGCTGGGGCCTGGCTGACCAGGGGATGTCCAGCCTGAGCAACGCCGCGTTGAGCTTTTACGTGGCCAGGGAACTAGGCGCGACCGAGTTCGGCGCCTTCAGCATCGTGTACGTGACATACTCGTTCGCGCTCAACGCCTCCCGCGGACTTGCCACCGAGCCGCTGCTGGTCCGGTTCAGCCACGCGGAAATCCGGGCGTGGCGGTGGGCGGTCAAGCGTTCCACGGGCACCTCGGTCCTCGCGGGCATCGCGATGGGCATCTGCGCGCTCATGGCCGGCGCCGCGATCAAGGGCACGCTCGGCGTCGCGTTCATCGCGCTCGGGCTGACGATGCCCGGCCTGATGCTGCAGGACAGCTGGCGGTACGCGTTCTTCGCGCTCGGACGCGGCAGCCAGTCCCTGCTCAATGACACCGTGTGGACCGTGGCGATGTTCGTCGCCATGGTGGCCCTGCGGGTCATGCATTACGATTCCGTGTTCTGGTTCGTGCTGATCTGGGGGCTGACCGCCACTTTCGCGGCCTGCATAGGCCCGCTGCAGTCGCGGGTCATACCCAACCCGCTCTGCGCCCTGGAGTGGATGGCCCGTAACCGGGACCTGGGGCCGCGCTTCCTCGCGGAGAACACGTCCAACGCAGGCGCTGTCCAGCTGCGGATCTACTGCATCGGCGGCATCGCGGGCCTGGCCACCGTCGCCTACGTCCAGGCGGCCGGCCTGCTCTTGGGGCCGTTCCTCGTCGTTTTCATGGGCATATCGATCGTCACCGTCCCGGAGGCGGCGCGGGTCCTGCGCAACTCCCCGCATCACTTGCGACGCTACTGCCTGCTGGTCGGCGCCGCCCTGGCGATCGGGTGCGCGCTGTGGGGTGTCGCGCTGCTCGCGACGATCCCGAGGGGGCTGGGCGACCTGCTGCTCGGCGCGAAGCTGTGGCGGCCCGCGTACGCGCTGGTGATCCCCTACACGATCACCGTCATGGGATCGTGTTTCACCCAGGGCGCGATGGCGGGCTTGCACGCGCTCGGCGCCGCCCACCGCAGCCTGCGCTCGATGATCTTCGGGTCAGCCCTGTACCTCGGCCTCGGTGTCGGGGGCGCCTTCTACCACGGCGCCACTGGGACGGTGTGGGGGACGGCGATCGCGACATGGCTCGGGACCATGATGTGGTGGGGGCAGCTGCACACTGGCCTGCGGGAGGCCGGGCACAGCAAGGTCCGCGTCCCGTTGCTGCACCTGGCCGGCCGGCACCGGCGGGTGCCGGCCGGCCAGCGGCTGTCATCGGGGCACGACGGCAGGCCTGGCGTCCGCCCCGGGCCCCTTCGCGCGCCGTCCCCGATCGGGGACGGCGCGAGTGAGATCGGGTAGGCCGCGGCGAGGACTACCGCGCCGAGCAGATGAAGAAGTACTCCACGGCCAGTTTCCTGCTGACGACCGGGATGCTCGGGGTGACGGGCATGTTGACCGCCATGGCGGCCCGCCGCCATGGCTGGCCGCCATGCCAGTTGTGCGAGGTAGGGAACGACCTGCGGATGCGGAAGTAACGGGCCAGATCCTGCCTGAAATCGTCCAGCGGCTGAACGTTGCTGTACGCCTCGAACATCCGGCTGTCGCGGTGGCCGAAGTTGGTGTACGTCACGATGAATGTGCCGTCAGGGCGCAGTATCTGCGCGATCTCGCGGAGCTTCTCGGACTGCTGTGAGCCGACGTATTCGAAGAGTCCCTGGGCGACGACGATGTCGAACGTCATGGTCCCAAACGCGATTGGCGCCTTGAGGATGTCGACTTCGAGAAGGTAGTCCGCAGGGATGTGTATGGCTAGGTCGATCCCGTAGTAACGGATGTTGTCCGCCAGCACGGACCGCAGCGTTGCGGGCCCGCAGCCGACGTCGAGCAGGTCGCATTTCCTGCCCTGCGCGATGGTGTCTACGATGCGCCCGCATTTGCGCAGTCGAAAGTGCGGGGCCACATGCTTGAGGCTCTCCCTTATCCAGAAATCCCGCTTGTGGGATTCCGCTATCCGCTGAGATACAGAGGGTCCAGGCCCAGCCACAGCTGATTTGCGCACCCTGTGTCTCCCCTTCCTTAATTGCCGTCAGGCCATCCGGCGGGCAGCGACCCCCTCATCTAGAGAGTCCCGCCCTGATAGGGGCAGTGCAGCGTCCTCGGCAGCCCGGGTGTCCCAGCGCGCCACGGCCGAGTCGATCGGGATAGCCGGCAACGGGTCGATGGACTCCGGGCCATCCGGTTGGTTGCGGCCGAGGAATGCCCTGCTAGAGAACCACTTCGCCAGGTACCGG
>NZ_JASIAL010000291.1:0-2817 GCF_030042015.1 Trebonia sp. | reverse complement strand
CGGCTTGTCGCCCGGCGGCGGCGGCGTGGCCTGCTTGCTCATCTGAGGATGCCCCTTCCGCCACTCGGGCGCTGTCCCGGTCACATCTGTCCTTCGTTGTCCTACCCCAGCCTATGCCCGCTAGCCAGGCCGGTAATGAGTAAACGCGCTGGGGCCGGCCGCGTCTTCCATGCTTGTCCGGGGGGGCGACCCCCCGGAACCCCCCGGCTGCGCCATGACGGCGCACCTGCTCCGGGGATCCTGTGGGCGGGCTGGTATGTGCGGTCACGGTAACCTGCTGCGGTGGAGAACATGCCGCGGGTTGGGCTTGGGGTTGACGTGCATCCGTTCGAGGCGGGGCGCGTGCTGCACCTGGCGGGGCTGGAATGGCCCGGTGAGACTGGCCTGGCAGGACATTCCGACGGTGACGCCGCCGTGCACGCGGCATGTGACGCCTTGCTGTCAGCTGCCGGGCTCGGCGACCTCGGCGCGCATTTCGGTACGTCCCGCCCCGAATGGTCAGGCGCGCCGGGGGTCGCCCTGCTGCGGGAGACAGCGCGCCTGGTCGCCGCCGCGGGATTCGTGATCGGGAACGTGGCCGTCTGCGTCATCGGCAACCGGCCCAGGATCGGGCCGCGCCGGGCCGAAGCGATTGCCGTGCTGAGCGAGGCGCTGGCCGGCGCGGCCGTCAGCCTCTCGGCGACCACCACCGACGGACTGGGCCTGACCGGCCGCGGTGAGGGCATCGCGGCGATGGCCACCGCAGTGGTCTGCCGGCAGGCCTGACCATGGCCCAGCGAGCCGACCCGGGGTCGTGACCGCCCCCTCGCCGGTCACGACCCCGCATCGGTGCTGACGTCGGCCCTGGGTCGTGTCAGCGCCCGCTCCGGGCGTCGGCGTCAGCGGGTTCGGCTGCCTGGCCGGCGTCGCGCCGGGATCCGCAGGACACGGTGAACGGGGTCCACACGACGTGGCCTGCCTGGCCGAGCTGTGCCCACCAGCCCGCTCCGGTCCGGACGTAGCACGAGTTCAGCGTCGCCGCGGTCATCGCGGTGTAGGCGCATTCGATGTAGGCGGTGGCCGCCTGCCCGGTGCGGAGCAGCAGTTCGGCCGCCTGGCGGGCCCTGCTCTGGTCGTCACTGACCCCGCTGGCCCTGCGGAACGCGACTGTGTCACGGCCTGGCGCTGTCCAGAGGTACATGATCACGATATGAGCCTTCGTTTCGTATGACGGTCGGAGCCGGGGGTTCTGATAGCAAACATGCCAGTAGCAGGCTACGGTTGGGGTCGGAACGCGCTGCACGCTGCGTAGGTGCAACGACACGCACCGTGGTGTTATTGGGGGGTAGGCAGGTGGAGACGGGCGTACCCGACGTGAAGACCACGTCCCTGGCGGCGTTCGCATCGCAATTGCGGCTGTGGCGGCTGCAAATGAGCTGGACCCAGGTCGAGGTGGGCGGGAAGCTCGGCTACTCAGCCTCGCTGATCAGCGGGGTGGAGACGATGGACAAGGCGCCGACCGCCGACTTCGCGGCCCGCTGCGATGAGGTGTTCAGCACGCCCGCAACGTTCGCCACGTTGCAGGAACTCGTCGCCCGCGAGGCGTACCCCGCATTCTTCGCGCCAGTCATCCCGTTCGAGCGCGAGGCCGTCCGCATCCACGGCTGGGAACTCGGCCCGGTTCCCGGCCTGCTGCAGACCGAGGACTACGCACGCGCGCTGCTCGAGGCCGGGCGGCCGATGGACAGCCGCGACGAGATCGACCGCCTGGTAGCCGCGCGAATGAAGCGGCAGGAAATCATCACCGGCCAGACCGCGCCGCTCGTGTGGTACGTGCTTGACGAGAGCGTCCTGCGGCACGTCGTCGGCGGCCCGGCTGTCATGGGGCGGCAGCTCGACAGGCTGCTCGATGCCGCGGACACGCCAGGCATCGTGGTCCAGGCCCTGCCGTTCGCGGCGGACAACCACGCCGGCGCGGACGGGCCGATCGCCGTGTATGAGTTCGCGGAGTCGCCCAGCGTCTGTTACACGGAGTGCTACGGCGGCGGGAGAATCGTGGAGGGGCGCGAGGAGGTTGCTGATCTCATGACGGTGATCAACCTGATCCGCGCTTCGGCACTGTCAGCACGCCATTCCCGCGACCTGATACGCCGGGTAAGGACCGAAATCGACGGCTAGCGACTAGCGACGTGCCCGCGCCCTGCGGCGCGTCCCATCCGTCACATGTGTCCCTTCTATCCACCTTGCACACTTCTTGCATGGACAAACCGAACATAATGGACGACAAAATGGTCACGGAGTGTACAAAGTCGCACTCGTGAGGTTAGTGGGGTTGCTCGTCGTCCTCGTCGGGCGGGGTCGGGCTGGAGCGGACCCGGTTCAGCCGCGGGATCGTCGCGAACGGCGCTGTGGCGAAGGGCGGCGCGTCGTCGTCGGCCCCCGCCCCCGGGTAGCCGGGTGCGTGGAGCCTGTTCTCCTCATCCATGTCCCAGTAGTCGTGCGGCGCGCCGCCGGCGGCGGAGGGCGGGCCCGCGTTCCCCTCCGTGTCCGCTGCCGCTGCCGGGGCGGTGGCGTCCATGTCCGGGGCTGCGTGCGGCGCCGCATCCGCGGTCGGCTCCGCGGCCAGGGCGGGCTCGGCGCGGGTCGCGTCAGCCACCTGGGTCGTCTGCACGGCGGAGGCGGCCTCCGGAGCCGACGTCCACGTGGGCAGGGCGGGCTCGGCTCGGGTCGCGTCCGCTGCCGTGGCCACCGCTGCCGTTGCGGACGTCTGCGCCGGCGCGGCTTCGCGGCCGGCCGGGTCGTCGTGCTCGGCCGGGAGCGACGGATGCCCGGCCGCAG
>NZ_JASIAL010000290.1:0-7667 GCF_030042015.1 Trebonia sp. | reverse complement strand
CAGCCCGCTAGCCGGCCCCGAACCGCCTGATGGTCCCGAACCGCCTGCTGACCCCGAACTGCCGGACACCGCCGAGCCGGGTGATGCCACCGAGGCGCCGCGGCCCGGGCCGCCAGAGCCGCCTGAGCCGACGGCACCGCCCCACGCGGACGAGCCGCCCGCCCGCATCGGGCCCGCGGCGGCGCCGGTGCTCCCTGACGAGGCGCTGGTCACGGCGGAGCCGATGCCCGACGCCCGTGAGCCGCCGATGGCGGCGGACGTCAGGCGGCCCGGCCGTGACTCGTCGAACCCCGCCGCGATGACCGTCACCCGCACCTCGTCGCCGAGCGCGTCGTCGATCACGGCGCCGAAGATGATGTTCGCGTCCACCGCCGCCGAGTTGGAGACCAGCTGCGCGGCCTCGTTGATCTCGAACAGGCCGAGGTCGGACCCGCCCTGAATGGACAGCAGCACACCGTGCGCGCCGTCGATCGACGCCTCGAGCAGGGGGGACGAGATCGCCATTTCCGCCGCGGCGACCGCCCGGTCGTCGCCGCGCGACGAGCCGATGCCCATCAGCGCGGACCCGGCGCCGGACATGACGGACTTCACGTCCGCGAAGTCGAGGTTGATCAGGCCTGGCGTGGTGATCAAGTCGGTGATGCCCTGGACGCCGGACAGCAGCACCTGGTCGGCCTGCTTGAACGCGTCGAGCACGCTGACGTGCCGGTCGGAGATAGACAGCAGCCGGTCGTTCGGTATGACGATGAGCGTGTCGACCTCGCTGCGCAGGCGCTCGATCCCTGTTTCCGCCTGGACGGCCCGCCGCTTGCCCTCGAACCCGAACGGCCGGGTCACCACCCCGATGGTCAGCGCGCCGAGCGAGCGGGCGACGTTCGCGACCACGGGAGCGCCGCCTGTGCCGGTGCCGCCGCCCTCGCCCGCGGTCACGAAGACCATGTCGGCGCCCTTGAGCACCTCCTCGATCTCCTCGCGGTGGTCTTCTGCGGCCTTGGTGCCGACATCCGGGTTCGCCCCGGCGCCGAGCCCGCGGGTCAGTTCCCTGCCGACGTCGAGCTTGACGTCGGCATCGCTCATCAGGAGGGCCTGCGCGTCGGTATTAATCGCGATGAACTCGACGCCCTTGAGTCCCTCTTCGATCATGCGATTGACAGCGTTAACGCCGCCCCCGCCGATTCCGACGACCTTGATGACCGCCAGATAGTTCTGCGGTGCTGCCACGAGGAGGGTACCTTTCCGCTCGTTTTTACCTCTTCCAGGTCCAGCGCCATTGCCGCTGTTAACGGCGTCGGGCGCTCGCCTGGAGCTGGCCGCCTGAACTGGGGAAACCCCTGCCCTGGTGGCGAAGGCGGAATTCACCGCCAATGGCGCCGGCCAGCCGCCGTCGCGGTAATTGCGCTGCCGCTAGGCTGATGGCCACGGGTTTCACCTTCAGGTTGAGATTTAGAGTTTTGTCGTCCCTGCGATTGATACGGACAGTAGGGTGGGAAGGCAGCAGGGTCAACTAACCACGCGGAACCGCCTGGCGTGTCGTGGCCGGGTCACCTGGTCACGACCGTTCCCGGCGCGCTCACGTCGTAGTAGCTTGCGGTGCCGCGCATCAGGACAGCGAGTTCCCTGGCCTTTTCCCCGGCCCGGTCCGTGCCGCCCCAGACGACCGTCGTGGCGTCCCGCAGGTAGAGCGTCACCTGGTCCTGCGCGCCCGAGCCGCCCGAGCCGCCCGAGCCGCCGGCCGTCCCCGTCACCGCCAGCTCGGCGACCGACTTGGCCAGCCACGACGGGAGTTCGGCAAGCACGGCCGATGCCTGCGCCAGGGCCGGGTCGCCGCGCAGCGCGCCGCCAGGCAGCGAGGTCAGGAACAGCGGCAGGCCGGCCGGCGCCGATTTCGTCCAGCGGACGATGACACCGGTGGCGTCCACGAGGTCGTAGCCGCCGCCCGCCAGCCGCACCGCCACCACGGGGACGCGCTCCCTGATCGCGATCACCAGGTGGTCCGGCCAGTCCTTGGACACGGTCGCGGAGGCCACCTGCCTGATCGCCTCTACCCGCCTGGCGACTTGCGCGGTGTCGACGCGCAGCAGCGGCGTGCCGAGCGGAACGTCGGCCGCCGCCAGCACCTGCGCGGGCGTGACCAGGCGCGTTCCCGTCACGGTGATCGAGCGGACCACGAGCAGCCGCGAGCCGAGCAGCGCCCAGCCGACCCCGGCGAGGATGGCAAGCCCGGCCAGCGCGAAGAACGCCGCGCGCCAGGACACGCGGATCCGCGCCGCGCCCGCCGGCCCCGGGCCGGTCACGGGCGGTCCCTGCCGGTCCCCGACGCGGCGGCGAGCTCCCGCAGCACCAGCGGCCCGAGCCTGGTGACGTCGCCCGCCCCCATGGTCAGCACCAGGTCACCGGGCGCGGCGACCGCCGCGACCGCCCGCGGCGCGTCCTCGAAGGAGGGCACGTACCGCGCCGCCCCGCCCGGCACGGCGTCCGCGACAAGCTGGCCGGTGACCCCGGGCTCGGGGTCCTCGCGCGCCGCGTAGACGTCGAGCACCACGACCTCGTCGGCGAGGCCGAGCGCGGCGCCGAACTCACCCGCGAAGATCCGCGTCCGGCTGTACAGGTGCGGCTGGAACACCGCGACGACCCGGCCGCCTGCCGCGATCTCGCGCGCTGCCCGCAGGTCGGCGGCGAGCTCGGTCGGATGGTGCGCGTAGGTGTCGAGCACGCGGACACCGCCCGCCTCGCCCTTCGGCTCCATCCGCCTGGCGGCGCCGCGGTAGCAGGCGAGCGCGGCGGCCGCGGGCCGCGGCGCGATCCCGAGCTCCACGGCGGCGGCGAACGCGGCGGCGGCGTTCAGCGCGTTGTGCCGGCCCGGGACGCGCACGGAGATTTCCAGGTCAATTTCCCCGAACGGTCCCGGCTTGCTCCCGACCGTGAACGACGTCTGCATCCCGCGGCAGCGCGTCCGGCTCACCCGGTAGTCCGCGTCCGCCGACTCCCCGTACGTGCGGACCCGCAGCGGCAGGCCTGCGGCCCGGGCCGCCAGGTCCCGCGCTCCGGGGTCGTCGGCGCAGGTCACGAGCAGCCCGCCGGGCGCGATCCTGGCCGCGAACGAGCCGAACGACGCCCGGTACGCCTCGGCGGTCCCGTAGTTGTCCAGGTGGTCGGCCTCGACGTTCGTGATGACCGCCGCGTCGGGGGACAGCATGAGGAACGAGCCGTCGCTCTCGTCCGCCTCGGCGACGAAGTCCTGTCCCGCCCCGTCGGCCGCCCCGGCGCCGGTGGCGGCGAGGATGCCGCCGATGACGTAGCCAGGGTCCGCGCCTGTCTCAAGCAGCACCGTGGTGATCATCGACGTCGTCGTCGTCTTGCCGTGCGTCCCCGTGACCGCGATCACCCGGCGGCCCAGCGTCAGCGACGCGAGCGCGGCGGCCCTGTGCAGGATCCTGATGCCGCGGCGCCTGGCCTCGGCCAGCTCAGGGTTGTCCTGGCGGATCGCGCTTGACACCACGAGCGTGTCCGCGTCGCCGACATGGCCGGCCGCGTGGCCGACGTGCACCCGGGCGCCCAGCGCGCCGAGCTCGAGCAGGCCCGCGGACGGGGCGGCGTCGCTGCCGGACACGGCCACGCCGCGGGCCAGCATGATCCGGGCGATCCCCGACATGCCCGCGCCCCCGATGCCCACGAAGTGCACCCGCCCGAGGTCTGCGAGCGGCACCGGTTCGCTGGGAGTCACGAGCCCCACGGGGCGACCTCCTGCGAGGTCACCGCGACTGCCGGTGCCTGCCCGTCGCCGGCGGGTGCTGGCCGCCTGAGGCGGGCTGACCGCCAGCGGGGAACTGCCTGCCCGCGGACGGGGTGAACAGGCTGCCTGGCGCGGGCGCGCCCGCCGGGCGGTCCCGGCCCCACGCCTGCTCCGGTACCGAACCGGGCTGCGCGGGCTCCCTGGTGGCCGCCTCCGCGGCGACGATGTCGATGACCGCCCTGGCCAGCCAGCGGTCCGCGTCCCGGCGGCCGAGCGCGGCCGCCGCCTCGGACATCGCGGCCACCTGGTCGATGTTGGTCAGCACGGGCAGCAGCGAGCCCATGATCCACTCAGGGGTGAGCTCGTCGTCCTCGACGAGCAGGCCGCCGCCGCGCTGCACGATCGGCAGCGCGTTGAGCCGCTGCTCGCCGTTGCCGATGGGCAGCGGGACAAAGGCGGCCGGCAGGCCGACGGCGGTGAGTTCGGCGCACGTCATCGCGCCGGCCCGGCAGAGGGCGAAGTCGGCGGCGGCGTAGGCGAGGTCCATCCTGTCGACGTACGGGACGGCCACGTAAGGCACCGCGCCGGCCGGCGGCTCCGCCTCGGCCGCGTTGCGCGGGCCGGTCACGTGCAGCACCTGCACGCCCGCGGTGCGGATCGCGCCGACGGCGCCCGCCAGCGCCAGGTTCAGCGACCGCGCGCCCTGCGAGCCGCCGAACACGAGCAGCACCGGCAGGTCCGGGCGCAGCCCGAAGTGGGCGCGGGCCTTGTCGCCGAGCGCGAACCGGTCGAGTTCGGCGATCTCCCGCCTGATCGGCAGCCCCAGGTACTGGGCGTTGCGCATCTTGGTGTCGGGGTGGCCGGTGAACACGTACGGGGTGAGCCGGGCGCCGAGCCGGTTGGCGATGCCTGGGAACGGGTTCGCCTCGTGCACGACGATCGGCACCTTGTGCCGCTTGGCCGCCAGGTACGCGGGCGTGGCGACGTACCCGCCGAAGCCGACAAGCACGTCCGCGCGCGCCCGGTCGAGGATGGCGCCCACCGCGTGCACCGCCCCGGCCAGCCGCCCGGGGACGGTGAGCAGGCTCGGCGTGACCGAACGCGGCAACGGCACCGCCGGGATGAGGGACAGCTCGTACCCGCGCAGCGGGACGAGCCGGGTCTCCAGGCCGCGCCGGGTACCGAGGCAGGTCACGTGCGTGCCGCGGTCTGCCTGGACAAGCGCGTCGGCAAGCGCGAGGGCAGGCTCGATATGACCGGCTGTCCCTCCGCCCGCTAGAACGACCCTCATTCCATGCTCCTCGCTCGTCGCGTTCTGGGGCCAAGCCAGCTTAGAACGCGGGACAGCGCGCTCGGACCACGCGCGGCCAAAGCCTGCGCGGCACCGGGTTCCCGCCGCGCGAACGACATGAGCATACCGAGCGCGACCATCGTCACGAGCACCGACGACAGTCCCTCGGACACCAGCGGGAGCGGCACGCCGGTGATCGGCAGCACGCCGATCACCGCGCCGATGTTCACCACGGCCTGCATGACGATCCAGGTCGTGATCGCGGCGGCCGCCAGCCGGCTGAACGTGTCTGTGGCGCGCCGCGCCACCCGCAGCCCGGCGTAGCCGAGGCCGCCGTACAGCGCGGTGACGCACAGCGTGCCGACCAGCCCGAATTCCTCGCCGATGACCGCGAAGATGAAGTCGCTCGTGGAGTCGGGCAGCCACCCCCACTTCTCCCTGCTGGCCCCGAGGCCGACGCCGAAGATCCCGCCGGACCCAAGCGCGTACTTGCCCTGGATGCTCTGCATGTTCTGCCCGACCGGGTTGGTGTTCGTCTGGTTCACGTACCCGAGGAGGCGCTGCATGCGGTACGGCTCCGTCACCACGAGCAGCAAGAGCACCAGCCCCATCAGGATCAGCAGCGCGGTGAAGACCCGCCCAGGGGTGCCCGCGATCCACAGCAGCGCGAGGAAGACCATCAGCAGGATGAACGTGGTGCCGAGGTCGTCGCCGACAAGCACGAGCAGGGCAAGCACCGCGGTTCCCGGCATCAGCGGCACGAGGAGGTGCCGCCAGTCGGCGAGCAGGCCCAGCTTCTCCTTGCGCGCCAGCAGGTCGGCGCCCCACACCGCGAGCGCGAGCTTGGCCAGTTCGGACGGCTGGAACTGCAGCGAGCCGATCGCGATCCACCGGGACGCGCCGTTTTGCGACACGCCGACGCCGTGGATCAGCGTCAGCGCCAGGCCGATGACCGACACCGCGAGCAGCGGGTAGGCCGCCGCGCGGAACAACCGCGGCGACGAGCGCGCCGCCAGCCACATGATCGGCAGGCCCACCGCGATGCCGAGCAGCTGCCGCTCGAAGTCGTAGTACGGCGACAGGCCGTCGGCCAGGTCCGTCACCGAGGCGGTCGACAGCACCATGACGAGGCCGAGGCCGAGCAGCAGCGTGGTGATGCCCACGATCAGGTAATACGGCGTGAGCGGCCGGCCGGCCAGCGCGCGCCAGGCGCGCAGGTGTTCCCTGAGCGCCCCGAGCGCCCCGAGCGCGCCCAGCGCGGGAGGCTCCGCGCGGCCGCTCGCGGCCACGCGGAGCCGCGGCTCCTCGTCGTCGTCAGGTCCCAGCGCGCCGACGGCGGGATCACTGACCGCGCGGACATGCATGTCCTCTAGTTTCCGCGCCGCGCGCGCGCATACCGGGCACATCCGCCGCGTGTCGCGCAACTGCGGGAGATGGGCTGGGCTGGGCAGTCGGCCCGGATCGTTCGGGAGAATGGGCTTCATGAATTTCAGCGAGCAGTCGAGGCTCGTGCACGCGGGAACCGAGCGGACGGCGGGCGCGCCGCTGGCGCCGCCGCTGCTGGCCACGAGCACGTACGTGTCACAGGGCGAGCCCGAGCCTGGCCGCGGCTACGGGCGGGAGGGCAACCCGGGCTGGGCCGCGGTCGAGGAGGCGCTTGCCGCGATCGAGGGACCGGGCGCCGCCGCCGTCACGTTCGCGTCCGGGCAGGCCGCGTCGATGGCGCTGCTGCTCGCGCTGGCGGACGGCCGGGCGGCGATCGTGTTCGCGCGGGATGGCTACTACAACACGCGGGCGCTCGCGGCCAGGCTGCGGCCGCACGGCGCCGAGCCGGTGACGGTCGACCTGCTCGACCTGGGCGCGGTCGCGCGCGCGCTTGGCCGGGGGCCGACCGTCCTGTGGGCGGAGACGCCCACCAACCCGCTGCTGCGGGTCGCCGACCTCGCCAGGCTCGGGCAGCTCGCCGCGGCGAGCGGCGCGCCGTTCGTCGTGGACAACACGGTGGCGACCGGGTTGCTGCAAAAGCCGCTCGAGTTCGGCGCGCTTGCGTCGTTGTACTCGCTGACCAAGTCGGTCTCCGGCCATTCCGACGTGCTCGGCGGCGCGGTCGTCACCAGGGACCCGGCGCTGGCCGCGGAGGTGCGCGCCTGGCGGACCGCGGGCGGCGGCGTCCCCGGGCCGTTCGAGAGCTGGCTGGTGCTGCGCGGCATCAAGACGCTGCCGCTGCGGATCGAGCGCCAGTCGGCGAACGCGCTGGCTCTCGCGCGGTTCCTGGCCGGGCACCCGCGGGTCACCGCGGTGCACTACCCGGGGACCAGCCCGGCGACGCTGGAGGTGGCGCGGCGGCAGATGGCGGCGGGGTTCGGGCCGCTGCTGTCGTTCGAGCTCGCCGGCACCGCGGCGGACGCCGACGCCGTGGTCGGCGCGTCGCGGCTGGTGGTGCCCGCCACGAGCTTCGGCGGCGTGGAGTCAACGTGGGAGCGGCGGGCGCGCTGGGCCGCCGAGACGGCGCCCGGCACGCTGATCCGGCTGTCGGCGGGCGTCGAGCCGGCCGCCGACCTCATCGCCGACATCGGCGCGGCGCTGCAGGCGTGACTTCCTGACTTCCTGGCTTCCTGACTTGCGGCGGGCCCGGTTTGGCGG
>NZ_JASIAL010000289.1:0-5889 GCF_030042015.1 Trebonia sp. | reverse complement strand
TCGCGCCGACGGGGAGGACGCCGACGCGGACGCCACCGTCCGTCCGGTGCCGGGATCGGCGGCGGGCGCCGGCTGATGCCTGCCCGCCCCGCGCAACGCCAGGAAGAGGATCAGCAGCGCGCCCGCGACGGCGAGCACGCCCGCGACGGCACGCCCGGCGCCGGCGGCGCCGGCCATGATCGCGCGCACAATCACCTAGTGTGTCAGGCCATGTCGGGCATGACCAGCACGGTTCACATCACCAGGACGCCGCGGATGTTCTTGCCGTCGCGCAGGTCCTGGTAGCCCTGGTTGATCTCCTCGAGCGGGTAGGTCCTGGTGACCATCGAGTCCAGGTCGAGCAGGCCGTCCCTGTAGAGGCCGAGCAGCCGGGGAATGTCGGCGCGGGAGTTGACCGAGCCGAAGATGCAGCCCACAATCTGCTTCTCCCACTGGGCCAGGCCGTTGAGCGCGAGGTTCGGCCGGGTGTCGGTGGCCGGGTAGATGTTCGTGACCACGACCCGGCCGCGCTTGGCTGCCAGCGCGAGGATGTCGTCCATCAGGTCGGCGCGGCCGACCCCCATGGTCGCCACGACCACGTCGCACATCCGGCCCCAGGTGACCTCGCGGATCAGGTCGAAGGCCGCGGTGACGTCCGTGGCAGAGTGTGTCGCGCCGAAGTGCCCGGCCATCTCGCGCTTGAACGGCACCGGGTCGATCGCGAAGATCCGCCGCGCGCCCGCCAGCCGCGCGCCCTGGACCGCGGCCGAGCCGAGCCCGCCCACCCCGACGACGGCCACGTTATCGCCGGGCCGGACGCCGCCGGCGTACACCGCGCTGCCCCAGCCGGTCGCCACGCCGCAGCCGGTCAGGCACGCGGCCGCGGGCGGGACCTGCGGGTCGACCGGGATGACCGAGGCCTCGTTCACCACGGTGTGCCGCGCGTAGCAGCCGACCATGCAGGTGATCGTGAGGTCCTGGCCGGCGGCGTGGTGCCGTGACGTCCCGTCGCTGAGCTGCCTCCCCGCCACGATCGCGGCGGCCAGGTCGCAGAGGTTCTGGCGGCCGGTCGCGCACGAGGGGCAGCGGCCGCAGTTCGGGATCGACGAGAACACGATGTAGTCGCCGGGCTTGGTGAGCGTGACGCCTTCGCCGACCGCCTCGACGTACCCGGCGCCCTCGTGCCCGCCGATCATCGGCGCGGCGAACGGCACGTCACCGGTCAGGTGATGTTCCTCCGAGTGGCACAGGCCCGCGGCCGCGACCCGGACGAGCACCTCCCCGGCGCGGGGCGGATCGAGCTCGATCTCCTCGACCTTCCAGTCCGTGTGGCTCTCCCAGAGCACGGCCGCCTGGGTGCGCATGTACGGTCCCCCCTCGTCACTTGTGCTGGTTGCCGGCGTCCACCGGCAGCGTGATCCCTGTGACGTACCGCGCGGCATCCGAAGCCAGCCAGACGATCGCGTTCGAGACGTCGACCGGGTCCACCCACGGGATGGGCAGCAGGTTCATGGTCTGGAACCCGGCCTTGACGTCCTCCCGCCCGGGGTTGTCCAGGTCCGGCCGGAACGACCGGTACAGCGCCTCATTCTGGATCATCGGGGTGTCCACCGCCGTCGGGCAGATCGCGTTGACCCGGATGAAGTGCTCGGCGAGCTCGCACGCGAGCGTCCTGGTCAGCGACAGCACCCCGGCCTTGGCGGCCTTGTAGTCGGCCAGGCCGCCGCCGGAGATCAGCGCCGCCCCTGAGCTGGTCAGCGCGATCGAGCCGCCGTTGCCCGCGGCGATCATGTGCGGGATCGCGGCCTTCACGGTGACGAACACGCCGGTCAGGGTCACGTCGATCAGCTCGCGCCACTGGCCGACGTCGATCTCCCAGGTCGGCGCGGGCTGGGAGATGATGGCCGCGTTCGCGCACACGATGTCGAGCCGCCCGCCGAGGGCCGCGACGCCCTCGTCGAGCACCGCCCGCACCGCTGCCAGGTCGCGGACGTCCGCGCGGCGGGCGATGATGCGGCGGTCGAACGCCTCGACTTCCTTGACGGTCTGCGCGAGGTCCGCCTCGGTGGCGAGCGGGTAGGTCAGCCAGTCCTGCGTGGCGCAGGCGTCGATGGCGATGATGTCGGCGCCTTCTTCGGCCAGCCGCCGCGCGTGCGACCTGCCCTGGCCGCGTGCCGCGCCGGTGACGAACGCCACCTTGCCGTTGAGCAGTCCCATCGTCGTAAGCTCCTGCCGTTTGGTTGCCTCTTGCTGTTATCAGGCCGGGGTGGGCGGGGTGGCCGGGGTGGCCGGGGTGGGCGGCTCGAAGTACGGAAGCGTGACTTCGGGCGTGACCGCGGTAAAGCACACCTGGACCGGCAGCCCGACCCGGACGTCCTGCGGCGCGCAGCCGGTGATCCCGGCCACGAGCCGGGGTCCCTCGGCGAGTTCGACGATCGCGATCACGTACGGGACCTGGTCCGCGAGCGCGGCGTGCGTCGCGTGCCGCACGACGGTGTAGGTGTAGACGGTCCCCGCGCCGGACACCTGCTGCCAGCCGATGTCGGTGCCGTGGCAGTGCGGGCAGGCGGGCAGCGGCGGGTGCCAGCTGTTCCCGCACGAGGCGCAGCGCTGGGTGACCAGCCGGCCGGCGCGGGCGCCGTCCCAGTACGGCCGGGTCAGGTCCGTGACCGCGGGGATGATCGCCATCAGGTCACCTCGCTCTGCTCGCTCTCGCTCTCATCTGGCCAGGATCATGGCGCTGCCCGCCGGCGCCCCGACCAGCGCTATCTCCGCGCCTGCCACCTGGTTGCAGGCCGTGCCGCGCAGCTGCCTGACCGCCTCGAGCACGCCGTTCATGCCGTGCAGGTAGGCCTCCGACAGGTGGCCGCCGTGCGTGTTGACAGGCAGCGGGCTGCCGGGTCCCGTGCCGGCCTCGGCGACGTACCGCCAGGCCTGGCCGTCCGGCACGAACCCGTAGGATTCCAGGGACCGCAGCGGCATGTACGACGTCGCGTCGTAGAACTCGGCGACGTCGATGTCCTGCCTGGTCACCCCGGCCTGCTCGAACAGCCGCCCGGCGGTGGCCGGCGGGAACAGCTCGAGCAGCTCGCCGTCGGCGTAGATGCCCATCGGCTCGCGGTAGGGGCTGAGCGTCTGGGTGGCCGACAGCACGTACACCGGGTCGGCGCGCAGGCTTCCCGCGACGTCGGCGCTGGTCAGCACGTAGGCGCAGGCGCCGTCGTTCTCCAGGCACAGGTCGAACAGGCGCAGCGGCTCGCTGATCATCCGCGCGCTGCGGTAGTCGTCCCAGTCCATCTTCCTGTCCCGCATCATCGCCGCGGGGTTGTTGTTCGCGTAGCGCCGCTGGGTGATCGCGATCGAGCCGAGCGCGGTCGTGAGGTCCTCGTCCGTCAGGCCGTGGACGGCGGCGTACCGCCGCGCCCACAGCGCGAACAGCTGCCCGGGCGACATCAGGCCGTACGGCCAGGCGAAGGACCGGTTGTCCTCCTCGGGCACCACGATGTCGGCGCTGGGGGCCGCGGCCGGCTGGCCCGACGGCCCTGCCCTGTCCGCTCTCCCGAACCGTCCCCCCTTGCTCTGGCTGAGCGCCCGGTACACCACGACGGTCCTGGCCAGGCCGGCCATGATCGCCGCCGCGGCGTGGGCGATGACCGCGCCAAGGGCCTCACCGCCCAGCGGGGACTCGGCGAAGAACCTCAGCTCGGGTATGCCCAGCGCGCGGACCAGCATCGGCTCGCTGACCGGCTCGAACGGCGGCGCGAACCGGCACATCCCGTCCACGTCGGCGGGGTCGATCCCGGCGTCCGCCAGGGCCGCGAGCACGGCCTCGACGGCCAGTTCCCACGCGGTGGACGGCAGCGCCTTGGCGTAGCCGGTCTGGCCGATCCCGACGATCGCCACCTCGCGCCTGATCACCTGGACACGCCCCGCCCCGCCTCCAGGCCCAGCGCGGCGGCGTCCTCGCCGAGCCAGTCCCGCAGCACCTGCGCGGTGTGCTGTCCAGGCTGCGGGGGCGCCGTCACCCGCGCGGGCGAGCGGGACATGCGGACCGGGTAGCCGGGGATCGTCACAGGACCGCGCCGGGGGTCGTCGACCGTGACGAAGATCCCCCGCTCCCGCAGGTCGGTGTCCGCCAGCACCTCGGTGGTCGAGCGCAGCGCTCCGGCCGGCACGCCGGCCGCGCCAAGCGCGCGCATCGCCTCCATCTTGTCCAGCGTCGCGGTCCACGCGCGGACCGCCTCGTCCACGTCGGCCTTGTGCTCGCCGCGGCTGGCCATCGTCGCGAACCGCTCGTCGCCGAGCAAGTCCGCCCTGCCCATGAGCCTGGCCATCCGCTCCCACTGACGGTCGCTGCCGCAGTGGATGTGCACGTAGTCGCTCGGGCCGAACGGCGGGCACGGGTAGATGTCGGAGGGGGCGGTCGTGACAAGGAACGGGGGCCGGTTCCCGAACCGCGGGGTGTCGGTCCCGCGCTCGATCGGCCAGCCGTAGTGGATCCGCATGAACGTCGCGACCTGGTCGGTCATCGCGATCTCGACCCGCTGGCCGAGCCCGTCCTTCTCGCGCTGGTACAGCGCGGCGAGGATGCCGCCGGCCAGGACCATCCCCGTGCCGGTGTCGCCGACGTCCGGGCCCGGCTTCATCGGCAGGCCGTCGGGCTCGCCGGTCACGCTCGACCCGCCGGAAAAGCCCTGCGCGATCGGGTCGAAGCAGGGGAAGTCGCGGTAAGGCGAATCGGCGGCGAACCCCTTGACCTGCGCGTAAATCAGCCGTGGGTTCAGCTGCCGCAGCGTGTCCCAGCCGAGGCCAAGGCGTTCGATGACCCCCGGGCTGAAGTTCTCGACGAAAATGTCCGCGCGCTCGGCGAGGCGCAGCGCGGTCCGCAGGCCGGCCGGCGACTTGAGGTCAAGCTCGATGGACTTCTTGCTGGCGTTGTTCAGGTAGAACGGGACCGCGTCGTAGCTGTCCCTGCTGCCGGGCACGATGACCTTGACGACCTCGGCCCCGAGATACGCCAGCATGAGCGTCGCCGACGGGCCTGCCACCTGATGGGTGAGGTCGAGCACTCGCACCCCGTCGAGCGCGAGCCCGCGCTGGCCTTCCTTCCCGCTGTCGGCCTGGTCGTTCATGAGCGCCGACCACCTCCACTCCGGACGCCGATGTCAGGAAGATATATGATCCGCAGACCGCCAGCAAGGCGCCTGGCCGCATCATGAGGTAAATATCGCCATTATCTCCGATACGGTGATAATGGCGGGTAAGGTAATCCCTGAAATGGCGGAATGGCGGGCCGCTGAGAGCCGCCACGGCCCGTTCTGGATATTGTTAATTGGCTTTTCCCCGGGGTTGGGCGGCGGGGGCCGCGGCCTGTTCTGGAGCCGAGCCGCTGCCCCGCAGCAGGTACGCGGAGTGCAGCATATCGGGATTATCCCGCAATTCGGTGGCCGTCCCCGAATAGCGGATCACGCCGCCTTCCATCACGTACGCGCTTGTCGCGAGGCCGAGCGCCAGGGTGGCGAACTGCTCGATCAGCAGCACGCCGATCCCTGAGTCCACGATCGAGCGGATGACCGGGATCAGCCGGCTCACCACGACCGGTGCCAGGCCGAGCGACAGCTCGTCGATCAGGATGAACTTCGGCTGGGACACCAGCGCCTGGGCGAGCACGACCATCTGCTGCTCGCCGCCGGACAGCGACCTGGCGGGCACGTTCAGGCGGCGCTGGAGGGCCGGGAAGAGCTCGAGCGCGCGGGCGCGCCCGTCGACCGCCGCCTGCTTGGACAGCGCGTACGTGGCCACCCGGATGTTGTCGTCGACGCTCAGGTCGGGCAGCAGCCGCCGCCCCTCGGGCACGATCGCGACGCCCGCGGCCCTGATCTTCTCCGGCCGCTTGCCGGCCAGTTCGAC
>NZ_JASIAL010000005.1:0-7801 GCF_030042015.1 Trebonia sp. | reverse complement strand
CTCGTGCGGACCGGTCGGCCACGCCCGCTGCGGCCCGGTCAGCCGGGCGGGCTGCGGGCCGGTTTCCCAGGCCGGCGCGGGCTGCGGGCCCGTCTGCCACGGCCGCCGCGGGCCCGTTTCCCACGACCCCGCCGGCTGCGGGCCGGTCAGCCGTGCGGGCACGTCACGCGCCCCGCCGTCGTCCCACTGGGTACCGTCACCCGGGCCAGCGTCGTCGTCCCACTGGGCGCCGTCATCGGGACCATCGCCCTCATCCCACTGACCGCCGTCATCCCACCGGGCGCCGTCACCATGATGGCCGCTGGCGTCCCACTGGCCGTCGTCCCAATGGCCACCGTCGTCCGGCTGGCCGTCGTCGTCCCACTCCCCCGCCTGTTCCCACTGGCCAGGCCGGCTCCACTGCGCCGCCTGGTCGGCCGCCCCGGCTTCCCCGAGGACGCCAACTCCCGAGCCAGCCAGCACGCTCTCTCCCGCGTCGGCTTCTGGGGCGGCCGCCGCCGCTCGCCTGCGGCCCACGCCGAGTCCGGTGGCCCGCCCGGCGAGCCCGGCGCCGAGCGCGGCGCCGCGGCCGGCCAGTCCGGCGCGCACCGACCGCCCTGGCCGCTGCGCGGCGCGCCTGCTGTGCTGGGCGGCGCGGACGGCGGCCAGCGCCTCGGCTTCCGCCGCGGGGTCGGCTCGCTTGCCCGGCAGCGCGAGCATGCACACCGCGAGCAGCGCGACGAGCTCGGCTATCAGGCTCAGGTCGCGGGCCAGGTTGTTCCTGGTGATGGCCAGCTTGCCGCCGCCGGCCGGGAGCGCGAAGCCCTGCGCCCAGCCATCGACGGGGGCGGCGAGCGGCTTAAGCGCGACACCGTTGAGCGTCGCCGTCCACCCGCCGTACGGCTCGGCAAGCAGCAGCGTGCCGCCGGAGGCCGGGGCGCTCACCGCGCTCATGCCCACCGGCTGAGACGCGAGCGTGGTCACGGTGCCGTTGGGAGCGATGACCCGGACCCGCGCCACCGGCCCCGTCACCTGCCACAGGTCGTAGGCCGGCGCCTTGCTCAGCGGCAGCAGTCCGACCGACGTGTCAAGCAGCTGGGCTAGCGCCGGGTCGACCGGTCCGGGCAGCAGCACCCACTTGATGCCGAACTCGGCCAGCTGCAGCCCCGGGTCACCGGCGTCCGCGTCGTCAGGCGCCCCGAGGGCCGCCACCACCCGGCTGAGCGCCTGCTCGGCCGGCGTGTAGCCGGTCAGCTCGGGCGCGCCGAGGATCGGGTCGCTCTGCCGGACGACCGAGTAATCAAGCACCGCGCCGTCCTGCCGCAGGACCAGCGTCCGGTACTGCGCGCCGCCGGTTGAGGACGCGGACACGAAGGCGGGCAGGATCGGCGAAGTGACGCTCCCGACCGGGCCGCGCACGCCGTCGCTCACCCAGTACCCGGCGGCGAGCACGGGCGCGGTGGCCGCCGCGGCCAGGGCGGCACCGGCCAGCAGCTTGCGCGTCCAGCCACGGCCAGCTCCGGCTCTGGCCAGCCAGTCGGCGGCGGGCGCCGCGGCGAGCAGCAATCCGAGCGCCGCGACCGCCAGCGCCACGCCAGGCCAGCCGGTGACCGCCTGCCCGCCTCCGGCGGGGGTGCTGGTTGTCCGGCTCACCAGGAGCGCGCCGAGGAAACCCGCGGCCGCGACGCACCAGCCCGCGGCGGTCAGCGTGGTGCGCCGGTGCGGGAGCACGGCGGCGAGCACGGCGAGCCCGATTCCCGCGGTCACCCAGGCCGGCGGCAGCCCGGGTCCGCCCGGGCTGAGCAGCAGCAGCGCGGACGGCTTGAGCCCGGCCGTGCTCAGCCCGGGCTGCTGCACGCCCGCGTCGGCGAAGAAGGCGGACGGGGTGGTCAGCAGGTGCAGCGACCACGGGAACAGCACGGCGAACGGGGTGGCCACGACGATCAGGGCGTCAACCGGACGCACCGGCCACAGCCAGCGCCTTGCTGCCAGCGCGACGACCGCGAACGCCGCGCCGAACAACCAGACCAGCGGCGCGAACGCGGCCGCCAGGGCCACCAGCAAGCCGGTGGCCCACGCCGCCCGGCGCGCCGCGCGCGGCGGCGCGGTGAGCATCCAGCCCGCGGACAGGCCGATCAGCGGCAGCATCGCGAACGCGAACGCGCTGCCAAGGCGGCCCGCGGCGATGGACCCGGTGGCGACGGGCAGCAGCGCGTAGGAGGCCGCGAGCAGCAGCCGGGCGATCGTGCTCGTGACGAGCCGGCGGGCAGCGAGGTACGCGGTCAGCCCGGCCAGCGGCACGCAGCCGAGCAGCAGCACGTCCACCGCGAGCCACGCCTGCCCGCCGAGCACGGTGGCGAGCGCCGCGACCACCGCGAGGTACGGCGGCGCCGTAGCGGTCGAGCCGACGCCGACGGCGTGGAAGCCCTCCAGGTACTCCTGCCACAGCCCGGCGGCGCCGCCCCAGGCCGGGACAAGCGCCCCCCCGCCCAGCGGGCTGGTGCCGAGCAGGCTGCGCTCGGCGATCAGCGCGATCACCAGCAGCGCGACGAGCAGCTGCACGCCGGGATTGGCGACGATCCTGCGGACAGGGGACTGCGCGTCGACGAACTGCTCGTCCTCCGGTTCCGCCGAAGCCGCCTGGTGCATCCCGCCCGACGCCTGCGGCGGTCCGCTCGACAGCAGCCCCGCGATGCTCTCCGCGAGCCGGGACAGCGTGCGGCTCGGCGGGATGAACGAACGGACCGCGGAATAACCCTCGCGGCGCCCGGCGGCGCGGCGGCGCCGTCCCTGCCAAAGCCGCACCGGGTGGCCGAGGACCCAGGCGACGGAGGAGATCTGCACGCCGGCCAGGTCCAGCTGCTTGGTCAGCAGGAAGTAGGCCGCCCGCACCGCTGACCCGGCGACGCAGCCGGCCAGCACCCAGATCATCGTCAGCACCGGCAGGTTGACGGCCAGCACGTACAGCGCGTTGCGCCGGTCGAGCCCGCGCGGATCCTGAGCGGTTCTGGCCGACGGGGAAGCACCTCCCTCGGCGGCCCTGCGCCTCCTGGCCGAAAGCTCGCGGTGGTAGAGCACGGCGTCGGTGACGACCTGCACCCGCAGGCCGGCCCCCTGCACCCGCCAGCAGAAGTCCAGGTCGTCGCGGAACAGCTTGAGCCGCGTGTCGAATCCGCCGAGCAGGTCCCACGCGTCCCGCCGGATCAGCATGCCGGCCGAGCCCACCGCCAGCACCGAACGGTTGGCGTCTTGCTGGCCCTGGTCGATCTCGCCCGGCTCGATCCCGGTGCTGCGGCGGCCCGCCCGGTCGATGGCGATGCCGACCTCGCGGAGCACCCGCCGGTCGGACCCGTCAAGGACTTTAGGGCCGAGCACCACGACAGAACGGTCCCGGCTTGCTGCCCGCAGCAGCCGCTCGAGCGTTTCCGGGGTGGGCTCGCAGTCGTCGTGCAGCAGCCAGATCCACTCGACCCGGCGCATGTTCGGGTCGGTCCTGGCGGTGCGCCTGGCGGCGCTGTGCCGCAGCGCGACCGCGATCGCCTCGCCGTAGCCGGTGTCCCGGTCCATGCCGAAGACCGCGTCCTGCCCGATCAGTTCGGCGAGCACGGACCCGCTGCGGTCCCGGCTCCCCGTGTCCACCCCGACGACCCGCTCGACCGGGTAAGTCTGGGCCTGCAGCGCCTGGATGAGCCCGGGCAGCAGGCGAGCACCGTCATGCGCGACGATGATCGCGGTAACGGTATGCCGGGTCTGTGGCGCGGTAGTTGACAAGAGGTCCAGCGCAGGTAGGCGGTCGTGACGGCCCCGCAAGGCGGCAGCGCAGTCCGGTCAGAACTTCCCGCGGGGACAGCGTGAACAATACATGCAGTTAGCGTTCACGGCAGGATTACGGCCAGATGTCCGGATGGGCGTTACCCTGCATGACGCTTGATGCGGCGTCGTTCCCGCTCGGACATGCCGCCCCAGATCCCGAACCGCTCGTCGTTGTCGAGCGCGTACTCCAGGCATTCGGCCCGGACCTCGCAGCTCCGGCAGACCCGTTTGGCCTCCCGGGTGGAGCCGCCCTTCTCGGGAAAGAACGCCTCCGGATCCGTCTGCGCGCACAACGCCCGGTCCTGCCAACCCAGGTCATCGACATCCTCCGGACGGACGACGACATGCGCTAGCGGGACGATGACCTCAGTCAAAGCGCATCCTCCCCTCTCGGAGCCCCCTGACGCCCGCCGCCTTACCGGTGACGGCGGAAATCACATCAATGAAATTACACCCGCGTGTCTCGCTTAACGTCAAGCGGAAAAGGTGGTATTGGCCGCCTCGTTGTCCCAAGTTGCGAGCTAAGTCCCCCAAAAATTCGCCGCGCACCACGTGATGTTACTGTGCGTGATCAATGAGGCACGTACGGTTTATCATGGCCGAGTCCAGCCCGCCACCGGTTTCGGCACTGTCTCAGCGCGCTTGCGGCGCACACCGAACCCGCGCGGCCGATCGCGCCGGCGGACCTGCGACACTGTCCGCATGCGGATTACCGTGCTGGCCGGAGGTGTCGGCGCCGCGCGCTTCCTGCGCGGCGTGCAGGCGGCGGCCCCCGGCGCCCAGATCACCGTCATCGGCAACACCGGCGACGACATCACGCTGTTCGGCCTGCGCGTCTGCCCGGACCTGGACACGGTGATGTACACCCTCGGCGGTGGCATCAGCGAGGAGCAGGGCTGGGGACGCGCGGACGAGAGCTTCAGCATCCGCGACGAGCTGGCCGCCTACGGCGCGGGTCCCTCCTGGTTCACGCTCGGTGACCGTGACTTCGCCACCCACATCCTGCGCACCCAATTGCTGGCCGCGGGCAAGCCGCTCTCGGAGGTGACCCGCCGGCTGTGCGAGCGCTGGCAACCGGGTGTCGAGCTGCTCCCGATGTCAGATGACAAAGTTGAGACGCATGTTCTGCTAGATGACGCAGAAAGGTCGCTGGTGCATTTCCAGGAATGGTGGGTCCGGCTGCACGCGGCGGTCCCGGCGCTGGCCATCACCGCGGCAGGTGCGCAGGGCGCCCGGCCGGCTCCCGGGGTGCTCGAGGCCATCGCCGACGCGGACTTCGTGCTGTTCCCGCCGTCCAACCCGGTGGTGAGCATCGGCACGATCCTGTCGGTACCCGGCATCAGGGACGCGGCCGGGGCCAAGACCGTGGTCGGGGTGTCGCCGATCATCGGCGGCGCACCGGTCCGCGGCATGGCGGACGCGTGCCTGGCCGCGATCGGCGTGCGGACCTCGGCCGTTGGCGTGGCCGCGCACTACGGGCCGGACCTGCTCAACGGGTGGCTTGTCGACGAGCAGGACAAGGCGGCGACCGACGATCCGGCGCTGGCCGGCCTGCAGGTCCGCGCGCTGCCGCTGTACATGCGGGACCTGGCCGCGACCGCGGCCATCGCCCAGGCCGCGATCGACCTGGCCAGGGAGCTCACGTGAGCGACCGGCCGGCTGAGCCCGCGCCCGCCCTCGCCATCACCGGCCTTTCCGGCATGCCGGAGGTCTCGCGCGGGGACGATCTTGGCGCGCTGATCGCCGCCGCGCTCGCCGGGGCCGGGCAGGAACTGCGTGACGGCGACATCCTGGTGGTCACCTCCAAGGTGGTCAGCAAGGCCGAGGGCCGCGTGGTCACCGCCACCAGGGACGACGCGATCGCGGCGGAGACGGTGCGCGTGGTGGCCAGGCGCGGCGCGACCACGATCGCGCAGACCCGGCACGGTTTTGTGCTCGCCGCCGCCGGGGTAGACGCCTCGAACACCGCGCCAGGCACGGTGGTGCTGCTCCCCGAGGACCCGGACGAGTCGGCGCGGCGGCTGCGGAAGGCGCTGCGCGCCCGGCTGGGCGTGAGCGTCGGGGTGGTCGTCACCGACACGATGGGCAGGCCGTGGCGGGCCGGCCAGACCGACACCGCGATCGGTGCGGCCGGAGTGCTGCCGCTGCGTGATCACCGCGGGGAGCCGGACGCGTTCGGCAACACGCTGGAGGTCACGGTCGCCGCCGTGGCCGACGAGGTCGCCGCCGCGGGCGACCTGGTGAAGGGCAAGGCGCTGCAGATCCCCGTCGCGCTCGTGCGCGGCCTTTCCGCCCTGGTCACCGACGCCGACGGCCCGGGCGCGCGGGCGCTGGTGCGCCCGGCGGCCGAGGACATGTTCCGGCTCGGTGCCGCGGACGTGCTCGCCGCCCGGCGCACGGTCCGCTCGTTTCGCCGCGAGCCTGTCGACGTCGCCGCCGTCGAGCGGGCGATCGCGGCCGCGCTGACCGCGCCGGCGCCGCACCACAGCCAGCCCTGGCGGTTCGTGATCGTGTCGTCGGCGGCGGCCCGTGCGGCGCTGCTCGACGCCATGCAGGACGCGTGGGCGGCGGACCTGCGCGGCGACGGGTTCACCGACGAGCAGATCGCCCGCCGCCTGCGGCGCGGCCTGCCGCTGCGTGCGGCGCCGCTGATCGTGGTCCCCTGCCTGGAGACCTCGGCCGCGCACGCCTACCCCGACGCCCCCGACGGCCGCCGGGCCCGCGCCGAGCAGGACATGTTCACCGTCTCGATGGGCGCCGCCGTGCAGAATCTGCTCGTCGCCCTCGCGGTGGAGAACCTGGGGTCGGCGTGGATCTCTTCGGCCCTGTTCTGCCAGGACGTGGCGGCGGCGGCACTGCGCCTGCCCGCGGGCTGGCGGCCGATGGGCGCCGTAGCGGTCGGCCACCCCGCCGCCCCGGCGCCGCCGCGCCCGCCGCGTGACCCCGCGGCGTTCACCATCGTTCGCTGAAGCCAATGACGCCGCACCCGCACCCCGACTCGGTGCGCCCCCGTGCGCACTGAGCCGGATGAATGTGACATCGAGCCGGTCATAGGCGGCTGGATGTCACATTCATCATCTTGTCGCGCATCTGGTCGCGCGCTGCGGCGGCGCTAGCCGACGATGAGCGGCGGGCCCTTCCGGACCGAGGCGCAGACGCCGTCGCTGGCCGTGGCGGCGGCCTGGCGTTCGGGGGCGGGCTCGCCGTAGAGGGTGGTGCGCTGCCGCAGCGGCCTGCCGAGCGGCCCGGTGATCGCGCGCAGGTCGCTGATCGTCTTGTACGAGCCGTTGTCCGCGCCGGCCATCCTGCTGATCGTCTCCTCCATGAGCGTGCCGCCCAGGTCGTTGACGCCGCCGCGGAGCACGTCCCGGCACAGCTCGTCGCCCAGCTTCACCCACGAGCACTGGATGGAGCCGATCGCCCCGTGCAGGAGCAGCCGGGAGACCGCGTGCACGGCGCGGTTCTCCCGCCTGGTGGCGCCGGGCCTGGCCAGCCCCGCCAGGTAGATCGGCGCGCTGGTGTGCACGAACGGGAGCAGCACGAACTCGGTGAACCCGCCGGTCCGCTCCTGGATGCCGCGGATCACCCGCAGGTGGCCGACCCAGTGCGCCGGGGTGTCCACGTGGCCGTACATCATCGTCGCGGTCGTGGGGATGCCCAGTTCGTGCGCGGTCGTGATCACGCTCACCCAGTCGGCGGCCGGCAGCTTGCCCTTGGTCAGCACCCACCGCACGTCGTCGTCCAGGATCTCCGCGGCCGTGCCTGGCAGCGAGCCGACGCCCGCCTCCCTGGCGCGGACCAGCCACTCGCGCAGCGGCAGCCCGGTGCGGGAGACCCCGTTCATCACCTCCATCGGCGAGAACGCGTGCACGTGCATGCCGGGGCAGCGGCGCTTGACTTCGGCGGCGATGTCGAAGTACGCGGTGCCCGGCAGGTCCGGGTGGATGCCGCCCTGCATGCAGACCTCGGTCGCGCCCGCCGCCCAGGCCTCCGCGGCCCGGTCGCCGAT
>NZ_JASIAL010000288.1:0-15696 GCF_030042015.1 Trebonia sp. | reverse complement strand
CGGCACAGCGGAGCACGCCGCACTGGGCGCGGGAGTGCTGGTGATCGGCGGCGGCCTGGCCGGCGCCTGGGCCGCGCTTTCTGCCGCCGAGCAGGGCGCGGACGTGATCCTCGTCGACAAGGGCTACTGCGGGACCTCGGGGGTGACCGCGACCGCGGGCGTAGGGCACTGGTACCTGCCGCCGGCCGCCCGCGCCGCGGAGGTGGCCACGCGCAGCAGCGCCGGAGGCGACCTGACCGATCCGGCGTGGATGTACCGGACGATGGAGGTGGCCTGGCAGCGGCTGCCCGAGCTCGACAGGTACTACCCGTGGCCCGTCAGGGACGGGCAGCCCAACCGCGCCACCAGCGTCCGCGGTCCTGAGTACATGCGGCTGATGCGCGGTCGCGTCCGCCGGGCGGGAGTCACGGTCCTCGACCACCACCCCGCGACGCGGCTGCTGCTGCACAGCGACGGGTCCGTGGCCGGCGCGGCAGGCATCCGGCTGCAGGATGGCGGCGGCTGGACCTGCCGGGCGGCGGCGGTGATCCTCGCCACCGGAGGCACCGCGTTCCTTTCCCGGCTGCTCGGCGCCCACAACAACACCGCCGATGGTCACCTGATGGCGGCCGAGGCGGGCGCGAAGTTCACCGGGATGGAGTTCTCCTGCTATTACACCGTGTCGGCCGCGCACTCGACGATGACGCGCTCGATCCCGTTCATGTACGGAACCTACCGGGACTGCGACGGCAGCGAGCTCGCGTTCGACACCTACAAGTCCGGCATCCCGATGATCGCCCTGGCGCTGGCACGCGGCCCGGTCACCGTGGTGCTCGACCGGATGCCGTCGCCGGCCAGGGAGAAGCTGCGGCACGTCCAGCCCAACTTCCTGCTCCCGCTGCTGCGCCGCGGAATCGACCCGTTCCGCGACCCGTTCCCCGTCACGCTGCGCGGGGAGGGAACCATCCGCGGCACCGGCGGCATCGCGCTCGCCGGCGCGGATTGCCAGGCCGGCGTGCCAGGGCTGTTCGCGGCGGGCGACGTCGCCAGCCGCGAGCCGATCGTCGGTGCCAGCTCCGGCGGCGGCCAGCCCAACTCGGCCTGGTGTGTCGCCTCAGGCACCTGGTCCGGCCGGGCCGCCGCCCGGCGTGCGGCCAGCCAGCGCGGCATCCCGGCGGGGACGGCAGCCGCGCAGCCGCGGCCGGTCGGGGAAGCGGGGCTGCGTCCCCGCCGCGCCGGAACCGTCGACATCGCGGCGGTGCGCGCCGCCGTCTCCCGCGAGCTCAACGACCCGCACAAGAACCTGTTCCGCAGCGGCCCAGGCCTCGCCCGGTCGCTGGCGGCGCTTGAGGACCTGTGGGCGCAGGTGACGGACTACGCGCCCGGCGGTGCGGACCGCGACGGCCTGCGGAGCAGGGAAGCGGCCGCGCTGGTGGCGGCCGGGCGGTGGGTGCTCAGCGCCGCGATCGCACGGCGCGAGAGCCGCGGCATGCACCAGCGCACCGACGCGCCCTACCGGGATCCGCGGCTCACGGCCACGATCACGGTCGGCGGCCTGGATACCGTGTCGGCTGCGCTGGCCCCGGCCCGGCAGCGGGCGGCGTCATGATCGAGCTGGTGATCTCGTCCCGGTGCATCGATTGCGATCGCTGCGTACGGGTCTGTCCGACCAACGTCTTCGACGCCGTGCCCGGCGGGCACCCCGTGATCGCCCGCCAGGGCGACTGCCAGACCTGCTTCCTCTGCGAGCTGTACTGCCCGGCCGACGCGCTCTACGTGGGCCCGGATTGCGAGCACCCGGAGCCGGTGGACGAGCAGGCCGTGCTGGCTACCGACTGGCCCGCCCAGTACCGGCGCGACGCCGGCTGGGGCAAGAACCGCGACCGGCACCCCAACGAGGTCTGGTACATGCACGAGATGGCCCGTGAGGCGCTCGCCATCCGCGCGACGCTGCGCGAACGGCGGGCCGGCCAAGGTGCGGAGCCGGGCGCCTGAGGACGGGAGCGGCAGATGATGGCCCAGCCGTCGCGTGGCCGCGCGGCATCCGTGACAATGAGGCGTGACGGTCGCCGGGATCAAGTTCGGGGTACTGCTGCCCACGTTCGGGACGGGAGGCGGGAGGCCGCCGGTGGTGGCTGGGGCCCGGCGTGCCGAAGATCTCGGGTTCGACGGGCTGTGGGCGGGCGATCATCTGCTCGCCCCCGCTCCGGTGCTCGACTCCCTGTGCGCGCTCTCGGCCGCCGCCGCCGTGACCGAGCGGATCGAGCTCGGGATCAGCGTGCTGCAGCTCGGCCTGCGGCAGCCTGCCTGGGCGGCTAAGCAGCTCGCCACGATCGACGCGCTCGCCCCCGGCCGGCTGCGGCTCGGCGTCGGGGTCGGCGGGGAGTTCCCTGCGGAGTTCACCGCCGCCGGTGTCGACATCAGGACCAGGGGCGCCCGGCTCGACGAGATCATGTCCGTCCTGCCTGCGCTGCTTGGCGGCGAGGCGGTCGGCCACGCCGGGCCGCTCGCCGCGGTGCGCGTCGAGCCGGGGCTGCGGCCCGCGGTGGGCACGCTGCCGCCGGTCGCTGTCGGCGGGCGCAGCGACGCGGCGCTCGCGCGGGCCGCCAGGTACGGCGACCAGTGGCTGTCGATGTGGACGAGCCCGGCAACGCTCGCGCGCCGGGCGGCGCGGCTGGCCGGGCTGGCAGCGGACCTCGGGCGGCCAGTGCCCGGAATCACGCTGCTGATCGCGGCCAGCATCGATGATGATCGATCAGCGGCGATGGCTGCCGCCGCGGCGCTGATCAGGCGGCAGTACCGGATGCCGTTCGAGAAGGTCGACAAGTGGACGGCGTACGGTCCAGCGGCGGCCGTGACGGGAAAGCTCGCCGAATACGTGGCTGCCGGCGTGACCGAGTTCGTGTTCATGCCGGCCGGGGACCCCCTCGTGCAGTACGAGCGTCTCGCCGGCGTGCGGGAGGCACTCTGCTCACTCAGGGACCCAGGAGTAAGGTGGGAGCAGAGGCACATAAATGGAGCGTAACGACACGAAACAGGTTGTCATCACCGGGTTCGGGGCGGTCACGCCCGTGGGCAACGACCGAGAGAGCACGTGGCAGAACCTGGTCGCCGGCAACTCAGGCGTCGGGCCGATCAGGGCCTTTGACGCCAGCGACCTCGCGGTGCGGATCGCGGCCGAGGTCCGCGACTTCGATGCGGGGCGGTACCTGGACCGAAGGCGGCTGCGCCGCACCGCCCGCTTCTCCCAGTTCGCCGTCGCCGCCGCACGCGAGGCCGTGGCCGATGCGGGGCTCGAGATCGGCGACGGGAGCACGGTCGACGCCAGTGATGTCGGCGTGGTCATCAACGCCGCGGTCGCCGGGTTCGACACGATCGAGGCAGCCGCCAGGCGGCTGGCCGGCGGCCAGCCACTCAGCCCCTACTTCGTGCCGTCGTCGCTGGCGAACATGCCCGCCTGCGAGGTCTCCATCGACCTCGGCATCCACGGTCCTGTGCACGCCGGCGCGTACGCGTGCGCGAGCGGCAGCGAGGCGCTGCTGCGGGCCAGACAGCTCATCCTGTCCGGCGAGGCGCGGGTCGTCATCGCCGGCGGCACGGACGCCGGGATCACGCCGGTGACGTTCGGCGGCCTCATCCCGACCGGCGCGCTGTCGCGGCGCAACGATGACCCGGCCGGCGCGTGCCGCCCATTCGACGCCGACCGCGACGGCTTCGTCTACGGCGAGGGCGCGGTGATCGCGGTTGTCGAGTCCGCCGAGCACGCGGCGGCCCGCGGCGCGACCCCGTACGCTGCGCTGGCCGCCGGCGCGCTGACCGCAGACGCCTTCCACGTGACCGCGCCCGCCCCCGGCGGCGAGTACGCGGCCGAGGCGATCCGGCTCGCCGTCGCCCGCGCCGGCGTCGACGCGAGCGACATCGACTACATCTGCGCGCACGCGACCGGCACCGCGGCCGGTGACCGCGCCGAGGCCCTCGCGATCAGGCAGGCGCTCGGCCCCGCGGCCGACCATGCCGCCGTCAGCAGCCCCAAGTCCGTCACCGGGCACCTGATCGGCGCGGCGGGCGCGCTGTCCGCGCTGGTCTGCGCGCTGGCCATGCGGGACGGGATCGTGCCGCCCACGATCAACCTGAAGACCCCCGATCCGGAATGTGACCTTGACCATGTGGCGAACGTCGCCAGGCAGCTGCCCGTGCGCACCGCGATCACGAACGCGTTCGGGTTCGGCGGGCAGAACTGCGTCGCCGTGCTGACGGCAGTCTGAGCGAAGTGGAGGAACCCGTGCCCCAGCCCTACGTCTATGACCCGTCGGCACTGCGCGACGTCTTCGACCACCACTTCACGTTCAGTGCCGGGTTCTGGCGCAACGTTCACCGGTACGCCGAGCGGCTGGCGATGCTCGACCTGGCGACGGGCCGGAGCTGGACGTACGCCGAGCTCGGGGACGACGTGAACCGGCTGGCCGCCGGGCTCGCCGCGCGCGGCGTCAGGCCGCGTGACGTGATCACGTTCCAACTGTTCAATTCACCCGAGTTCGCGCTGCTCTACCTGGCCGCGCAGCGGCTGCGGGCGATCGCGGCACCGGTCAACTTCCGGTTTTCACCAGGCGAGACCGCGTACGTGCTGGACGACAGCCTGCCGTCGGTGCACGTCTTCGACGGGTCGCTGGCAGGCGCGACGGCCGACGCGCTCGGGATCGCCGCGCACCGCCCCGGGCTGCTCGTGCACGCCGGTGACGGGGCGGGCGAAGACACGGTCCCGTTCGGAGCGCTGATGAACAGCGGCGCGGACCTGCCGGCTGCCGGGACGGGGTCCACCTGGGAAGAGTCCACCCGGCTCTACACCTCGGGCACCACCGGCATGCCCAAGGGGGTGCCGCTGCCGTCGGTCGCGGAGGTGCTGACGGCGCACGACGTGATCATGCACTTCCCGCTGACCCCGGAGGACAAGACGCTGAACATGACGCCGTGGTTCCACCGGGGCGGAATCTCCCCCGGCGGGCCGAACGCCGTCTTCTACGCGGGCGCCGCCGCGTTCCCGATGCGGGCGTTCGACGCCGCGACCGTGCTCGACTACGTGGCGTCGTACGGGATCACGTTCCTGATCGGGGCGCCGACAAACCTGGCGCTGCTCGCCGCCGAGCAGGAGGCGCGCCCCCGCGACCTGTCGTCGCTGCGCGGCATCGTGACGATGGGCGCGCCCCTCGAACGGGCCGCGTGCCTGCGCTACCAGTCGGTGCTCACGCCGCGGATCTTCAACGGGTACGGGACCACCGAGGCGTTCTGGAACACGTTCCTGCGGCCCGCTGACCTGCCAGAACACGCGGGCAGCGCGGGCCGGGCGTGCACCGACGACGATGTGGCGGTGGCCTCCCTGACTTCTTCCGAGTCTGCTGAGCCGCTCTTCGAGCTCGTGCCGCAGGACGGGACGACGATCGGAGAGGTGGTCATGCGGTCGGTGAAGTCCGGCTACGCGTACGTGCACAACGACGCGGAGGAGGCTGCCCGGTTCAGGGACGGCTGGGTGTTCACCGGTGACCTGGCGACGTGGGACTCACTCGGGTACGTCACGATCGTCGGGCGCAAGGACGACATGATCATCTCTGGCGGCGAGAACGTGCACCCGGTGCAGGTCGAGGAGGCGCTCAACGAGCATCCGCTCGTGCGGGAGTCGATCGTCGTCGGCGTGCCGGACGAGCGGTGGGGCGAGGTCGTCGTCGCCTACGTCGTGCCGTTGGCGGAGGGGCTCACCGCGGCGGAGTGCGACAAGCACATGCTCGCGCATCCGATGGTCGCCAACTTCAAGCGGCCGCGCGGATACAAGTTCCTGACCGCGCTGCCGCGGACCGCCACCGGCAAGCTCATGCACTACACGCTGCGCGCGGAGGCGCGGGCCGGGGCGGGGCTCGACGAGTTCGAGCGGCCGTAGCCGGCGCTTGCCCGGCGGAGGGACGCGAACGGCCGTCAGTTGTCGTCGTTCCCGTTCCCTGAGCCGCCAGAGCCCCCTGAGCCCCCGGAGCCGCGGCCGCTGGTGAACCGGTCGAACAGGCTGCCTGCGGTCGTTGCCGCGGTCCCGGCGACGTTGCGGAGAATGCCGACAAGCGGGTCCTCCGAGCGGCTCCAGGAGTCCTGGTAGGACTTGGCGGCGTTCTTGACCTCGTCGGTGACGGACGCGTCCCGGTCGGTCTCGCGGCGCAGGTAGTCGCCGCCGAGGATCCGCTGGTAGTCGCCGTGCACCGCCCAGTGGTCGAGTTCGGCGTACCTGACGACGGCGAACGGGTGCGTGGTGCCCGTCAGCTGCAGCAGCTTCAGCACGCTGTCGCGCAGGTCAGGCACCGCGTCGTACTCGCGCGCCTGCTCGCGGAAGGCGTCCGGGTTCAGCTCGGACAGGTACGGGCCGCCCGCCAGCTTCATCAGCGCCCGCCGCGCGGCGTCCAGGTCCTGGCCGGCGAGCAGGCCGGCCCGGTCGCAGGACAGCTCGGACTTGCGGAACCACTCCTCAAGACCCCAGATGATGGCCCGCAGGCCGATGTACCCGATCGGCATCCAGGCGATCCGCAGCGACAGCCGGATGAGGATCAGCAGCATCGTGCGGTAGACCGCGTGCCCGGACAGGATGTGCCCGAGCTCGTGGCCGATCACCCAGCGCAGCTCCTCCTCGTCGTGCAGGTTGACCAGGCCGGTGGTGATCACGATGAACGGCCTGTCCCGGCCGATCGCCATCGCGTTCACCTGCGGGCTCTGGATGACGAACACGTCGGGCACGTCCTTCAGGTCCAGGATGTAGGAGCCGTCCCGCACCAGCGCGTAGATGTGCGGGAACTGCCGCTCGGACACCTTGACCGCCCCGGCCAGGTACGTCAGGCGCAGGGCGCGCTCGTTGATGAGGCCGAACAGCTTGGCCAGCAGGACGTCGAATCCGCTCAGCTTGCGGAGCGCGACGAGCGCGGAGCGGTCCGCCGGGTGTTCGTAGGCGCGCGAGCTGATGCCGGTGAGCCGGACGCGGGCACGATCGGGCACTGAAGTCATATCTTGATGCTAGCCCCCTCCGCGAGTGGTCCGCATCACCCCGCGGTGCTAAGCCTGCCGGAGTAACCGGAACATTTTCGGCTCCGGGCGCCCTATACGATCTCGATACCATGACCAAGGAGATGGCCGTTTGATTAACGGGCGCAGGCGGATAGGCGTGATGGGCGGCACGTTCGACCCGATCCACCACGGGCACCTCGTGGCCGGCAGCGAGGTGGCGCACATCTTCGCGCTCGACGAGGTCGTGTTCGTCCCCACCGGACAGCCATACCAGAAGGACGGCCGCGCCGTCTCGCCGGCCGAGGACCGGTACCTGATGACCGTCATCGCGACCGCCGCCAACCCCAGGTTCAGCGTGAGCCGGGTGGACATCGACCGGCCGGGGCCCACGTACACGATCGACACGCTGCGCGACCTGAGCGCCGCCAACGGCCCGGACGCCGACCTGTACTTCATCACCGGCGCCGACGCGCTCGCGAACATCCTGACCTGGCACGACGTGGACGCGCTGTTCTCGCTGGCGCACTTCGTCGGCTGCACCCGTCCCGGGCACCGGCTGACCGGTGCCGGGCTGCCGGACGGCAAGGTGTCGCTGGTGGAGATCCCCGCGCTGGCCATCTCCTCCAGCGAGTGCCGCCACCGGGTGGCCGGCGGGGAGCCGGTCTGGTACCTGGTCCCCGACGGCGTGGTGCAGTACATCGCCAAGCGGAGACTGTACATAAGGTCATGAGAGTCTATAAGTAAGTCATCCCCTACCGAGGAGGCAGAGCCAGACACGTGACAGCCATCCCACGGGCCATCGAGCTCACCGAGATCGCCGCGCTGGCCGCGGCGGACAAGCTCGCCCAGGACATCGTCGCCTACGACGTGAGCGAGCAGCTAGCGATCACCGACGTGTTCCTGCTCTGCTCGGGAGCCAACGACCGGCAGGTACGCGCGATCATCGACGAGGTGGAGCTGCGGATGCGGCAGGCGGGCGCCAGCCTGGTCCGCCGCGAGGGCGAACGGGAGGGCCGCTGGGTGCTCCTCGACTACCTGGACGTGGTCGTCCACGTGCAGAACAAGGAGGAGCGCCTGTACTACGCGCTGGAGCGGCTCTGGAAAGACTGCCCGCGGATCCGGCTGCCTGAGGCGGCGGCGGCAGGGTGGTCCGGTCCCGGCAACTCAGGGGAGTCACGCTGACCGAATCCAAGCGGCTCGTGCTCTGGCGGCATGGCCAGACGATCTGGAACACCGAAGGCAGGTTCCAGGGCCAGACCGACATACCGCTTGACGAGACCGGCGAGGCGCAGGCCGCGAGTGCCGCCAGCCGGCTCGCGACGCTGCGGCCTGACGCGATCTTCTCCTCGGACCTGAGCCGCGCCTCGGGCACGGCCGCGCGGCTTTCCCGGCTGACGGGCCTGGCCATCACGCTGGACAAGGACCTGCGCGAGCGGTCAGGCGGGTCCTGGGAGGGGCTGACCGACGCCGAGATCGCGGTTCGCTTCCCGGCCGAGCGTGCGACCTGGGAGCCGCCCGACGGCGAGTCCACGACCGCGGTCGCCGACCGGGTGGGCGCCGCGCTGCACCGCGTCGCCGCGCAGGTCCCCGACGGCGGGCTGGCGGTGGTGGTCAGCCATGGCGCGGCGCTCCGGCTTGGCATGGCCCGCATTCTCGGCCTGACCGACGACGTGTTCGGGGTCCTCGGCCCGCTGTCCAACTGCTCCTGGTCGGTGCTCGGCCTGCGCAACGGGCGCTGGCGCCTGCTCGAGCACAACGCCGGCACGCTTCCCGAGCCCGTCCTGTCCGACGACCGCTGACCGGCCGGACGGTCCGGTTGCGGCGGCCACAGCCGCCACGGTCCGTTCGGGATAATTGGAGCCCGGCCTGCCGGAGCAGGGCCGTGACGGTGGCGGCGGCCAGCACCACGAACGGAAAGGGAACCCGGCGGGCGGCCAGGATTCCGGCGGCGAGCACCCCGGCGGGGCGGGCCCAGCCCGCGAAGCCGCCGTCCTGGGTGAGCGCGGAGGTCGCGGCAAGCGCGACCAGGAGCACCGCCGCGGCGCTGGCGAGGAGCCGCTCCGCCGCGGCGGGGACCGTGACCCGCTGCAGGAACAGCGGCCCGCTCACCCGGAACGCGAAGGTCAGCGCGGCCAGTACGGCGACGGCGAGCAGCGGCATCAGCGCCTGCGCCACAGGCATGCGAGGCCGCCGAGCGCGGCGAGCACCGGCAGGCCCGCAGGCAGCACGGGGGTCAGCGCGACGGCGGCCACCGCCCCGGTCCCCGCGGCGGCGCGGGTGCGGCGGTCGGTCAGGGTGGGCAGCGCGAGGGCGAGCAGCACCGCGGGGAAGGTGGCGTCGAGGCCGAAGGCGTTGGTGTTCCTGACCACCGTGCCGGCGAGCACGCCGAGCAGCACGGCGACGTTCCACGCCGCGAACAGGGTCACGCCGCAGGTCCAGAACGCCTCGCGGCGCGGCGCGGGGTCTGTGTGCCGCAGCGCGAACGCCACCGACTCGTCCGTCGTCACGTGCGCGCCGAGCAGCCTTGTCCACCAGCGGCCGGTGGTGACGTCCGCGACGGCCAGGCCGTAGGGGAGCAGCCTGGTGTTCAGCACGGCCCCGGCAGCCACGGCGGCGACCGGGCTGCCGCCCGCGAGCACCACGCTGACCGCCGCGAACTGGGCTCCGCCGGCGAAGATGACCAGCGACATGACGACCGGCAGCCACCAGGGCAGCCCGCCCGCCACCGCGGTCGCGCCGAACGACACGCCCACGATCGCGTCGGCCAGGCAGACGAGGGCGACGTCCCTGACGAGCCCGCGATCCGGGCGGCCGGCTGTTCGCCATCGAAGCCGCATGTTCAATATAATGAACGCGTTGGGCAGGGTTCGTCAAACCGAACGTTTCGGAGTCTGGAGTGAACCCATGGCGGATAACGCGGCCGATGTCGTGTCGCTGATCGCGGCGTCGCTGCGCCGCGAACGCGCGCGCGTCGGGCTTTCGCTCACCGAGGTGGCCCGCCGGGCGGGGATCGCCAAGTCGACCCTGTCCCAGCTGGAGTCCGGCACAGGGAACCCGAGCGTGGAGACGCTGTGGGCGCTCGGCGTCGCGCTCGGCGTGCCGTTCAGCCGCCTCGTCGAACCGCCGCGCCGGGTGATCCAGGTGATCCGCGCGGGGCAGGGCCCGGTGGTGCACTCAGAGCGCGCCGACTACGAGGCCACCATGCTCGCGTCCTGCCCGCCCGGCGCGCGGCGTGACATCTACCGGATACGCGCGCAGCCGGGTCCGCCGCGAGCCTCGCAGCCGCACATGCCTGGCACGATCGAGCACCTGGTGCTCAGCACGGGGCGCGTGCTGGCGGGCCCGACCGGCGAGGCGGTCGAACTCTGGCCAGGTGATTACGTCACCTATCCCGGGGACGTCCCGCACATCTTCGACGCGCTCGAACCCGACACGACCGGCGTGATCGTGATGGAGCACGTCTAGGGACCGCGGCCTATGCTCTGGTGCATGGATGCGGGCAGCCGGCCGGCGCGGGTCGCGGACGTGCACGCGCTGGCGCTGGCGATGCCGCACGTCACCTGCGTCCACGGCTCCGCGGGCAACCCCGTCTACCAGGTCGGCGGGAAGTCCTTCATCTTCTTCCGCAACCCGCGCCCGGACGCGGCCGACCCGGCGACCGGCGAGCGGTACGACGACGTGATCATGTTCTGGGTGGCGTCCGAGGCCGACAAGCGCGCCCTCACCGGCGACCCGGACTCGCCGTTCTTCACCACGGCGCACTTCGACGGCCATCCTTCTGTGCTGGTCCGCGCCGCGCGCCTGGCCGAGCTGAGCCATCGGGAACTGGCCGAGGTCGTGCAGGACGCCTGGCTGTCCCGGGCGTCGGCGCGCCGCGGCGCCCAGTGGCTGGCCTCGCGCGGCCTGCGCTGACCGCGCCCGCCGGGGTAGAAACAACATCTGGGCCTGGTGTCGAATCCGCCCGGCGCCGTTCGACGCACTGGTGGGCCGGAACGTCCGGCCGGTCAGCGAAGGAGCTCACAATGCGCGTGATCGTGCTGGTCAAGGCCACAGAAGACAGCGAGCGCGGCAACTACGCCGACCACGCCGACGAGTTCGCGGCGATGGGCAGGTACAACGAGGAGCTGGTCAAGGCCGGGATCATGCTGGCGGCCGACGGCCTGGCCCCCTCGGCGGAAGGCAAGCGCGTCGTGTACGACTCCGCGGGCGGCAGCCGGGTCATCGACGGCCCGTTCGCTGAGGCGAAGGAGATCGTCGGCGGCTTCTGGATCTGGCAGGTGTCCTCGCTCGAGGAGGCCGTCGAGTGGGTGAAGCGCGCGCCGTTCGCGAGCACGAGCGTGGAACTGCGCCGCATCCACGAGGCGGCGGACTTCGCAGGGCAGCTCCCGCAGGACATCATCGACGCCGAGAAGCAGCTGCGCGCGCACGCCGGGCAGCAGCGGGACCAGTAGGCAGCGTCGTTGGCTGACGCGGCGGCGAAGGCGACGGTCGAGGCGGTCTGGCGGATCGAGTCCGCACGGCTCGTCGCCGGGCTCGCCCGCGTGGTCCGCGACGTCGGCCTGGCCGAGGACCTCGCGCAGGACGCCCTTGTCGCGGCCCTGGAACAGTGGCCGTCGTCAGGGGTGCCCGCCAACCCCGGTGCCTGGCTGACCGCGGTCGCGCGCCGCCGCTACGTCGACGGCGTGCGACGGCAGGCCAGCTTCGAGCGGCGGGTCCCGGAGATCGCCAGGCAGCTCGCGGAGGCGGCAGACCCGATGGCCGACATCGAGTTCGGCGCCCGCGTCGAGGACGACGTGCTGCGGCTGATATTCACCGCGTGCCACCCGGCGCTGTCGCGCGACGCGCGCGTGGCGCTGACGCTGAAGCTGGTCGCGGGCCTGTCGACCGAGCAGATCGCGCGCGCGTTCCTCGTCTCGTCGCCGACGATGGCGGCCCGCGTCACCCGGGCCAAGAAGGCGCTCGCCGATGCCAGCGTGCCCTTCGAGGTGCCGGCCGGCGCCGAGCTCGCCGCGCGGCTCGCCTCCGTGCTCGAGGTCGTGTACCTGATCTTCAACGAGGGCTATTCGGCGACCTCGGGGGAGTCCTGGACCCGGGCGGAGCTGTGCGAGGAGGCGATGCGCCTCGGCCGCATGCTGGCCGCGCTCGCGCCGGACGAGCCAGAGGCGCACGGCCTCGTCGCGCTGATGGAGATCCAGGCGTCCCGGATCCCGGCCCGCACCGGGCGCGACGGCGAGCTGATCACGCTGCTGCACCAGGATCGCGGCCGCTGGAACCGGCTGCTGATCACCCACGGGCTCGCCGCGCTGGGCACGGCGGAGTCGCTCAGCGGCAGCGAGTCCAGCGGGCCGTACGTCATCCAGGCGGCGCTGGCCGCCTGCCACGCCCGCGCGCCCGCCGCCGCGGACACCGACTGGAACCGCATCGTCGCCCTCTACGACGTGCTGCTGTCCCTGGTGCCGTCGCCGGTGGTCGAACTGAACCGCGCGGTCGCCGTGTCGATGGCCGAAGGCCCGGCCGCCGGGCTGGCGATCGTGGACGCCCTGGCCGGGTCGCCCGCGCTGCGCGGATATCACCTGCTGCCCAGCGTCCGCGGCGACCTGCTTGACCGGCTCGGCAGGCGGGCGGAGGCGCGGGCCGAATTCGAGCGCGCGGCCGCGATGACCGCCAACGCGAGCGAGCGCGCCCACCTCCTCGCCCGGGCCGCCCGTGCCGCCGCGGGCGGCTGAGCCATCTGGCCGCTAGTTCTCAGGCGTCCATCGTGAGCACGGCCTTGCCCGTCACCTGCCCGGCTTCGAGCGCGCGGTGGGCGTCGGCGGCCCGCTCAAGCGGGAACGTCGCGCCGACCTGGACGCGCAGTTCGCCCGCGTCGAAGTGCGCCGCCGCTTCCTCCAGGATCCCGCGCTGGCGCACCCGGTGCGCTGCCCAGCCGAACACCGACGGCGCCGGCATCCAGGTGAAGGAGACCCGCAGGTTCCTCTTCTGCATGGCCTCGATCGCCGCGTCCTCCCAGGGGCTTTCCACGTTCGAGACGAGGTCCCCGTAGGGCCGGACGAGCAGGAAGCACGCGGTGAACGTCCGGCCGCCGACGGTGTCGTGCACGACATCGGCGCCGTCGGTCCCTGTCCACGCGCGCAGCCGTTCGCCCACGTCCTGCCGGGTGTAGTCGATGCACAGCTCGGCGCCGAGCGAGGAGGCCAGCTCCGCCTTCGGACCCGGGGTGACCGTGGTCGCCACCCGCGCGCCTGCCAGCCGGGCGATCTGCACGGACATGTGCCCGACGCCGCCGGCGCCGGCCTGCACGAGCACGTGCTGGTCCTTGTCCACCCGGGCGCGCTCGCGCAGCGCCTCCCAGGCGGTGATCGTCACCAGCGGCGCCGCGGCCGCCTCGATGAACGACAGCCGCCGCGGCTTGCGCGCGAGCAGCCGCTCGTCGATGACCTTGACCTCCTGGTAGGTGCCGGGTACCGGCCCGAAACCGCCGTCGCAGAAGTACACCTCATCGCCGGCGCCGAACCGGCTGACGCCCGGCCCCGTGCTCTCCACGATCCCGGCCCCATCCCAGCCGAGCACCGCGGGCAGCACCCCGCCGATCGTGCCGCCGGAGCGCAGCTTGTAGTCGACCGGGTTGATGCCCGCCGCCCGCAGCCGGACCTTCACGTCCCGCTCCCCGGTGACCTGCGGTTCGGGCACGTCGGCCAGCCGCAGGACCCCGGGCCCGCCGGCCGCCGTCATCTCTACCGCACGCATGAATCCCCCCTGCCATCGCTCGGCGTCCGGTCTCAAGCCGATCCGGTCCGCGTAGCCGTCGTCATCACATTCAACCAACCGGGTAACGTAAGCGGCGGAAAGCCGGATGGTTCCGGCCCTGCCAAGGGCGGCACGGGAGGGCTACCTCACATGACCACGACGCTGGCGGCGCGATGACAGCGGCGGCCCGGGCGGCACTCGCCTGCGCGGCCGCCGCGGTCCTGGCGACCTCGTGCGGCTCTGCCGCCGCCAGCGGCCCGCCCGCGTATGAGGTGCGCGCGACCACCATCGGCGGCCTCGGCCAGATACTCGCCGACGGCGCCGGCCGGACGCTGTACCTGTACACGCCGGACAAGCAGGGACCATCGGTCTGCTCGCCGGCCTGCTTGATTGGCTGGCCGCCCCTGGTCCTGCCCAAGGGCGTGACGAAGCCGCTGGCCGGGCCTGGGATCAACCCGGCACTGCTCGGCACGGACCGGCGCCCGGACGGCGAGCTCCAGGTCACCTACGACAAGTGGCCCCTTTACCTCTTCACGGGCGACTACGGGCCGGGCCAGGCGAACGGCCAGGCCGATGCCATGGGCCTGTGGTGGGTTGTCTCGGTCAGCGGAGCGATCGACCGCGGCGTCGTCTCCTAGGTCTGCCCGCCACCGTCACCGGCCGGTGCTGCCGTCGGTCAGCTCGCCCGCGGCCGGCAGCGCGCCTGCCGCGGAACGCCCCCTAAGCTCGTGGCTGTGACAGAGGATCCTGACGGTGCGACGGCCGGCGCCGGCACACCGGCCGTCAGGCCGGGCTGGCAGGGACGGTTCTACGAGGACTTCCAGGTCGGGGACGTGTACCAGCACCCGGCGACGTGTTGCGCGCCCTCCTGAAGTACGACGACGCCGACCCCGCCAGGCTCGCCGGCGAAGGAGCCTTCGGCGCCCCGTCACCCGACCAACCCGGATAAGGCAAAGCCATGGACTTCACGCTCACCCCCGAACAGCGGCTCTACCGCGACACGATCAGGTCGTTCGTGGACAAGGAGATCGTCCCGGTCGCGCGGGACTGGGAGCAGGCCGGCCGCTACCCGGCCGAGATCGTGGACACGATGAAACGGCTGGGCCTGTTCGGCCTGCTGGTGCCCGAGGAGTACGGGGGCATGGGCGCCGACAGCGTGTCGTTCGCCGTGACGTTCGAGGAGATCTCCCGCGGCTGGATGGGGATCGCGGGGATCCTGGGCAGCCACTCGCTGTCGTGCTGGATGATCGCCAGGCACGGCACCGGGCAGCAAAAGCAGAAGTACCTGCCCGAGCTGGCCAGCGGCGCCCGCCGCACCGGCATCGCGCTCACCGAGCCAGGCGCGGGAACCGACCTGCAGGGGATCACCGCCACCGCCCGCCGCGACGGCGACCACTACGTCGTCAACGGCACGAAGATGTGGATCACCAATGCCAGGCACGCGGACCCGCTGCCGGTGCTGGTCAAGACCGACCCGGCCGCCGTCCCCGCGCACCGGGGCATGAGCATCCTGCTGATCGACGCGGGCACGCCCGGGTTCGCCGTCACCAAGGACATCCCGAAGCTCGGCTACAAAGGCCCGGAATCATGCGAGGTGCTCCTCACCGACGTCCAGGTGCACGCGGACCAGCTCCTTGGCGGCACCGAGGGCCGCGGCATGCAGCAGGCCCTGTCCGCGCTGGAAACCGGGCGGATCAACATCGCCGCCCGGGCCGTGGGCGTCGCCCAGCGCGCCTACGACGAGGCCCTGCGGTACGCCACCGAGCGCACCGCGTTCGGCCAGCCCATCGGCGACTTCCAGGCCATCCAGCTGAAGATCGCCGAGATGGCGACGAGGGTGCAGGCCGCCCGCCTGCTCACCTACTGGGCGGCTGCCCGGCTGGACGCGGGGGAGCGGGCCGACGCGGAAACCGGGATGGCGAAGGTGTTCGCGTCAGAGGC